>CALCXY010000041.1 GCA_937906345.1 Candidatus Woesearchaeota archaeon | reverse complement strand
AGTGACTGCATTCCCGCCAGCCAAAAAAAGCTTTAAGCTTGAGGTATTGACCCCCGACCACCCACCCCAGAAATGAAGGAGCCTATAGGATTAGCTTAAAAGCTCCACAAATTAATGGGCGGGGGCGGGGCATAATAGTCAAGCTTATCGTTTGCTGGTGGCAGTTTCCTCTTCAAAATTACATCTTTATATACTCCACTTATACAAAAAAACCTAATAATCAATCTTTTTACCATCTAAATAGATTCTAGGACTCTTAAAAACTTGATCAAAATGAGAAATAGCATAAATAGTGCCACCAAACCATGCATTACTCCCTATACCAACATGTGCAGTGCCATAAGATTTTTCACTTACAATAGTTACAGGAATTAATGAAGCTCCTTTACTAATTCCAATACCAATTTCACCCACTCTTTTAATACCCCAAGGATACTTTGCTCGTTGAATTACCTCTTCAAAAGTTCTTTCCAGAATTCGAGCTTCATCTCCTCCTTCTATGGATATAATTTCACCTTGTTCAACCTTTAACTTTACAGGTTGTTTTATAATGAGAGTTCCGCCAGTATGTCTTAATGTTCCATCTATAACTATAGTTCCTTCAACTTTTTTCCCTCGTGGTGCAAAATAAACCTCTCCTGAAGGAATATTTCCTCCTTTTTTACTATACTCTGCATCATTAGAGATAGCTGTTTTACCTTTGATATTTACATAAAGATTTGTACCATTATCTGTTAAAATTTTACACTCAGTTGCATAATCTATTTTTCTCTTTAATTCTCTTCCAGTTTTTTGCAAAGCAGCATAATCAATATTAACACTCTCAACAAGTTTAGTAAAATACCTTGTTTCAAGATCTTGTAAACCAGATGTGGAAACAAAACGATGTTTATTATTAGTAACATATGTTCTAAAACTTTTTCCAATATGTTTCATACTTCCTAATTTTCCAGATAAACATAATATTAACACATTACCCTCAGGAAATTGAAATAAGGAATCAATAACATCACTATCTGCTGGCTGCCCTGTAAGTCTAGGCTCTTGAACAACTAATTTATATTGAATCCCTAATCTTTTTGCAGCTAAAAGATAACAACCTGCTAAAACAGCAGCACATCTTCTTGTAGGATAACCTGTATCAAGTATGATTAATACTTGTTCCTTCTTAATTTTTAAACAATCTTGAAAGATTTTCTTAAAACAAGGGTAATACTTTTCCACATAATGAAAGAGATTTTCCTTCTTTAACCATTGCACAAACCCATTACTATCCATTTACAATACAATTCATAGGTTTGTTTTTAAAGATTTCTATGTTGTAGTTGTTAACACCATTATTGTGACAAATGAGAGAAAAGTTTAAATACTGCAGTTCTTAGAATACACTATATTATCAGGAGGTAACCAAAATGAATGCTACACTTATAGAAAGAGATCAATCTACACAACCACAACAAAAAGACTATGTTTTCACAAAAACTAGTTCTGGATTTTTAGTTCCTGATGAAGTTCAAGGCATGGGAACAGTATTATATGTAAGATTAACAAGACCAACAACAGTAACTGTTGGACAAAATGCTTTTGAGAATCCTCATTATCTTTGGGTAGCTCACCCTTTTAATGTTGATGATACTACATCTGATGCAGATACAACAGGTTTAACTGCAGAAGTTGATTCTATAACTCCTTTTGATATGGGTAGAGTTAGAAAAAGAGTCTCAAACGAAAGTAGTGTTGCAGTACTTATTCCGTATGGAGCAGAAGGTCAGACATTAACATTAGCTGGTGGAGTAAGTGCATCTGAAGAATGTCTTTTTGAAGTTACTGGTGTTGAAAAAGCTGAAAGAAGAATTAGAAAAGATCCTTATCAAGTAGCAGTTGGCTATAAAGATGGATCAGTAAGGCAGCTTAATGCACCTGATGTACAAATTGCTTTTAAATAAACAATCTAAATCTTTTTAAATTATTCTTCATTCTTTTCTTTTTATGACATATTCTACAGGTAAAAATGTTCAAGGTCAGAGTTTATTTTTAAGAAATATTAAACCTATTTTCACTAAACCATATTCTGATTTTAGGAAAAAATCAAAACTTGACTGCATTCGTGCAAATGAACAGTTTTTAGTAGTTGGAGATGGATTAGAATATAAAACAACTTATGTTAAATTTAAAGGAGTTAATCCTGATCTTATTGTTAAACCAGATGCAAAAAGAATCTCAAAACCTTATCGATATAATCAAAATGAAGAATATATAGTTGTTCCTTATGGTTTATTTGCAAAAGCTTTTCGTGATACGTTTGCACCTTTTTTGGAAAAACCTTTTGCAGCATTTGATGCATTTAGTGGGAATATATTAGATACTCAAGCAGTATTCGATCAAGAAAGAGGAAGGGTTATGTTAGAAATATTAGAAGAATTTACTTTATTCAAACATCCAAGTAAAGTAAATTATGATATTGATATACTTAGATGGATACATCGCCATATTCTTAGTGTATATAGATTTGGAGCAGAAAAAATGGCAATATTTGAGTATCACCATGATACTATGCCTCCTTATACAATATGGAATCCAGGACTATCATTTAAAATATTTCCTGATCAAAATGATTTTGAGAATGTGTATTTAAGTGCATTTGTTCCACCAAATCAGTTAAGTGTAAACAAAGGAATTTTTATTGGAGATAAAAGTGAACCAGTTTCAAGGGCAAAAATTCAAATTAGTGAAAAAGCACATTATAGTAGATCAGGAATTGCAATAAATTTTATTCAATATTATAATGCCCTTATTCCAAATCCAGAGGTAATATTTCTTAGTGAAAATGATTTTACAGCTGAATATGCTCGTTTTCTTTGTAATGCAAAAGGTATTGTAAGATCAGATGGTGTTTTAGATGGAACTTTAGATCAAGAACACGTTGAACAACTACAAAATGTAAGAATAAATAATCTTAGTATTAAATCACATTTACCAGAACTTCCAAATAGAAATTGGGATATTGGTAGAATTTTAAATATAGAAGGCCTACCAGATATAAGAGTAAAATGTGATTTCCATGGAGAAGTGTATGAACCTGATTTTGAAACACATAGAGAGTTTGGTAGAGAATTAGATTTTGATGTTCCAGAATAATAATGTTTTTATATCTTCAATTATTAACAATAATATGAATGATGAAGTAAGAGGGATAGATGTTAGAGCAGATTCTTTATTTGTGAGAGGGATTCAAAGAAACTTAGAAAAAAGAACAATTGAACCTACTAAAATAAGAATTGACAATACAACAATTCATTCTCCTACCCCCTTCAAAGTTATAGCTGATGGCGTGGAAACTACAACACAAGATTTACATTTTGCTCGAATAAAACCTTATCTTGTAATTCCTCATTCTTTTTTAAATAGGTTAACGTTAGATCAAAATGAAGTGCTTATTATGCCTTTTTCTCAATTTGCATTTCAATTTTATGATAATTTTGCAGAACAAGAAAATAAAAATGGAACTCCCTTTTTCGGAGTAAATACGTTTAGAGGTAATTTTATTAAAGTTAGAACTGTAAAAATAAATATTTACAAAGACCCATTTGGAAGAGAATATGTAAATGATACCTTGTTAGATATATACAACTTTATGTTAAAAAAATTAAATACTCAAAATGATTTTATTATCTCTTTAAATATTTCACATTCTCCTCATTTCCAATTTCATGAACCTAGCTCACACCTTCATTTAATACCTTCAGTAACAAATCCTCAAGAAGAAGATTTTTACATAGAAGCTAAGGTTACACATAATCATTCGAAACATAAAAATAGAAAAAGAGGAACAAAAATTAATTTAAAAGGTCATGTCTATTCTCATGTAAGAGCGTTTCCAGATATAAATCTTGAAGTGCAACGCCCTACGTGGCAAATAAAAACAATTGGAAATTATTTTTGGAAAGGTTTTCCAAGAATTAGAATAAGTTTTGATGATGAATTACAAGTGCATTATGGAAGAGTCTTAACAGATGGTCAAGGCATATACAGACCTGATGGAGTGCTAGATGGAACTTTTAATCAAGGAGTTAATGATCAATTAACTGATATGCAAATAGGCCCCATTGGAATTGAATCAAAATGGCCAGAAGGAGTAACATTAAGAAATTTATTAGAAAATAATATCAGACCAGAAGCAAAACTAGTCCTCAATTACACAGGAAAACCCTACCAAGCACCTATGGAATTACCTTCTGTTTTTGGCCAACATCTTGATTTTGACTTACCTTAATATACACAATTCTACACCCAATACCAAAAGTATATAAAGGGGAAACTCTAAAAGTGTAACTATTATATTGGAAGACAGGACTCTACGGGGGTGGAAAAATGCAAAATCCATTAGTGATTGATGTAGTAACAAATAACGGAAACCATATTATACATAAACAAATTGAAAGAAAAAACGGACAGATGTTCATTAGAGTGAAAAAAAGAAGAATTGGATTTGAGAACTAAAAGATAACTTTTTAAGCTCCATGATTTTTTATATTTCTATGAGATTTAGCACTTCAAAAACTGAGCAACGTGATCTACTTAAAGCTTGGGCAGCTATAAGTATTGCATTTGCTATAGCTATGAGTGGTTTAAATTTTTCATTTGCTTTTATCACAGCTATAATTCTTAGTGCATTAACAGTAGGAATTGGTTTTTTAGCCCATGAATTAGCTCATAAGTTTGTTGCACAAAAATACGGCTGCTGGGCTGAGTTTAGAAGTAATGATCAAATGCTTTTTTTAGCAATTGTTATGTCATTTTTTGGATTTATCTTCGCAGCTCCTGGTGCTGTTATGATATCAGGCCATGTTACTAGGGAGAGAAATGGCATTATCTCATTAGCTGGACCTTTAACAAATTATGCGTTAGCTATTATTTTCTTAATTTTAGGAACTTTACCATTAGGTGCTTTATTTCAAAGTATAACCTTTTATGGTGTATTAATTAATTCATGGTTAGGATTATTTAACCTGATACCTTTTGGAAACTTTGATGGAATTAAAATACTTAGATGGAATAGACTGTATTATGGATTAATGGTTGTTGGAGGTTTTATTTTATTATTCATCTAAAATGTCACACAAAATTCATTTTTATCATGGAATTATCCCCTTAGGTAATCTTTTAGAGGATCCAAGAGAATTTAATAAATATACAATACGTGATAATAGATGTATAAATGCACATGCACTTGGAGGTATGGATTATAATCATGAATTTACAGTTTTAGAAGTTATCTCTCACACCCCTCGTCATGTATCTCGTAATCCTCCTAGAAATATGAGAGGCAAATATGTACATAATGAACTTTTATATGGCTTTAATTGGCACCCTTCTCACATCCATGATGTAATGAAAGGGTTAATAAGTGTATTTAATGCAGCTAATACTCCTGTTTTACTCACTGCAGCACATTGTGAAGAAGATAGTAAGGATTCTAATGTTTCACATTTAATAGGATTCCCGAAGGAGGAATATTTAAACATTGATAATTTAGTTATGGCATTTTACAGAACAGCTATGAAAGGACTTGTTCCTGAAGTTAAAGAAGTATTAAAATCTCAACTAGTTTAATCCGAAATACGTAAAAAGCATATTCTAAACTATAGAAACCTTTATATGTGCTTAATTAAATAATAGTCATCAGTAAGGGGTGTAAGGTGTATAGTGAGGTTACTAGTTGAAAAATCAAAACCCTGTTGGTAAATTGGATGTGGAATCATTTATCCTATCAGGAGATTTCAACTTAGGAGTAATGGATAATGGAGATCCTGAGTTTGTTCTTAGAAGAGTTCCTAACCTTGAATTAAAAGATAATGCAAAATTTTATTTACAACAAGCTGATGGACTTATTAGAGGAGATAGTGTTACAGCTTACCAACCTAAATGGATGCAAGTAGAACCATCTAATGGAGGAATGTCAAATTTTGAAACTGTTGAAATGGGTCCGTTAAATGTTGTCATAAATGGTCCTTATACTTTTAATGAAAAAATGCAAGCATTAGCCATAAGAGCATATGCAAGATCTCAAAGAACAGGTTTTAATAATGAAGATCCATATGACCGTGCATTAAGTGATATATCTCTAGTTTTTAAATTAAGTGGATTAATTGACGAGACTCTAGAAGTAGGATCAGAAAATCAATTATATAGAACTGTTGAAGCAGCTCTCACTATTATTTTTAGAAATACAAAAAGTGATAAAACAAGAATTGATGCTTTAGATAAAAGAGCTCACACCAGGATTATGTTAGAAAAAGGAGCAGATGCAGTAAGTGACATGGAAGGAGTAATAAATTTAGATGAATCTAATCCATTACATCATTTAAAATTAGGAAGCACTCATTATTTTGAAGGAAATTTTGAACAAGCAATTGATGCATTTACAGATGCATTAGCATATGGAGTAAATAGAAAAGAATTTGATCCATTCCAGCAAGCATATACTCACATTATGCTTGCTGCTTCATATAATCGAAGAGGAACAGAAGATGAAGAAATGTATGAAGAAATGTATGAACAAGCCCATCTCCAATTAAATAGATTAGAAAAATTAGGTGTTGAAAAAATTAGATTAAACAATTTTGAAAAATTAGAGATTCTTTATGAAAGATCTCGAGCATATATGGGACAACAAAGATTTGATGAAGCTAGAGATGTATTAGATGGAGCATTAAGATTACCAGATTGTGTTGATGTGTCTTATGCTTTAATGGGAGAAACCTATAGATTAGAAGGAAACACAGGTGTGGCTGAACATTTCTATAGGTTAGCTGAAGATGTGATTAAAAGATTACCAGAAGATTCAGGAGAAACTTCACCTAGTAGATATATTGTAGATAATGGATTAAGATTATTAGGGAAAGAGGAAAAATCAACACTTGAAACAAACCTAAATGAGGTTAAAAGCTTAGCTAAGACTTGTATTTCTAGAACAAATGCAGCCTAATCACCATTAATCATAGAACTTTTATATTTCTCAGGTTTAAACGCTTTTAATTTAATTATTCTAGTATTTAACTTCCTTTTTTTAATCTCATCCTTTAATTTATCTAAGAAAGCTGATTGATCATAACCTACACAAATAAAATCAGGGTTCCAATCCTCTAAAACTTGATATTTATCTTTTAAATTACCTAATACCACATGTTTTGCAAGATTAATCTCTGTTAATCTTGCTAATCGTTGAACCTCTGTTTGTTTAGGATACCTGCCTTTTATTTCTTTAACAGTTTCATCCCTTGCAACTAAAATAATAAGATCTCCGTATTTTTTTGCCTGTTTAAACAAATTTAAATGTCCTGGATGTATCCCATCAAACGTCCCTGTTACTAAAACTTTTGGCATAAGAAAAGAATTAACATAATAGTTAAAAATGTTATGAATTTTCTATATACCACTCTAAAACAACAAATTTTATAAATAGGTAATCCTAAAAGTGTACTATATGAAAAAGATAGGTGTATTATTAATTTTAGTATTATTTTCTTTTGCTTGCAGCTCTGGAGGAGTTTCACAATCTCCTATAACAGGATCAGCAGTTATTAATGTTGAAACACAATCTACAACTGAAACAACGCAAGAGCCAGTTGATATAAGTACACTTGATCCAGATAATAAATGTGATTTATTAAAAATAAGAAACAAAGAATACAATGAGTTAGTTGATTCCTTAAATGAAAAGAAAAGCGATATGTTAACTAAACTTAATGCTTTAGAAACCTCAACAGATGAAGCTCAAAAAGCTACATTAAATGCAGCTATTGATACACTTGTTGATGAAATGAATATATTAAAACCTCAAATTCAATTAACTTTAAAACAAGTAGATTCTTTAGTTAATGCTTGTAAATAATTACTTCTTAAATAATAGTATTTATAAAACCCATTAAAATTCCCAGTATATGTTAAATGAAAAAGAATTAGCTTTGTTAAAATCATTTCAATCAGTTAGAATGATAGGAAATGATCACATACAGAGCCTTAGACCTGTTTGGGATAAAGTTTTAGCAGAAACAGATCCAGATTTAGCTGAGAGAATTAATAATTTATTACCTAAAGAACCAGTAATACATTCAATCCAAATAAATGCTAATGCTCTTTATGACTGTGTATTATCTTCATTTTATGTTGCAGGAATGGGAACCTATGCAGAGGGATTATTTGGAGACAGTTTACCTATTGAAAAAAAATTTAAAATGCCAATTGTAGAAGTAAAGGAATATGAATTAGAATTAGTATATGCTAGTATGGCAAAAGGACCAATTAGACCAGTAACAGTTAAATGGCTTACTGAACATGGATTTAGGATTCAACCACATAGTTCAAATGATACCTTAACTTTTATAGAATTTAAAGATCCATTAAAAGATAAAATGAACCATTTAAGTGTACAATTAAAAGTAACAGATGAACATACATTTGTATTCTCTAAAGCAGGTCCTAAAATTCCTGCTATTACTACTCTTAATTATATTAAACAAGATTATGATTTTGGCCAAACAAACCCTAATGAAAAAGAAATATATTGGGTTAAAACTAATTAAATATCTTAAACTAAAAGACAAAGAGAAAAGGAGCTATAAAAATAAGCTATAAGGCTCCAAATATCCATGGGTGGCGGAGGGGCATAAAAGTCAAGCTTCTAATTTGCTGGCGGCAGACACCTCATCAAAATATTTCCCACATAATATTTTAACCCAAACCTTTAATAATCAGTAACTTCTCCTTAAATACATGTCAGAAGAACTCTTTTGGGCTGATCAATTAGCAGACTCAATAATTAAAAGAAAAAAGTTTCATTATACAGACGGCAACATAAAAAATCCTTCAACATTAACAGTTAAAACATCTGCTTCTTTATCAGGGGTTTTACATATTGGAAGATTATCTGATACTATTAGGTCAGAATCTGTTTACAAAGCATTAATTGATGCTGATCAAAAAGCTAAATTAATTTGGGTTGCAGAAGACATGGATCCTTTTAGAAAGCTTCCAAAGGGCATTCCTAAAAAATTTGAGGAATACTTAGGAATGGCAGTAACAGATATGCCTGATCCACATGGATGCCATAAAAGTTATGCAGAACACTTTAAAGAAGAATACTTAGAGGTAGTGCATGACTTTGTTTCTACTAAATTAGAGATTAAATCTACTAGGGAAGAATACAAAAAAGGTTCATTTAAACCCTATATTAAAAAAATACTAGAACATACAAAAGAAATTATAGAAATCCAAGATAAGTATAGAAAAGACCCTCTTCAAAATTGGAGTCCTTGGAAACCTATTTGTGAAAACTGTGGAAAACTATCTACAACACATTTAACAAAGTTTAATGAAAAAGAATTTCATTATGAATGTAAAGACTATTCTTTTGAATCTGCAACAGCTAAAGGCTGCAATCATAAAGGAGTTGATGACCCATTAAAAGGTAATGGAAAGTTAATGTGGAAAAGTGAATGGGCAGCTGAATGGGCAATGTGGAAAATAGTAAGTGAAGGAGCAGGTAAAGAATATCAAGTTCCAGGATCTGCTTTTTGGATAAATGGTGAGATTTGTGAGAAAATATTAAATTATCCAGAGCCAAAACCGATTTTTTATGAACACTTAATGATTGATAATCAGAAAATGAGTGCATCTCTAGGAAATGTGGTTTATCCTAAAGAATGGGTAGAAGTTTCTTCTCCTGAACACTTAAGATTATTTTACAATAAAAAAGTAATGAAAACACGTTCATTTAGCTGGCAAGACTTACCTAGAATCTATGATGAATTTGATAAATTTGCTCGTATCTATAATGGAGAAGAACCTGTAGAGAACAAAAAAGAAGAAGCACATATTAAACGATTATTTAACATCAGTTCTTTAAAATCAATTAAAAAACCAGTGCCTGTTGCTTTTAGTCAATTAGCAATGGTTGCTCAAGTTTTTCCTAATGAAAAAGACGCAATTAACATTTTAGAAAAAACAGGGCATTATAATAAAGATTTTGCTAAAGAAATAAAAGAACGTTTTGAAAAAGCAAAAACCTGGTTAGACAAGTATGTTCCTGATGAACAAAAGTTTACAATCCAAACAGAATTACCTAAAAATTTAGATTTAACTGATAAACAAAAAGAAGCCTTACATAGAGTTGCAGAGATTCTAAAAAAAGGAAGTTATAATGAAGATTCATTATATAATGAATTCTACACAATTTGTAAAGACATGGAATTACCTCCAAAAGATTTATTCCAAGCAGGCTACAAAGTTCTTTTAGATAAAGAAAGAGGACCTAAATTAGCTAGTTTGATTTTAGCTATTGGAGTTGATAAAGTTATTTCTCTTTTTATGACTATATAGGCTCGTAAAATGAATATTGTATAGAAATATTAGAAAGTGCAAGTGTTTCTCCTGATTTAATTGTTATCTCTTGATCCAACTGATCTGAAAATTTTTTAGCAAATCCTTCTAGTTCTGAAACCTCTAAAGGTCTTGGTGTTCTAACAACATCCCACTCCCTAATATTAGCTCTCTCCTGCCAATGCGATAAATTCTTTGGATTAGGTTTTCTTAATGTCTCTTTAATTGATTCTGGAATTTGAACATCTGCTAAAGCTGCATCTCTTTCTTCGGGTTTAGCAATATCATACCTCACCAAGTCCATATCTATTAAACCAGCAGCATTATGCATAATCAAAGCTGCAAAATACCTAGATTTTCCATCTTCTTCAGCTTCCTCTGGGATAGTTATACGCATTGTTAAAATCACAATTATTCCCATATTTATAAAGGTATACTCAAATTTATCCCCTATACAAACAATTATTCTGTTTTCGTAACCTTTAAATACAACTCACTACTGCATACATGTATGGTTCCAAAGGAGAAAACAGTGGTGGGTTTAGTAGAAACCGTATTAGTTTTAGGCCCTAAAAAGAGTAAAAAAGTAGTTGCTAGAATTGATACTGGAGCTGAAAAAAGCTCTATTGATAAGTCATTAGCAGAAGAACTAGATTTAGGCCCAATTATCAAGCATAAAGAGATTAAATCAGCATCTGGAGTTAAAATAAGGCCTTATATTAAAGCACGAGTTACATTAGCTAAAAGAAAATTCAATTTCATATTTACTATAGCAGACAGATCAAGACTTAAATATCAAGTATTAATCGGTCAAAATATATTAAGAAGAGGATTTATTATTGATCCTTTACTACATCACAAACCTACAAGGATAAAAAAATGAAACATGAAATAACAGCAGGATTATTTAGTTTAGGTAGCAAAAGCTCTGAAATGCTTTATGAGGCTATGAAAAAATACTTTAGCAAAGTTGATAAAATTGATATTAGAGATATTGAAGTGAACTTATCAGGAAAACAAGCAGAAGTTCTCTATAATGGAGAAAAATTACCTGAATATGATTGTGCATACATTAAAGGTTCATTCAAATACGCTGATCTCTTACAAAGTTTAACAACAGTGTATTGGGGGAAAACCTACATGCCTATTCCACCTAATGCTTTTACTGAAGGACACCACAAATTATTAACACAATTAAAGCTGCAAGATGTAAAAGTACCTATGCCAACTACCTATATTGCATCTAGTGCAAAAGCAGCTAAAAAAATTCTAGATAAAGTTAATTATCCTATTATAATGAAACTCCCCCACGGAACTCAAGGAAAAGGAGTTATCTATGCTGAAGGTTTTGCTGCTGCATCGAGTATGCTTGATACCTTAGATTCATTAAAACAACCTTTTATAATCCAAGAGTATGTTGACACAGCAGGAGTTGATATTAGAGCAATTGTTGTTGGAGATAGAGTTATCGCATCAATGAAAAGAAAAGCAAAATCAGGTGAAACAAGATCAAATATTCATGCTGGAGGAAAAGGTGAACAATACTTATTAGATTATAATGCTCAAAAAATAGCAATTGATTCTGCAAGAGCTTTAAAATTAGATGCTTGTGCTGTTGATATGCTTGAAAGTCAAAAAGGACCAGTTGTTATTGAGATTAATTTATCTCCTGGCTTGCAAGGAATAACAGACGCAACTAATATTGACGTTGCTAATGAAATGGCTCGTTTCTTTTATGAAAAAACAACAGAAATGGTAAATCTCAAAAAAAGTAAAGAAAAATCTTTTGTCTTAGAAGAAATGGGAATTGAAGATAAAATAGCTCCTAAAATTAAACAACTTATTACTGAAGTTGATATGAGAGGTAATCGTATTTTATTACCTGAATTAATAACTAAAATAACTGGGTTTGATGATAAAGAAGAACTTGTTCTTAAAGCATCTAAAGGTAAGTTTACTTTGAGTAAGTTGGATGTTAAATAAATTATTTACTACTAAGAACATCATATGCCCTATTTAAATAAGGTTCTTGTTCAAATGCAACATTCTTATTAGAATCAAGAACACTTGGTTCAGAAAATATTCCTTTTTTAGTAAGTAAATAATTAATAAAACTTACCATGTCGACTCTATCTGGAATGGATTCATGTTGGTTTTTAAATTCATATAAAAAGTTCTTTTGAAAAGTATATTGTCCTGCCATATCTTGACCTAAATCAGGATTAGAATCTAATGCAGTAATTTGAATAAGATCCCACATTTTAACCCATGCTTTTGGAAAAACATTTGCAGGTCCTGAAACAACTCCAACTGTTTTATTTGCTACAACATCTCTACTACGCTCTGCTAAATCAAATATAGAGTAAGCATTTCCCATAGAAAAATAAAATTCAGGATGGGTTCTTCTCCCACATAATTCTACATGAGTTTCAAAATCTTCACTAACCTTTACTCCAACTACATTGTCAATATAACTTAATTCAGTAATAGTATCTGGAGTTATAACTTCACCACCTTTTGCAGTTCCAGAACAAGAATATAAAATAATAGGTAACTCAGATTCAACCCCTTTCATAAACTTTACAACATCTCCTCCAACATCCATTCTTGAAGGTTGCACAACTATACCATCATATTTTAATTGATGTGCTAATGCAATATTTTCCCTAAATTCAGCATCAGTATCACCATTAACCCCTACTATAAATTTCATACCAGGATTTCTTTCTCTAGAAGGAGCAAATAAAGTACTAGCAGTATACATAACACTTAACCTAGTTTTATTATCCATATCATACGTTTGTCCTGTAAATCCATTAATAAATGCTACTGGAATTTTAGCTTGGGCTAATACATTCATTAATCGTTCATAATGATAATGACTAAATTCTTTCGGAGTAACAAGGGGAAAAGCAACTGGAACAGTTACTCCTGATAATAATTCTAATGACATAAAAGAGAAAAACTGTAACCCCTTTATAAATTTTTGCGAAAAATAAGCATAATAATGTGTAAATCATACAAATGTTTAAGAATAGTAAAAAAATCTAATCCCTATGCCTCATTTTATCAGAAAAATTTGGATAAGAAGAACCCTTGATGATGATCCAAGTGCATTATTGGGAAGACAACAAGAGGGTAATCAAGGAGCTTATTTCATTCGTCAAAGAGGACCTAATGATAAGTATTTTGAAGCCGTTTATAAGGCTATTGTAGATTTAGGCATACATGTAAAAACTAAAATCAAATGTGATGAAGAGAGTAATCGTGCAACATTAATAGAGTCAGATAAATGGGAGAATCTGCATAAAGACGGTTATCTTCATGTTGTAGACCATAGTTTTGACCCTGATATTTTACAACCTACAGATAATGAGGATTATTTAAGAGAAGATAGAGATTTTAGATTCTTTTTATATAGAAGGGTAGGAGTTCTAGGAGATCACTTAATTGCAACTCTAGATAATGATAGAATTAGTGTTTTTGATGAAAATGATATAGTGCATATTCCATTTGGAAGTCAGGTTACTCATGAAGGAAGAGCAGATGTATTAAACACTCTTTGCACAAACAGAATGAGTATTGTAAATGAAACGTTTGGAGGCCAGTATAGTGTAAAAGTAATTTTAAACCCCTTTAATGATATGGATCCAACAATTGATGAATTAGCAAATAATCCTAAATTGAAAATAGAAAGACATTATATGACTCCAAAACAGGACTAATCTACTTAAACTTAACCTTTCCCATTCCTTGCTGCATCTTACCAAGGTTTTTCATTAACTTCTCAGGATCTTTACCTTTAATCATTTTAAGCATTTTCTTAGCTTGTCTATATTGTTTTACTAACTCTCTAACTTCTTGCATACTCCTACCAGAACCTTTTGCAATTCTCTCCAATCTTGCAGCATTAAGAATCTCTGGATCCTCTAATTCTTCTTCACTCATAGAATTCATTAAAAATCTCCAAGTATCTAATTTAACATCTTGATTATCAAGCATTTCTTTTGGCATTTTTACTTGGCCCATTCCTGGAACCATATCCATGACTTTACTTAATGGACCCATTTTTTTCATTGCAGCCATTTGATCATAAAGATCAATTAAATTAAACTCGCCCTTTAACAAACGTTTACCAAGATCTTGAGCATCCTCTACTTTAATTGCTTCTTTTGCTTTATCAAGTAAAGCCTCTAAATCACCCATACCTAAAATTCTTCCAATAAATCCCTTTGGATTAAATTGTTCAATATCATTTGTTCTTTCTCCAACTCCTATAAATTTAATTGGAGCTTTTGTAACTGCACACGCTGTTAAAGCTCCACCTGCTTTTGCAGTTCCATCCATTTTTGTAGCAATAACACCAGTTATGTTTACACTTTTATGGAACTGTTCAGCTTGTGATTGTGCTGCTTGTCCAACATCTGCACTAATAACTAATAATTTTTCATCTGGTTTAGAATAATTAGTGATATCCTCAATTTCTTTAACTAAATCTTCACTTAAAGCATCTCTTCCTGCTGTATCAATTAATAAAACATCAAAATTCTTAAATTCTTTTTCAAATTCTTTGTAAACTGTAACAGCATTTTTTTCTTCTTTATTGATAAAAGTAGGAACTTTAATTTGTTTTCCTAACTGCTCTATTTGATCCATAGCAGCAGGCCTATAGGTATCTAAACCAACAATCGCTACCTTGTATCCTCTTTTTGCATAATAATTAGCTAATTTTCCAGTTGTAGTTGTTTTACCTTGTCCAAATAAACCAACCATGATAATTTTGAAAGGTTTTTTCTTCTCTATCTTAATTTCAGCTTTTTTGCCACCAAAAAAAGAAGTTAATTCTTCATATACAATATTGATTAAATGCTCTTTTTTATCTAATCCCTTAGGAGCATCCTCTTTTAGAACTCTTTCCTTAATAGTTTTGGTAAGCTCAAAAACCAGCTTCACGTTAACATCTGCTTGCAATAAAGCTCTCTGAATATCCTTAACAAGCTCATTTACTAGTTTCTCATCTACAAAGATGCTTTTAGCTATCTTTTTTAAAGTGCCTTTTAAAGATTCTCCTAATTTCTCCATTACCATAAAAAATTAAGAAGTTTAATTGATTTATAAAGGTTACAGTTTAATAGTGATTATTCAAAGTCCCAATTTAATACCTGACAACCAGAACTATGCATACAAAAACTAGTAGTACCAGGACAATCTTCTACAACTTCTTCACCATTAACACAAGTACTTGATTGAAATGTATCTAGACAAGTTATAGCACCTTCAACGCATAACGAACACACACCATTGCTACACCCTTTTTCACATACTGCTACTT
>CALCXY010000040.1 GCA_937906345.1 Candidatus Woesearchaeota archaeon | reverse complement strand
CAAATAAAAGATTTTGCAGCACATCTACAAGAAGAATTTAAAGAGGAAATTAATAGAGTAAATAAAAGAGTAGATCAACTCATAAATAAACGGTCAGCTGTTGAATTATACAGGGCAAATCGTGAAAGAGCAGCCGAAGAGGCAAGAAAAAAGAAAGAACAGGCTCAACAAAATGAATTTGAAAACCAAGTAACAGAGTTACTGGATTTTAAGAAAAAGCATCGTAAAGCAAAAGTCCTGCCTATAAAAAAAGTATTTTCAGAAAAAGTACGGAATGAAGCCTATTGTCGTATGCTCAACCTTTTAGAAGAGAAGGAAGAAAAAAAGGAGCTACGAGAAGAAGCGATACACTATTACCAAGAGCATGCCTTAAATACAAAACCTGTTTTAGATGAGGAAAAAGAAGTTGTCTATGAACAGGTACGAGAAGACATTGAAAACGGAAAACTCAACATCAAGAAGAAGAAAGTTTTTGAATACGCTGGAGAAAAGCTTCCAGAAAATTTTTATCGGGCTAAAGAGCTTGATGATATTGAGAAAAAGCAAGCCATTGCGCAAGGCTTCACCCATGTTAGAGGCAATGAGTTAGATGGCAAGATTTGCGGTGGCGGATTTTATATCAGAAAAGAGAATGATAGAGAGAGTGCTTGGCATTTTGTCATGAAACACTTATTTGCTAAACTTCATGAGAACATGTATGTAGAGTACGCTGTCAAGGATAAGAGATTAGATGTGGCTTTGTTGTTTGAGAATTACATGTTAGGCATTGAGATTGAGTCGGGAGTAAACAAGCCAGAACAAATAATGGACAAGGTAGAATGGATGAACAAGCATTGCGCTGACTGGATTATTGTGTGTAGAAAAAAAGACATCCAAAAATATGTCAAATACGTGAATAACAAAAGAAGCTTTTGTTTGACACCCAAAAAAGCAAAAGAGCTTGTATTAGAGATCATTCCTCCGGAAGAACACCTATCAGACAACGGAGAGAACGTCTAAGAAGCCCAAATTTAGCGTTCTGGGCTGTTTTGTCTTGCTGATTAAATAGATATTTTATAGGAGATCTATTAATACTAGGGGGAAAGGGGGAGCTCCAAGTTTCTACACAGTAACTCTGACTTATTTTTGTATGAGTTTGCCAAGTTCTTCATTAAACTTCTTAGCACGTTCTAATGAGGTTTTGGCTTTGCTTTCCAGCACAACAGCTCCCATCTCATACGTGAACTCGCTTCTTTTTCCCTTCTCATAAGCATAATCCTGAACAACTTGTTTTGCTTTCTCCTGACCTAAGAGTTCAGCAGCTTCCTCCTCAGCTTGTGCAAATTCCTCAACGAACTGCTTTTCTAACTTCTTAGTCAAATAAAAGAAATAAACCAAAGCATCAAACGTCAGCATGTGAATAGACAAATCAGCATTTAATCTGTAGCCATTTTTTTCTAGCAAGGCTCGAGCAGTATAAAACATAGAATAATAACTAGCATTAATCACCCACAATAAACCATTAACTGTTTGCTCTATTTTCTCTTGAAAATCTTTGTCTGTTGAAGCTTTTAACAATAATTCAGCAGAATCAATAGCGTTCTTGGCATTCTCCAAGAAAAAATCAACATATCCTATCTGTTTAGTTTTAACAATAGTATTGTCTTGCAAATATTGCTTTGCTCTTGTCTCTATTTCCTTTAATTTTTTGTCATCTAGCATTGTTTAAAAGTAAATAATAATTCTCAGCACCAAAGAGTATAACATGCTTATTAAGGGTTTCGTTCATCACATTAAGCTGATCCCTTTTAGATAGCATTTCATACACACTTTCCTTACTTATTACATGAACATGAAACTTTGTATGAAACCTAGAAGCAACTTTTTGGAGAAGTTTCTCTTGTCTATCTACTTTCTTGTTATCATCAAGAATAAGCAACATATCAATATCATTCGGCTTTTTCTTACCAGCAACTACAGAGCCAAACACTAACAAAATAAAAAAAGCCTCATCACCTTCTTTAAACATATCTTGAAACAAGGATTTAATAACAGCGTGTTGTTTGAATAAAGTCTCTTTTCTGCTACTCTCAATGTAAGCAAGCTCAGAAAGATTATGCCTATAATCCAGAGAAAGATACTTGTGCTCATCTTTTTTTAAAAATTGGTCAGCAAGAAGAGGTTGTATTGATCTATGAATAAGAGGATATGGTTTTTTAAGAGCTTTAGATATTTGATGAATACTGAAACTTTTAGTAATACTACCTGCAAAAACCTCCATAATAGCAATTTGAGTTTTCGTCAACATAATATCACTTTTTAGGTATAATATTATATCTATTTAGTTATATTTAAATGTTTCGCTTTTTTCCAACACTTGTAGCTTATCAGTATATTCTTCAAAACTAATATCGCCTTGTGCAAATCTCACTTGGAGTATTTCCAGAGCAGTGTCCAGAAGCTCATGGGTCTTCCCAGTCAAGGCTTTAGTGCCAAAAGCAGCGTTGATCTTAGCTTGTAAGTCCTTATTGCTCACATGAGTGTAAATTTGCGTGGTGTGAATGTCAGAATGACCTAGAGCTCTTTGCACATAATAAATGTCTACACCTTTATCGAGTAGATAGGTTGCATATGTGTGCCTTAGGGTGTGAAAACTGTAAGCATGTCGAGGCTGACCCATTGAATTTCTATACAATTCAATAGAAAGATCAGCTTTTCTCAAATACTTACGAAAATGTAAGGATAATTGAGCAGTATTGAGCTTTTCTTTAAACATAGCTGGAATCACATACTCAGCATCATTGGCTCTAAACCATTTCTCTAAAAGAGGTTTTAGCTTATCTGGCAGCATAACATACCGATCTTTGCCGCCTTTGCCTTGCACTACTTTGATTTTGCCATCTTCAAAATTCACATCCTGTTTTTTCAAATTACATACTTCACTAATGCGTAATCCGCAACAAAGAGCGAGTAAACACGCAACAAACACATCAGTATCCGTAATCACAGAAAATAATTGCAACAATTGCTTATTATTCAACACATTGGGAAGTTTTCTTCCCTTTTCTTTTACTTTTCTGATGTTTACCATTCTACATGCCTCGTATCAGCTCTAAACCTAATCGTCTAATACTAACTTGCAAACTAGATTCTGTTTCATGTCTTCTTTCAAAAGAAATTTTACTTGCTTTTTTCTGGCTTACGTGACTATTTTGCAACTGAAAGCGAATCTCATCAGGCACTCGCTCAAGCAAAGCCCAACGATACACAGTATAAGGATTATAAGAGTTCAAAATAAGCAAATCATACAAAGCCTTATCCTCACCCAACAACATTTTATTTCTCTTATTATAATGAAACGTGCCAAGCCTCCCTAGAATTTTACACAAATCACGAACTTCCAAGTCAGGAAACTCATCCAACACCAATTTCTTAACTCTCTCTAACTCCTCAAATATATTTTTACGAACTTTTGCCATTTTCACGAACCTCCACAAAACCAAAATTCTGAAAACACCAAAATCGCTAAGAACAAAGCTCCTAACCCAAAAATTCGCACTCTATAAATCTTTCTATTTTAGTCACTATATAGTGGTTATTGTATATTTTAGGATGTTGTGTAATTTTTTGTTGAAAGTTTAGAAAAAACTTGTGCAGAAAAAAACTCATTTTAGGCTTGTAAAGAATTATTAGAATCGAAACCATTTTAAATAACTCTATTATTCAAAATACTAGGTGATTTGATGGAACTTAATATTTTATTGGAAAAGAAAAACAAGCTTATTGTTCAAGTAAAAGGCGGAGATAATACTTTATGTAATGCTCTGCGTGAAGAATTAAACAATGATACTCATGTTAAGAATACAGGGTATACTATTAGACATCCACTTGTGGGTATTCCACGATTAATTGTTGAAACAGATACAAGTTCTAATCCTAAAAAAGCACTTTTAGCTGCTGCTCAGCGTATAAAGAAAAATAATGATTCTCTTAAGAAAGCTGTTATGAAGAGTGTTAAGTAATTTATTTTTTATTTTAGTCAAAACATTTATATAGAATCCTCGTGCCTAACATTCTATGGCTTATATTCGTGTAAAGAAAATAAAAGATAGAGAGTATGCTTATCTTGTTAAGACAAAATGGTTGAAATCAAAGAAACAGGCTAAGCAAAGTGTTAGTAAATATTTAGGCAGAGTGCATAGTTTTGAAAAGGATAATGAATTAAGTTTTCTTGAGTTTGTTAAGAATGATGAGGTTTCTTCCTATTTGAAGGGCAAGGAAAAAAAACAGGTTATTCAAGATTTAATTAATTGGGAGTTTGAGAGGCATTCTATTAAAGATGTTAAAGTAAATAAAGAATCTGTTGTTTTTGGGAAGAATGAGGTCACGCTTAAGCTTAATGAGGGTTTTATGAATAAGCATACTTTAAAAGAGCTTTATGGGCATCGAAAGGATCGAAGTGAGGAAGCAGGTGTAGACATGGCAAAGAAGTTTGTGAATGCTGGGATTGCAATCCCTTCAGAGGTTTTTGTGGAAGTATTCAGTAGCAACATTTTTAAATAAACCTTAATCATGGTTGATAATATGAAATCAAAGGTTCCTAAACACGTTGGAATTATCCTAGATGGGAATAGAAGATTTTCTAAGAGATTAATGATGAAGCCTTGGAAAGGCCATGAATGGGGTGCTGCTAAGGTAGAGAAATTATTTGATTGGTGTAAAGAGTTGGATGTTAAAGAATTGACTCTTTATTGTTTCTCTGTTGAGAATTTTGATAGGCCAAAAAAAGAGTTTGATTATCTTATGGGAGTATTTAATAAAGAATTTGATAAATTGATTAAAGATGATAGGTTGCATAAAGATAAGGTTAGGATTAATTTTATTGGTAGAATGAGTATGTTTCCTAAAGAGATTCAGGTGAAAACTTCTCAATTAATGGATATGACTAAAGAATATTCAAACTATGTTGTTAATTTTGCAATGGGATATGGTGGAAGAGCAGAGGTTATTGATGCTGTGCAGAAGATTGCTAAATCTGTTAAAGAGGGGAATTTAAAGGTTGATGAGATTAATGAAGAAGTGTTTTCTAAGAATTTGTATATGGAAGATGAGCCTGATTTGATTATTAGGACTGGTGGAGCTCATAGAACATCAAATTTCTTAATATGGCAGAGTCATTATTCTGAATGGATTTTTTTAGAAAAGCTTTGGCCTGAATTTGAGAAAGAGGATTTTGTTTCTTGTATTGCAGAGTATGGTAAAAGGGATAGACGGTTTGGGAAGTAAAGGTTTATATAATGTATGATTGATTTTCTTTTGTTATGAATCCCGGTCCTGAAGAAGAAGATGTGACTCCTGATGAAACTCCAAATAAACCACATATTGTTGCTAGTGAAGGATATCCTGGTTCTAAAGATATAGTTGATCCAGGATTAGTTCAAGAAATTAATCCTGAGGTGGTAGCAGGGATTTCTAGAGTATTTGATGATTCAAATGAAGGTAAGGATAAAGAAGTTTTTTTTATTGGTCCTGGGGAGGAGAATATAGTTTTTGAGGGGATGGAAGAAACTCATGATATTCCACTTATTGTTGGACCTCCACAAACTGGTGTTGGTGGGACTTTTAGAGATCCTTTTGCTATTTCTAAGATACATAATTATTTAGAAGATGGTGGGAAAGATAGGCCTTTAAATCATAGAGTTAGAATGCCCTCTGGAGAAGATTTACCTGGACCTTATATTGAGGTTAATTATGTTAAAGTTAATGGTTTGTTTAGAAATGTAGAAAAGTCTAGAATATTTAAAACAGGTATTGAGATGTTATGTCATACAGAGAATGTAAATGATTTTTTCTTTCCATTTAAATTAGGAGTGAATACTGTTGCATTAAGTGAAACAGGTTATAAGGTTGAAAGGTATTTAGATGAAGTGTTAAGAGTTCAAAGAAGTAGAGAAGCTTTTGCAGATGTTGATGGTTCTTATAGTTTACAAATAACTGGAGGGCCTACCATAATTGTGAGAATGGGAACACAAGGAAATTCTCCAAGTGCTGATAAGTTTGATACTGTTATTATTGGGTATGGTTCTGATAGTAGGGAAGTTTACCATATTAATAATCTCGGGAATGTTGATATATGTGAAACACAATTAAATCATGAAAGGTCTTTACTAGTATTAAATGCTTTAAGACCTTTTTTCATGGTTGAGAATGAATTTGGAGCTAAGAAGCCAAGAGATATTGCGTATACTGGTTTGTTGGCTTCTTTTGGGCAAGAGCCTGTTGATTTTTCAACATATTTAACACAGAAAAAACCTGTTGATCCTACAAATCAAATAAGGGGAGGAAATGTCCACTCTACAGGTTATCGTAATGATGTAGGAGATAAAAAGTAAGGATTTAAATATTAATGAAGTATATTAGTTCTTAGGGTTATAAATAAGAGTTTTTTTTTAAAAGATGTAAGAGTGTATAATTTTCCTCCTGTAATGGATAGGCCAGGAATATTTGGAGTTCCAATAAAATTTGATAGAGTAACAGGTATACAAGGTGATTGGAGAAGAGATTTATTTCCTACTTTGTATGGTTTACATGGAGATGGGCAAAGGAGAACAGGTTTGAGAAATATGAGTTCTGATTGGAGATATGAGATAAATTGGAGATATGAGATGAATAATAGCATTTATGGGAGTTTCCAATAGAAAAGATTTAAAAAGAATTCATTTATCCTAAAACTTATGAAGCGATTTGAAGATAAAGTAATTGATCATAGATGCAAAGATGATTATAAAGATAGTGATGATTATTCTCGGTTTGATGTTTTAGGCCCTTATAAAAATTTCAAAGGATCTACTGTAAATTTAATTCAAATGAGGGGTAATGGACTCTACAGATGTGATAATGGAGGTGAGCATGTTATTACAGCGCTTGATGGAGATATATCATTAATGGTGACACACCCAGAACATGAGGAAGAGGTACATATTCCAAAGTTTCACAGCCTGCACTTAGGAAATGATGTTTATTTTGTTGCTGTGAGAAATAAGAAAAGTGAATTGGTTTATCTGCTTCATTTATCTACAAAGGTTAAACCTACTTTAAATGTTGAAGGTTATCAACTTTCTGAGCATGATCATTATACAAAAATAGAGAAGGTAATTGTTACTGAGATAAAAAAAGAAATTAAACCAAGAATACAACCAAAGGATATGGGAAGGAATGGAGTGCTTTTTGGAGTTAAAGATGATTTTTGGATAAAAGAGGATAAAGCAGATGGTATGAGTATTGGGTTTAATGGAAAATTTTACACTTATTGTAATTTATCTTATACAATGGAGATAAGAGCATGAACTATATTTTTAGCTGGAAGTTAATGATTTCTTTCTAACATGTAATCTGCTAAGTTTAATAAGAATTCATTATCTTTACAATGAGATTTTGCTTCAGTGATAAAATCTTTTATCATAGATTCGATTTGTTGTTTTGCTTTGGTTTCTATTATGATGTTTTTTAGTTTGTTTATATCTTCTTTAGTGATGGTGTTTCCTAAGCACTTATTTATGAAAGTAGCTTGTTCCTCATTAGCGTTTTCTAAAGTAGTTAAGATTAATACTGTTTTTTTACCTTCTTTTATATCTGATGCAATAGGTTTTCCTATTTTTTCTTCAGTTGAGAATAGGTCAAGGAGGTCATCTTGTAGTTGGAATGCTTTTCCTAAGGGAATAGCGATTTTAGATAATTGTTCTAATTGAGGTTTATTTGCATTAGCTAAAACTGCACCTATATGTAAAGGGCCTTCAAATGTATATGATGCTGTTTTAAGATAATTAATTTGTTCTAGAGACTCTTTTGTTTGAGGTTTGATTGATGATAAAACATCTAAAGATTCTCCATAAATTACTTGGTGGACTACATGGTTTAGGATTTGGATTGCTTTGTTTTTGTTTGATTCGTTAAGGTTTATATTAGCTAAGATTTCATTGGCAAAAGCAAATAAAATGTCTCCAGCTAAGATTGCAAAAGAGGTTCCGTAGTGGGATGGGTTTTTAGAATCTTTGAAAATGTTTTTGTAGGAGGAGTGAATGGTTGGTCCTGATCTTCTCATATTATCTTGATCGATAATGTCGTCATGGATTAATAAGAAGGCATGAGCAAGTTCAATGCTCATGGAAGCTTTAAGGATTTCTTCTTCGTTGTTGGTTGTTATTGATTTATATGTGTAGTAAATTAATGCTGCTCTGATTCTTTTACCTCCTCGTAATGTGAATTCTTTAAGAAGTTCAATCATTTCAACGCTGTTCGGGTTGATTTTCTTAGCTTTCTCTATTTTATCATTGAAAAAGGATTCTAGTAAAGGTTCTAGTTTAGCTTTGAATTCTTTTAATTGTTGTAATGTGTTCATAGGATTTAGAATTGGAAAGGTTTATTTAAAGGTGATGGAACAAGAGATTATCTTGATAGGGCCCTATATACTCCTGATACAACTGCTTTTGTTTCTAAAAATGCTGTTTTTACTTTAGTCCCAATATCTTGATGGCTTGCATTATTAAATTCTGCTAATCTAAAATGATATTGTCTTGAGAACCCTGCTGAGGAACTACTTGTGTCTGATGATGTAACTTCTGGAGACATTCCCAGAGTTAGAGGAGGACCTTTAATAGCATTAACCATCTTTAAACCTAGATCTATATTATTTGTTGTATATTCTGATGGCCTCATCTCTATATTTAATGTATATGATTTTGAAGATGGGTCATATCCTACTGAAACATTATATTTTAATATGCCATCATCTAATCTAGGAACAAATTTTCTTCCATCTGGAAGAAACTTGAATCTTTCTCCTTTTGATGCTGATAATTTTTTAAATGCATCTCTTAAACCTACTTGAAGCATTGTTTTCATGATTCTAGATTCATTTGTTGGGAATCTATTTACTCTAACATGTTCACCTCTATACTCTTTAAGTAAATTTGCTTGATTGTTTTTACCTTTTGCTGCAGAAACTTCATAATCTCCTTTTTCAAGTGCTTTTGCATAGGCTTCATTTATTTTTTCAATTTGTTCTAAAAGGTAATTTTCAACTTGTTTCATGATATCTAATTTTTCCATATCTTGAAATGAAACCATTCTCCAAGATTGAGTATTAGTAAAAACTGGAGAACAAACTTTGTTTGGATATTTTCTATCATGAGGATTTGAAGAAGTAACAATTTTCTCTCCTAAATTTTCTTGTAGATGATCACCAAGTTCAGTTGGATTAGAAATTCTAAAAATAGGTTTTATTGCTACATTTAATGTATATTTAGTGTCACTAAGGGAGTGATGAGGGGTTGCTTGAATTATGACATTACCATTAAAAAATTCAGGGGAAAATTCTTCTTTAGTGAAAGGAACATATACTCCTGCAGGAGATTTTTCATCAGTAAAATATCTAAAAGCATCTTGTGCTCCATAGGTCATAGCGGATTTTACCTCATTATGAGAAAGAATCCATGATTGAGGAGGAAGTTTATGTCTTGATGGTCTTATAGCAGGTACTTCTACTGTTTTTGGTTTCTTTATTTGTCTTTCATGTGTTCTTGTTTTTGCCATTAATCATTTGAATTTTGAGGGTATTTATAAAACTTTACTTTTTCGTTAAGGTTATAAGTTCTTATGATTTTACTGTTAGTATGGACAATATAATACCAGATGATTTTACTGATGATATAGAAGAGGAAGTAGAAGAGAAGTGGTATAAACAGCCATTGACAATCATATTAGGGGTGTTTATGGGGTTGTTGGTTGTTTTAATGGTTGTTCCTTATTATGGAGTGCAATTAGATCCAAGTCCTTCTCAGATTCCTAGTATAAATGATGTCATTCCCAGTGGGAATGAGGCTGGGAATGAGACTATTTTAGGTGGAAATATCTATGAATATAGAACATTGGTTGATGGTTCTGATAAAGTTGTGAAATTGGTGGCTGATAGAGTTGTTAGAGCTGCTTGTCATTCTGGTGAAAGAGTATGTCAAGCTAAAGCGATTTTTTATTTTGTTAGGGATAATTTTGATTATGTATCTGATCCACTTGCTTATGAATATGTTAAGAGTCCGAGGCTTAGTTTGGCTAGTTCAAATGGGGACTGTGACGATAGTTCAGTTTTGATGGCTTCGCTTCTTGAAAGTATTGGAATTAGAACACGGTTTGTTTTTGTTCCTCAGCATGTTTATGTTCAAGCACTTATTCCTGAGGCTTTGAAAAGATATCAAGATAATGGTTGGGTAAATTTGGATGGGACTTGTGGTTCGTGTGATTTTGGTGAGATTGCTTTTGCTTATGTTAATAGTGAGAAACGGTTTGTTGAATAAGTTTTTGATGGGATGATTTTTGATGATGTGGCAGCCGCCAGCAAACTATAAGCTTGACTATTATGCCCCTCCTCCGCCCATTAATTTGGGGAGTCTTTTAGCTTGATATATTAGCTCCGTAAATTTATAATCTATATAATAAAGCTTTTAAAGTCTGTTATCTTTATTGTTTTTATGAAGAAAGGATTACCTAAATGTCCTAACTGTAAGAAAATTCTATTAGAGAGAGAGAACAGTATTGTAGGAAATGTGGTGGGAGTATTGAGAGGAAGGATAAAGAGCATACTTTGATGAGAGAGCATCCTTAGGTTTTGGATGTTTTGTTATTTTATGGTGTAATGCAGTTTTTTCTTTGTAATGTTAATCTAAATTTTTGTCATAGGAAACATGATGTAATAGGTTTGCTAATTGTCTATATTGAGGCTTAGTTGAGTATGCAAACGCATTTTTACCAAAAACAGCAACTGGGAAGTCTGAGAGTTCAGGTCTTATTACTGCAGTTGTTCGTTCTACTTCATTGTAAGAATTTTCATACAACCAAGGATTATTTATGACATTCTTAATAACTTTGAATTCATCCTCTGTGAACAATTTAGTAACTTTCTCAACAATAAACTTCAATGGAATTGGAGAGTCTATTTCTTGGTATGAGATTCTACTCAGTTCATTAAATAAACGTTTAAAACCATTATACTCAGAATCAGATTCAGGATCTATTCCTGGATACATATCAGAGTTATTTTGTAGTATGAAAGATCCTAGATCTGGATCTCTGTTTAAAACACCAAAAGATCTAAAGTAAACACGAAGTTTTGAACCATTTAAATCTTCGTTAAATCCGGTTGTAGTTGCAAAATATAAAATAGGGAGATGTATAAGTTTTCTCTTTGTTTTAGTTGCCATTTTGTTTTCTCTATTTTTTTTCTAAATTAAAAATGAACTACTATCATCTAATGGGGATTCATCTCCTCTATTTTCTTTAATTGGATTTGGTTCTGTTAGGATATCCATTACTCTAGATGCAATATTCCTATGTCTCTGGAGAGCACAAGCTTTCTCACCGTAAATAGTGACAGGATCACTAACTCCTTGTAAATAGATGGCTGCTACATATAACATATTTTTACTAAGTTGTTCAGAATCCTCTTGGGAGATATCGAAATCTCTTCTCAGATTTTTCAATGTTTTATCTCCTCTCCAAAATCTTCCTTGTCTTTTTACTACAAAGTATATTGGTTCAGTGATTTCTTCTGGAAAAAGGCCTTTGCCATCAAATTTTTTACAGAGATTGTCAAAACCCTGTTCTGTATTAGGATTCATGCCTTGTTCATCATGGTTTAAAATACTATAAGTGCCAATACTATTTTTTAATTCTCCAAGATGAGTTATAAATGAATATGCTCTGATCTTTTTTTTATTTGTGTCTTGAGGATAACCTACTGATGCACCAAATTCAATGAAATTTATGTCCTTTTTTATCATTTTTATTGATCTGGGTTGTTTTTGATGTCTTCCTGCCATTCAAAGATTTCTTTATCAAAATTATCTAAATTATCATCTAAATTTTGGTCATCATCTTTATTGAGAACTCCATCTCCATTGATGTCTCTTCGATTGAACTTTTCTAGATAATTTTGTAAAAATACCTCCTTTATAATCAACATTTTAAATTTGTTATATGTTCTTTCACCATATTTTTTTTGTTGTTTTTCTTTAAGTGGTTCAAGATATTCTATTGCTTGTTGAATTGCGTTATTTTTAACTTGCTCTTTTGTAATTTTACCCTCTATCCCGTGCTCTTCCAAATATTTTTTAAACCCCTTTATATGCCATGAAGTATCAGGCTTGGTTTTAGCTGTTGAAGGTGCTTCTTCTGAATATGCAGAAGACATAGGACTAAGAGCTAAATGTGCTGCGATATATAATCTAGCTGTGTATCTAGCAAGATTACCCAATGTATTTTTTGCTGTTTGGTAAAATGAACTTGGATTGTATTGTTTCATTTTTTAAATAATGCAGCTCTTTCCAATTTTTTTCTATAATCCACTATTTTTTCATTTACTTCCTGTCTTTCTTTCATTTCACTAGACATATTAAATCTCATTTTTTTATTCCTTAATAATTCAGCTTTCATTACCACTATTGTTTCATTGTCTTCATCAGTAAAAAAATCCTTATCTACCCAATAAGTAGATTTGATATCTCCAGATTTATCAATTTCAAATACATATTGTGCTCCTCTAGTTGGATTCTTCTCCCAATAATTTAATGCAGAATGTAAAGTGCCATGAAGTTGTTTTAAACGATGATTATTTGCGAAAAATTGATCACTTCCATTTACAATGAAAAGTGTATTGTGATTAGAAAACATTGATTCCATGTAGCCCTCTTCAATATCATCTAATTCTCCGCTATGGTTACCAACACTATCAGCAAAATATTCTAATGATATATTTCCTTTTACTTAAACAGGTTTATTT
The DNA here is from genome assembly GCA_937906345.1 of Candidatus Woesearchaeota archaeon. Taxonomy (GTDB): domain Archaea; phylum Nanobdellota; class Nanobdellia; order Woesearchaeales; family CALCXY01; genus CALCXY01. The sequence continues at coordinate 2,910 of CALCXY010000040.1, read as the reverse complement.
GACTCTTCAGCATCAACAGGACTAACTAAATTTGCAATACTAGCTCCAGCGATTGTAGTATAAAGTGCAACTTTTTGTAATACATTTCTTATTTGATTCATCATTTTTTATTCCCACCACGAAACTTTTTACTTAACGTATATTCCCCTTAAAATCCACGCATTCTTCCTGAATGTGTTGGTTTGTAACGTGAGTTTTCAGTATTTACCATGATGTTTCCATCTTTGTCAAGGATTTGAGTCATATCTTTCTTTTTGAAATCAATTTTAATAAGATAAATATTATCTTCCTTACCTTTTGCTGCATCAGCCATGTGTTTAAATTCATCAGAGTCTCTTGCTTTTTTGGTAGATGCGTATCTGAATGTGTCTGTTACATCACTTAGATGAAAATTTTCAGGATGCGTTAAGAATTCTTTATTGTCTTTCATATCTTGAAGAGGGATTTCCATTAGGATATAGGAAATTTTACTTCTAGGATTTGCATTTTTTTCCTTAATTAAAGGGTATCTTTCCATGAAACCAACACATTCTTTTTCATTTTTGTATGACCCTATGTTGTTTCCTTTAAGATCTGTCCATTCTCCTGCATCAGCAGTATTGACTAAATTTGCAATACTAGCAGAAGCTAGTGTAGTGTAAAGTGCAACTTTTTGTAATACATTTCTTATTTGATTCATCATTTTTTATTCCCCTCACATAATTTTTACTAGATAGTTACTACACTAGAAGCTATATATTATTTATGTGTAAATTATATATATTTTTATAAAAAGGCTTATTTTCGAAAGATTTATATATATTTGGTGTTTAATGGCATTTATGAGAAGAAAACTAGTTCAGCACGGAGGATCAACATTAGTAGTTAGTATACCCTCTAAATGGGCTAAAAAGCATGAATTAGAGAAAGGGCAGGAGATTAATATTGAGGAAAAGGAAGATTATTTATTGGTTTCAACAGCTGGAGAGAAGGGTGGTAAGAAAAAAAAGGAATTATCCATTGAAAATTATACTTATTATTCATTACGTAGTATTATATCAGGATTATATAGAACAGGATATGATGAGATAAAAATTCAATTTAATGAAAAAATACCGATTTCTATAATTCACAAGATAATGGATTTGCTTCCAGGATTTGAGGCTAATTTTGTAGGGGAGAAAACGTGTGTGATTAATTCTATTATCAAATCATCTGAAGATATGGTATCTAATATGATCAATAAATTATTCTTAAATTTGAAAATGATGTTTGATATGGCGCTTAAATCAGGTAAGAAAATTACCCTTGATGATGCATTTAGTATTAAAAATAATTGTCTTAGGCTGAGAGATTATTGCCATAGAATGATAAGGAATCTTAATTATGGTAATGAGAATTCCTATGATTATTATACAATTGTGTTTTCACTTGAAAAGATATCTGGGTTAGTGCTGCATTCTTTGCTTACCTATTTGATTAATAATAAGGTTCAATTAACTAAAAAAGATCTAGATTTAATTAAAAAAAATAAAGAGATGTTAGATACGCTTCATAAGCTTTATTTAAATAAAAAATGGAATGATGCTGAGAAATTTTACAATAAACTACGAAATCATTTATTGTCTGTTAGAAAAAAAGGATTATTGATGGATAATGGTGATAAAACAATCTATATGCATATGGAGAGTAATTTTCATTATTTATTTGCTTTGAGTTCTAGGGTTTTGAATATTGCTGTTAGTGTTGATAGTGAGGATTAGAATAAAAATAATATTAACAATCAGGAAATCTTATATTTACATCATCAGCAATACTAGGATCTTCTACAAAATCACCATTTACATCTTCTCTATACCATTTCTTTGTATCTGCGTCGTAATAAAAGACTGATCCACGATTACTAATATACACTCTAGATCCCTTAGATCCCTCAATATAGAAACCTCCTCCAGGAGCAGAACCTGCCCTGTGGAAACCTTCTCCCTCAAACACCAAGCCTGCTTTATCAAAAGCTTCTTTTGCAGAAGGATCTACATTAGAACAGTCATCACCTGAACCTGCAACACAAGCATCACATGACTTCTCAACTCGCTTCCCTGAAGGATGAGTACAATAATTTTTTCCGTTCTTATCACAGGTATAACATGTAGGCTTAAACTTCTTTCCATACCACTTTCCACCGTCATCCATTCCTGTGTAAAGGATGTGTTTGTACTTGCTAGGATTTTCTACAAAATTACCATCTTCATCTTCTCTATACCATTTAACATATTCCATCTCATCGTTTGAACATTCTACTTGGTCTACTTGGTCGGCAGGAACACATGTATTGCCTTTATCTGACTTTTGACAGGCTTGACCTTGACCTATATTACAACAATCAGCCCACTTAGCAGGATTATCTCTTCCAGACCAAAAACCATTAGTAGCACCAGGACAGGCCTCATGATGCCTATCACAGTTATGTACACACCACTGCTCTTTCTCATCACCTTTGCCAGTTGTCTTACAATGCCTTTTCATCTCTTTAATTCTCCAACCATCAAAAGCCATTATAGAAGAACAACAACCATCTGAATCTGCATTAGGAGCATCAGAACAAGAATCAAATTCTTTCTTCTTACAAGGATCATCTTCGTCATCACCAGTATCTCCTTCTGCACCTTTTTCACCTTCAGCTCCAGAAGCACAATTCTCTATTAAAGGTTGACATACATAATCAAAATAATAGTCTCTAGCAGCTTTAGCATCTTCATAACAGCTTTCAAAAGCTCTAACACAGGTATCTACACAATCTCCACTTTCACACGGAGGGTTTTCACAAGCCTTAGTATCAGTTATACAATCCTTCAAATCCTCTTCAAATTTACTGCCCTTGCAAAGTTTCGTAGAACTGCAAGGGTCAGCATCAGGATCAGTAACATAAAG
>CALCXY010000039.1 GCA_937906345.1 Candidatus Woesearchaeota archaeon | reverse complement strand
CTATTTTATAAAAATAGATATTATATAAAGTTTTACTTAATATAGAAGCGGACAATAATAATTAATAATAGATTTCCGCTTCTATATTGTAAAATGTCAGGATTTTACATTTTTAATTCTATTTGTTTAAAATCCTGAGCATGCTCAAGAACCACCACATTAAATATAAATATTGGTGGTTCTTGACAGACAAACAAATTATTAACAATTTTTGTCTTTTACTAATACTCAGAATATTCTCTGCAAATTGTACTTGCAAACTTTAAAGCCTCAGAATCTCCTTCTAAAGATCTTAGTTGTTTTTGGGCATGCATAGCACATGATCTTACATAAATTAGAGGAATTCCATTAGTTACTGCTATTTCCTTTGCAGCCACAAGATCTCTATCATCAACTAAAGCATTAATAAAATCATCTCTTCCAGCATGTTCTACTAGTTTTGGACGAGATTCAAAACCATCTACAACAGGCCTTAAATTTTGAGGTTGAGTTTCAGCTACATTTCTAAATATCCGATTCATATCATTTTTTTTCAAATTGACCCTTTTTATAGTTAACTATTCTAATTCATTGTCAACTTTGTTGAGCAAATCACACTTCCTTAGATTTTTTCAAATCTCTGGTTTTTTGCTGAACACACTCAATAGCCTGATTTTCCCTATCTCTCCTTACCTGGTATGGGGAGACAGGGAAAATCCAGAGAAAATGTGTTCACAACAAAAAATGAGTAAGAAACAACTGAAAAAGTTGAATATACTCAAATAAAAACATACATTTAAAAATAGTCTAAAAATTAGATTTATTATGAAGTCAATAACTAGTGGTTTAAATCTTGAATCAGATATTCAATCAGGAGATTATAGGATTAACTATGAAATATCTTCATCAGATAGATCTCAACCTCTTATTATTCTAACTCATGGGTATATGGCTCATAAAGATGGACCCAATCAAAAAGGATTAAGAGAAATGTTACAAGGAAATGGATTTGGAACATTGAGTTTTAATCTTCCAGGGCATGGCAATGAAATAGATCACACTCAAGAGGGGTTTCATAACTTTGCTTTTCAAAATTTAAGAATTTCTCATTGTGTAGATATTTTAGAAGATGTTATAAGTCATGCAAGATCAGAACATTCCTTTGATAAAATAGGATTAGCAGGTTCATCAACAGGAGCTTTATTTAATATGGTTGCTGCTTCAAGAGATCCTAGTATTTATGCTATGGCTTTGTATTCTGCTGCAACTGATGTAGCAGCGTTAGCAGAAAAAAAAGTTGGCTACGCAGCATTATTTGGTTTATTCCTTAAAAAATTTCATCCTAATAAAACAAAAAGAGCTTATATTATAAATAATGGTGAAAGAGAATGGCCCTATCACTTTGGTTTTTATTGGGATGCAAGAAAATTTAGAGGCTCTGATCTACCACAAATTGATGTTCCAACAATGTTTCTTCATGGTGAAGATGATCAAATTGTCCCTATAGAACAACCAAGAAGTATGGTGGATATTATGCCTGCTTCTCATTTAGTTTCATTTCCAGAAGGAGATCATGGTTTTACCAATGAACAGGATAGAGAAAAAGCAGCAGAACATATTGCAGAGTTTTTTAAAGATCCTAAAAATTATTTAAAACAATTAGCAACCGAATCTAATGGAGAGTAATCTTTTTATAACATAATACATTACCTTTTCTTATGAAGTTTAAGTACAAAAAGGAATGTTTTCAAATAAGTATTATGGTTATTCTTTACGTGCTTTTAGGTAATGCACGTTCTATTCAGCCAAATCCTTTTATTGAAGGTGCTAACATCGCAGTAAACATGATGGTTCCTGTTTTAGCTGGAATATTATTTGGTAGAGGCCAAGGATTATTAGTTGGTTTTTTTGGAACACTATTAAACGCTCTCAGCCCTGCAGGAAACATGTTTGAAATTTTAGCAATTATCCCTCATAGTATCATGGGCTTTTCAGCTGGTTATTTTAAGGAAAAGTTTCCAACACCAATTTTAGCTTGTTCTTTAATTATAGGACATATTCTTAATCTTTCATTATTCACAATTTTTCAACTCCTGCCTTTAGCAACTTTCTTATCATTTCAATTTTGGTTAGGAATAGGATATGAAATACTAACAGGTGTTATAGCAATTATGATTATTAAAGCAATTTATAACTTAGCAACAGAGAAAGAATAATGGCATTAACAACAAACCCAACAGTATGGAAGATTTTACTAGTAATGTTAACCCTAATTACAATTTTTTTTGGAGTTTTCTTTTTCTTCATTGATATTTTCATCACATTTGTTATTGCACTTTGTTTAATTATTATAACTGAAAAATTAATGAATAATTATAAAAGGCACATGCACAAATACAGTTTATCTAAATTTATGTCCAAGCTAGTAGCTTTTTTTCTTATCTTATTTTGGGTATCTGCTATTGTATTTTTATTTGCAAATTCAATTGAAGAGCTAGCATCATCCATAGCAAATAGCAATGAAGCAAACATAAATTCATTTTATCAAAACAAAATTAAGCCCTTAATACCAAATGCTATCCATAATCGTTTTAGATCAGATGCATTTATTGAAAATTCTAGTAAATACTTATTATCTTTATTATCTACTGCTTTATCTAAAATATCTAAACTAGTCTTAAATGGAATTTTAATTATCCCCTTAATGTTTTATTTGTATTTTAGAAGAAAAGAAGAGATTAAATCAAGGTTAGATGCATTAGTTCCTTTAAAATATCATCAAGCATACAGAAGGGCAATGTTTGGTATAGCTAAACAGCTCCATGATTTTTTTGCAGCTAAAGTTATTGAATCAGTTATTATTGGTGCGATTTGCTGCTTAGGTTTTTTTGTAGCTGGAGTAAAAGGTTGGCTTATTTTAGGAATTCTAGCAGGAATATTCAATATCATCCCTTACATAGGCCCTATTGTTGGAGCAATACCTCCTATTCTTGTTTCACTATTAGATCAGCCAATAGTAGCATTTTACGTAATCATAACAATATTCATAGCACAACTCATTGATAATTTATATTTAATCCCTTTTATGGTCTCAAGCAAAGTAAAAGTAGATGCTTTATTCTCCATAGTTTTAATATTAGTAGGTTCACAATTATTAGGTGTCTTAGGTATGCTTTTAGCGATTCCTATTTATTTAGTCTACAAAATTATTCTAACAGAGAGTTACAAAGAGCTCGTTAGGATTGAAAATCGTAAAGATTCTTAAAAATAAGACGTCTCCACTAAGTAATTATTTAATACTATCTTGGAGTAGCACTATAGGGGAAAAACATTTAAACTACGTTGTATTCATCCTCTTTGAGGTGTTCTAATATGGTAAAAAAAGATGGAAACTTAGATGCATTAAGAGAAAAGGTTGATGAGGCAAAGCAAAAACTCATTGACTTAGAACATAGATTTGAAGGTAAAGTTAAAGAACATCCAGTGCAAAGCGTTGCAGTTGCTTTTGGTGTTGGCATGTTATCTGGTGCTTTACTTGCAGCATTAATGAAGAGATGTAAATAATTGTAAATAGTTTAAATAGTTTAAATAATTACAATTCAAGGAGCAAATATGAGTGTCATGGACAGTTTTACAGAAGGCTTTAAAATGTTCTTTGGTAAAACAGAGAACTTATTTAAAACCATTGAGAGAAGAGTTGACTTTCACATAGCTGCATTTCAAAAAAAACTTATGAAAACATTATTCTCCTTATTTTTTCTATTAATTGGTTTAACTTTTATCATTGTAGGAATTGTTTTATTCCTCAATAGATTTTTCTCAATGGATGTTATTATTTTAGTAGCAGGATTACTTCTTCTTTATTTAGGATTAATGGTTAGGATGTTACGATAGGAAAAGAATCTTCTTTCCATTTTCCAGAACAATTTTTTTTCGGCGCCTACAAATTGTTTCCTCTATTTTCTCCCCCTTACCCTGGGTATGGGGGAGAAAATAGGAGATAGGGCGAAGCCAGTAGAAGAAAAATAGAAGTGGCGCCGAAAAAAACATCAGCTAAAATCGAAAGCCAATGGCGAGCCGATTATGCTCTAAATTCCATACTCAAACTTCAACACAAACTTTGTTTTTCTAAAATGATACCATACCATGAATGACAAAACAGCACCTACAATTCCAATAAAAAATGATAAAAGCATCATATTCAATAGAGAATTAATCATATTTTGAGCTACATTAAAAGATAATAAAATTCCTGTTGTTAAAGGAATAGTTGCTGTTGAGATAGCAGTTCCTATTAAAATATCTAATTGAATATCTTTAACCTCTAATTTTAACATTAAAAACACAATCTCAAAGAGCAACCCTGTAAATACTAAAATAATAAATTTATTTAAACCTGTTGTGCCTATATCATTGATAGATTGCATTAATAAGGCTGATATTCCATAAAAGAGCAAAGCAGTTCCAAATCTTTTAGTTAACTGAACAGCCAAAGACATTAAGAGTGTTCCAATTACTAATGAGAAGATATAAGAATTCTGTGCATTAAAGCTGTAAATGATAACAGTATCTAATCCTAGCCAAATCAACGCTAAAAGAACAATTACTCCTAAATCTTTCAATCTAAAACGTTTAATTACTTCTTTTGCTATCATTTAATCTCTAGGACGCCTCTTTTTTGTTTTAACACTTTTTTTCTTTCCAGTAAAAATATTTTGTAAAACAGGTAACGTATGTTTAATCTCAGCCATTCGTTTCATATATTTTTCATGCCTAACCATATAGGTAGCTTCACTTATTTTCTCATCTTTAAAACAATCAATTTGAGCATTTTTGAGCAGCTCTCTAAGTGATTTATATTCTTTTTTCAATTCAAGATATTGATATTGTGCATATTTTCTCCTACAAGCCTGATAGATAGGTTTTGCAACAACACTAATAATCACAATAATCAAAAGAATCTCCAACCAGTTCCTAATAAAAAAATTCCTACTTTCATGAACTAATGTTTTGAATTGTTTTTGATCTATACTAGCTTTATTCATCACACTCAAAGATTGTTCTAATAATTCTTTGGATTCTACATATCTTTCACTAGTAAATGCATTCCTACTATTTTCATAAATTGCTAAACCCCTAGAAATATTGATCTTATCATCTTCATATTCTTTTATTTTTTCATCTCCTAAATCAAATTGATCAAGCAATTCAAATGCCATAACCTTATATGCATGAATCTCATCAGTTTTTAGAATTACCTTACTATAATTGATATCATTAATCTCATAGTAAGAAGTTTCCTTTCCAAGTCCAATAAGTTTCTCAATATATAATCTAATCTCAGTATCTTGCTCTTGGAGAGCTAAATCAACTAACAAACCAGGATCTCTTCCTATAAATGATTGCTGAGCAACAAGTAAAGTATTGGTGATTAGAGTATAAGATAAATTAAACTTCTGCATCTCTGTTAAGTCTTTTTCAGCGCTTAAAATCGCTAATAATGCTTCATCTTGAGAAGGACCTTTATACTCTGCATCAATCGCTTCACCTAATTGATCAGTCACAACTCTACCAGTGATACTCCCATCAGGATATTTTAAAAATAATATCCCTGAAACAGCAACAATAAGTAAAACTATGCAAATTGCGTGTGTTTTCTCTGATTGTTTATGATTATTTTTTTTATTAAACATTTTATAATAGCTCGATATCATCAATTTCTTTATTGAAATCAATTTCTTTTGATTGTTGTTTTTCTTTTACTTTATCCTCTCTCAAAGGAGAATTTTTCTTTTTTATCTTTTTTTCCCTATCAAATTCCTTTAATTTTTCCTTATAGCTTTGTGCAAAAGATCTAGGAGACCTATTGTTAACCAAATCATGATCCAAATAACTTGGTTTTCTTTCTTGAACCTTGGGTTTATATCCAGTAACCTTAGATATTTCTTTACCATTAGATTTACTGTGTCCATTTGTGCTATGACCGTTACCATTTGTGTTGTGACCATTACCATTCATTCCATGCCGATTCTTCTTTTTATGGAAATGTAATATTTTATGCCTAATATCTTTAAGTTTAGGTCTTAATTCTTCACTTTTTGGTTTTTGAATTATTGGTTTTTCAATAATAGGTTTTGCAAGTGATTCTTTCTCTGGAACAAATGTATCATGAGGAACTTCTTTTATCTTATGTTTCTCATCCTTACCTTTATCAACATCTTGAGTAAGATCTACTTCATTTTTATTTAATTTTGGCTTTACAAACCGAGATTTTTTAGCAACAGTTTCTTTAATAGCACTTTTAATTTCATCTTCTTGCTCTTTTGTTTCAATAATCTCTCCAATTTCATCTTGTTCTACTTCTTTAGATTTAATCTCATTATCAATCTTAAGTGTTTTTAACCTGTTTGGTTTTACTTTTTCAATAATGTTATCAATATTTTCTTGAGCATCATCAGTTGATTTTTCATCTGAACCTTGTTTTGTTTCAAATTTATCTTTAAATGAATCCACAACTTGTTGAGTCTTACTCATTTTCTTTGTAAACTTTTTATTGATAAATGAGCCTATACTAGCATACATAAAGTCCATAGCCTCCATGATTTTATGCATTCGAGTTCCTTTTTGAGTAGCTAATCTCTCTTGAAGCATTACCTTTTTCTTTTCTAATTCTGCTTTCCTTTCTTTATCAAGTTTATAGAGTCCTAAGAATTTTTTCCGAGATACTTTACTTTTTACAAAATAATCTTTTTGGAGCTTTTTCATCTTTTCAAGAAGTCCTAGTTTTTCCTTCTTGATATTCTCCATCTCTTGTTCTGTTTTTAAGATGCTAACACGTTTATTTCTTAATTTAATCGCAATTTGCTTAATTTTGTTTAATCTACGTTCATATTGATTAATAGTCTTTTTGAATTGAATTTCACTAAGGGTATTATCAACAAATCTCTCTTTTTGAGCCTCTTCAATAAGCCCTTCAATAGCTGTTTCTTCTTTCTCTAAATTGACGAGTCTTTGTTTTATGATCATCAAAGTAATTTTCTTATACCCAAAGAAAATTCCTAAAGCTCCAAAAAATATTCCTAAAATAATAGCCTCCCAGAAAGTATAGACAAACCATAAAAGATTAATCCTGCCTCGTGTTTCAAAGAATAAGGTAAGCTGCGCATCCTTTGCTCTTTCAAGAGCAGTTGTAAAATCTTCCCTTTCAAACGCTTTCTCAGTAAGGAGAAGAGCTTTCTCTGTTTCAGGGACTTCTAGCCATTGATTCTTAGATTTACTTACACCCATCCTAATCTCTTCTAGTATCTTAAGTGTTTCAAGTGCATTTCCAGTTTCATTCTCATCAACAACTGGCTGTATACTTACTGTTTCATTTTCAGTAGTATTATCATCAGCAACTTCATCAACAATAGCACCAATAGGCACGAGGTCTTCTACTGTATTATTAATAGATTCATTAGTTTCATTAACAGCATAAATCAAGCTAGCAAAGAGTAGCAGCACTACTAAAATACTCATTCCAATTCCTTTGTAGCTGCCTTTAGTCTTCATTTTTTTTCTTCTTAGCATGTTTATCAAGAAACTCAAGTGCCTTCTCTATAGCATGTGATTTATTCCTAAAAGTTCCGTCTCTAACTAAATCTTTGAGAATGTGCAAAGTTTTCTTATCTACGGTAGCTGATATTCTAAACTTCATAGTATTACTAAATGTTTCTTAGTGTTACTAAGTATTACTCCTATATAAGTGTTTCGTTTTGGCAAGATTCATTCGATAATCAAAATAGTAATACTTAAATACTAGTATTACTTTATTACTTTATGAGCATCAAAACTATTAAAGGAATCGATGAATATACGTGGAGTAAATTTAAGAGCCTCGCTGCTAGAGATAATTTGAAAATGGGTAGTTTATTTGCCAGAATGGTTGATGACTATGACAGACACTGCGAGGAATTCTGGGACAAAATATTAAATACTCCAAAGAACTTATCAGACAAAGAAGCAGAAGCAATGTTAAAAACTGTTAAGAAACTGAGATCTGATTATGGATTTAGAAAATGACACTTCTCTTAGATACTTCAATACTCATTGCTCTGCAGAGGAATGACCGATTCACTTTTAATAAACTGGAGGACCTTAAGCAATTACATAAAGGCATGCCTGTTATTTCATTTATCTCTTTCTATGAGTATATCCATGGCATGCGAGAGAAAAATATTAAAAATAAGGATAAATCAGCCGCATTTATTGAGGATTTTGAGGTCTTAGAACTGTATACTGGGAATGCGGCAATAATTTCACATTTGCGTCTTACTTACGAGAAAAAAGGAAAAATATTACCCTTATCAGATCTAATCATTGCATCACAAGCAATTCTTAATAATATGACTCTTCTCACAAGAGACAAGGATTTTCTGGAGATTAAAGAATTAAAGAAGATAATTATTTAATCAAAAGAAGGGGATCATTATATGTAGTGGTTAACTCTCTAAATGGTAGAGTTGGGCGTTTGCTTTTTGTTCTAAAAGCTTTTCCATAGAAAATATCACTATTATGGATTATTTAAAGTTTACAATACAAGTAAAATTTCCTCTAATACTAGGTTTCATCTTTGTCAGTATCCGTCAATGTTTACTAAAACTTCATTTGTATGGATTATCCACCCTGTATCTTCTATTAAGGTATTTGAATTGTTGAAGGATATGAGAGATACTATCACTATTAGTACAATCAATAATCCAAATCCTACATACAATTTGTTTGAAATTTTTAGATCTTTAAAGCTAAATGCCATTTATACCACCCTCCTTTCTATGTCTTTGAGATAAATCAATTTTGCCATACCTACCTTTCTAATAGTTATGGCTCTCTCCCCTTTTAGCTCTGCGAGGCCGACAGTAACAGTATGCCGAGAAAATTGCAGCCTTTCGGCAAGTCCTGCAATAGTAAGTCCTTGAGAATTATTCCTTAGAAGACTGATAATATTTTGTTTAACTTTAGATTCCATTTAATCCACCCCTTTTTACTGATAGTTAACAATATAGTTAACCGATACTAGTTGGAGAGATTACTCAATAACATTATATAAACCTTTACTACTATTTTAGAATGAAAACAATATAGTTTACCCTTTACACGAAAAAAGCCAGAAAGCCCCATCATTTATGATCGTGGATGAATGGCTTTCTGGCTTTTTTGTGTCCTAAAAATCGCCTATAAATAAAAGTGCCCTCAAGCCCAACCCTTCAGGGTTGGGGGTAAGGGCACTTTTGGCGATTTTTATGACATTGAAAAAATGTGTTGTAAAGGGTAAAACTATTTTCCCCTTACAATTAGAAAATTATAATGTAAGGGGAAATCTCACCCCATAACATCATCAATCAATTCAAGAACATCATCAATTTCTTTATGCACTTTATCTTCTCTCTCTTCTAAAGCCTTAAGTTGTTTACTCAACTCTTTTTCTTTTTTCTTAATCTCAATATCTTTTTCAATTGCTTCCTTAATCAATTTACTTCTATTTTTCCCAGCAGATTTTTTATAATCTCCCTTAAGTTTGCGAGCTAACTCTTTTTCTTTTTTCTTAAGAGATTTATCTTTAGCTAACAATTCTTTTTCTTTTTTCTCTAATTTTTTCTCTTTTTTAAGAAGTTCTCTAGCAAGCGCAGCTATCTCTTTTGTGTTCACCCCTTTTTTTACCATTATACAAATATAAAAGATTAATATATTTAAATCTATCTTAAGAATTAATTATTAACAACAGTCTCAGTTTCTTTTTGAGGTGAAGGTTCACTTGAAATAACTCCTCCACCAACCTCTTTAATAAAATCAATAACTCCTGTATCATCATAGGGCTTTCCAATAAACATACTCACACCAAGGTTTTTAGCCTCTTCCATTAAATTATCTTTACCAACTGTTGTTATGCAAATAATCTTAGATTTTGTATCAAGAGTATTATTGTGTTCAACTATTTTTCTTAGAGCAGAAAGATTAGATTCTTCCTCACTTACTAAATCATAAATTACTACATTAGGATTACCTTCTTTAAAATCATTTAATGCATCATCTAATTCTCGAGTTGTTAAAACTTCATAGCCAGTTTTATCTACTAATTTTTTTAACATAAATTTCATAAATTGTGCATCATCTATTATTTGAACTAAAACCATTTTACCACCTTGAAAACTTGATAGTGAGGTTGTTTATAAAGTTTTCTTTCCATTCTATATTATTTGGTATTAAATCAAGTTGGCAGAAATCCTCCACCTTTAGGTGGAGGATGAATGCCACATTTGATTTGATAAAATCCGAGCTGGTTGAATCTTCACCCTTTAGGGTGAAGAGAGCCCTCGGATTTTTTCAAGAATGATTAGAGACTGATAAGATATTATCCGGAAATTTTCACAAGACAATCGGAACCATTTCGAAAATGGAGAAGAAGACTCACAAGCCTTAAATTCTAGACTCTTAGCCACTTCCCATAATATGCACTGGACATCCTCGGGTAGGATATTTAAATCTCGAAAGTTATTATCATTGCAGGTGATGTAAATGGAGCCATCAAAATTTCAAACTAAAAAAAAGAGTCAAATCAGTGTTAGTAGCCTATTAAAAGATATTCAAGGCATAATAAAGAAAGCTAGGCATACTGCATTCTACGCAATTAATAAGGAAATGCTCATATCTTATTTTAAGATTGGTAAGAGGATTGTAGAAGGAGACCAAAAAGGGGTGAAGAGGGCAGAATATGGGGAAAAACTCTTAGAACTGGTATCAAGACATCTAACTGCTGAATTTGGTTCAGGCTTTAGCGTGGATAACTTAGAGAAAATGCGCCGATTTTATTTACTGTATAAAAATAGAATTTCCGTGACACTGTCTCGGAAATCCAATAGCAAAAAAATGAAATTCCCCTTCGAATTATCCTGGTCCCATTATTGTGAACTAATAAAGATTGAAGATCCTACAAAAAGGCTTTACTTTGAAAAATATACTTCACAAGAAAATTTAAGTGTTAGAGATTTGAAAAGACAAATTTATTCTTTTCATTATGAAAGATTATTAATGACTAAAAATAATAAGAAATTATTAACACTTGAAAACAAAAAACTAATTCCACAAAATACTAGTGAAATGATTAAAGATCCATATGTCCTCGAGTTTTTAGATTTGGATGAGAAACATCAGTATACTGAGAAAGACTTAGAGACACAAGTTCTTGACAAATTACAAAAATTTCTGCTTGAATTAGGGAAAGGCTTCAGTTTTGTTGATAGGCAAAAGAGAATTACTCTAGATGATGATCATTTCTACTTTGACTTGCTATTCTATAATATTTACTTAAAGTGTTATGTAATAATTGATCTCAAAATTGGTAAGTTCAAGCATGAGTACGCTGGCCAGATGAATTTCTATATCAACTATATAAAGAAGAATCTCAACAAAATAGGAGATGCTGAACCTATTGGAATCATCCTATGCACTAAGAAAAATGATATTTATGTTGAGTATGCATTGAGTGGGATATCTAATAAATTATTTGTATCTAAATATCAATTATACCTTCCAACGCAAAAAGAATTAGAAAATGAGGTGAGAAAATCACTATAATAAAATTCCAAAACCTACAAAAACAACTTCCCAACAAAGAATATATAAAATAAGATCAGCATCCAACCTTCCCATTTTGTCATCTCTCTTTCCTGCATCATAAATACTGTTAAGATAGTAGCAATTAACATTAAAGGCAATGCAAATCCTGTTATTGTTGGCGGAGCATTTAAGTTTCCAAATAAAGCAGGTATACCCATAACAAATGTAGCATTAAAAATATTTGATCCTAATACATTCCCTACTGCAATCTCTGGTTTTCCCTTTCTAATTACATCAATACTTACAGCTAACTCAGGAAGTGATGTTCCAAGTGCAACTGCACTTACTGCAATAATCTCTGTTCCAATATTGACAATTTGGGAAATATTTATGACACTTTTCACAACATATTCAGCACTAAAATAAATAAAAATAGTGCTAATCAACAATACAAGATAATCTGCTTTTGTATGTACCCTATCACTCTTTATAGCTTTTTTAATTTTGTCAGGATGTGTTTTTTTAGTATGAATAGTATACATTAAATACAAAAGAAAAGCTGCTACGCAAAGTAGTGCTTCAAAAAATGTAAAAACACCATCCCAAATAGTAACAGCTAATAAAAAAGCAGTTGCCATTAATAATGGTAAGTCAACGTGCATAACTCCATAGGTTAGTTTTATTTTCTTAATAATAATAGCACTCAAACCAAGAACAAGGCAAATATTGGTGATATTAGAACCCACTACGTTTCCAATAACAATCTCACTTGAACCACGCAGAACAGCTACAAGTGAGCTCACAAATTCTGGTAAACTTGTTCCAATAGAAACAATAATCACTCCAACAACAAACGGCTGCAAACCATGATGCAAACCAATCTTCTCAGCCCTATCTGTAAAGTGATCTGATGATTTCACAAGAACTATGATAGCTAATATTAATGCAATACTCCAAGTAATTAATGACATAAGACTATTTTTATATTGTGAGTTTAAAAGCTTTACTAACAAATATTTTATGAAAATTTTTAAATTGGAATCCTCATCACCACCAATGGATTCGTTCACGGTCAAATTCCTTCGGAATTTGCCCTTGCAAGTAAAGGAAAATTCCACACTACGTATGGAATTTTCCTCTACACTTGCGAACTCATCCTTGGTGATGAGGATTCAGAGCATAATAGGTTCCTTATTGGCTCCCATATTAATGGGTGGGGGAGGGGGCAATTTAGGCGAAGCTTTAAACTTTTTTTGGCTGGCGGGAATGCAGTCACTTCATTTCATTAATATCTAAAAACTTTCAAAAAGCTTTAAATAGAATACATTAAACCAATTATTTACGCCCCTGTAGTGTAGTCCGGCCAATCATGCAGCCCTCTCAAGGCTGTGACCCGGGTTCAAATCCCGGCAGGGGCATTATGGGGAGTTGAGCTTTAGCGAAACTCCTCGATTATTCTCCGATTTTTGTCGATGTTTTTTGGCGTGCCAAAAAAGTCGGTTCTAAATCCCGGCAGGGGCATTATCCTTTACTCTTTTTTATCCCCAATATCTAAATGCATATCACTATCTCCTATTTCTTTTTTAGGAGAGTCTTTAGAATCAGATTTACTTTCAGACCTTTTAACTTTTTTCCCTTTTCTCATAAAAACAAACATCAAGGTTAAAAATAAAACTAATAATACTAAAATAATAATCATAATGTAAGGAATTGCTTTATCTATTAAAGATGCACTAGCTCCCCCTTTATCAAAACTTCCAATCTTCTCAATTTCATTATCTTCACTTGATGATTCACTTTGAGTTTCAGTTTCTCCAGAACCCTCAGATACTTCTTCTTTTTTATCATCTTTTTCAACTTCCTTTTTTACAGTTTTAGGTTTTTCAGCATCACTAGGCAAAATAAAAAGATACTCAGTATACTCTCCAGTTAATTTCTCTCCACCATAGGTTTCATAATTATATGCAACTTTAATCTCTAAATCATAGGTTTCTGTAACATCAGGAAGAGTAATAGTCTCATCATAAATCCTCATACTTGTCTTTGTTGGTAATTCCAATTCAGATTCAGATTTTTCTGGAATATCTGGAAGATTTGAGCTTATACTGTATGCAACATTTTTGAAACCAATTTTTGTAGGATTTGTGAGATTAAAATAAATTCTCAAATCTTCTCCAGAATTAAATTGAAATTCTGTAAATGGAGAAAAAACATCTATCTCTGGTTTTTTTACTTCTAAATCTTGTTTATTGTCTAAGTCTAAGTTTACACCATTATAATTTAGATTAATAAGAACACTTAAAGCATCTTTCCCAGTTTTTTGAGCTTGAAGATCCAATACAAAAGTCCTTGTTTTATTTTTCCCAATAGTTCCTGTCCAAGTTAAATCCTCCTTTAATGCTGCATCTAGCCTTAATAATTTAAACTGTTCAGGAATGGTAATTTTTAAATTTTCTATGGTTAATGAGGAATCTTTAACATTAGAGATATTAATGTAAGCTTTAATATCTTCATTTAAATTTGGAACTTTGCTTTGGGTAATATGCACATTAAAGAATTCATTTTCAACTCTAAAGGTGATAGATTCACTTTCTTTTTCAACCATAGAAATTCCATTATCATATGTTACCTTAGCTTTAATTTTCTCATCAACAGGCGCTTCTATCTTTACATCATATTTACAAGTAACTTCATCTCCAGAATCTATAATATCTTTTTCTAATGTAGCTGCATTCCCTTTTTGAACACAAGGTGATTTTACATTTGAAAGTGTTATTTGACTAGGGAACTCATCCCTAAAACTAATATCTGTTACATCTTTATCTTGATTATTTTGAAGCTTTGTAGTGATTGTAGCTACTTCTCCTAAATCTAAACTTCTCTCAGATATTTCTCTGATAATATCAACTGCTGCAACATTCTGAGAAATGGTAACATCCACTTTAAAGGTTTGTTTTTGTTTTTCATAATCATAATCTCCATCAGAAAAACCATTGACACAAATAGTTAGGGTATCTGTTCTGCTGCAATCTCCTTCTTCTACAATAACTGTATTATCTAAATATCGAATAACTCCTTTAGTTGGTGGAATTCCATAAGATGCAGCTGTAAAATTAATCCCTCCTGCATCAATGGTATCTTGATAACCAATATCTCCAGAGAAAACCTCTTGTAATGCTGCTAGAGAAAAACTACTACAAATAATCAGTAAAAAAATAACACTAATGCCCAAAATCCCTTTTTTTATGTTCATTAAAACTATAGAGAGAAAACTTGTTTATTAATGTTTCTTTTAAAAATTACTTCATAAGTTCAGGTGTATAAAGATTTTGTAAAAATTTTTGAAAACCTTCATAGTGCCTGGATACAACTAATAACCTATGTTTCTCTGAGTGCCTTAAATAATGAATAGGATCAAAATGACTTTGGCTAGGATCTGGAAATGTAGGATTTTTTACAGCTTTTCTGAAAGAATCATAATTCATAACATAGAGAAAAGACATTTGAGTAGATTGAGGAACTAAATGTCTAGATGCCCTCATTAAATCTCGAGTTTTTAATATTCTAGGATCCTCTCCTAATTCAAGGCGAACACTTGCTACTTCTACAATATTATCTTTTTTTAATGTAAATACTCTTGAATATTCTGAAGTATGCTCTCTATTAATATCTCGAACAATGATTCTTCTACCATCATATTTAAAACAAAACCTATAATTTTCAGTTTGGACTCTTTCATCAGGTTTTCCTTCTTTAATTGAAATTGCATCTAATACTCCTATTGTAGATGCCCATTCAACAAATTTATCTACTAAAAATTCACCTAAAACTTTAATTCCATCTTTTTCATCTTTAACCAAACTAGGGTTACAATTAAAAAAATCTCTTAATACTGGTACATTATCCTCTAATACATTAGAAACATTAAATGTAAGAATTCTATCAACTACTTCACCTGGAATTCTTTCTAATACATCCTCATTAAAAGGAAAATGCTTACTAAGATTTGATTTAAGTAAATACCCACCCATACACAAACAGTTATATTGGAGAATATAAAGCTTTGGTTTAGAAGTTATTCTTCATCATTATCTTCAAGTGCATCTCTATGTCTTTTCATTAATTCCTTAATATTCTCAGGAACACTTTCTGAATCCATTGCATCAATCTCTGCATCAGTTAATGGTTTTCTATTAGTTTTAGGTTCAAAATCAAAAAAAGGATCCATAGATCCAGGAACATCAAATACTCCTCCCATAATTTTTTCACCTAATGTCATCTCTTCTTTTTCTTCTTCAACAGGAACCTCACTAGGAACTGCAATGCAATAATTATCTCTATCTAAATCTACATCTGAATATATCCCTTCTTTGCCATACCATAAAAATCGTGCCATTGGAGGACTTGGGAATGAGTTGCCTGTTCCAATTCTTATTGTTGAACTTTCAACTAAACTTAAAAATTCATGAACTCTTCTTCTAGTTTGAAAAGCAGCAAGAGTTTCTGGATGATCCAATGCATTACCTTTGGGATATTCTGCATGAGTAAATTGTGCTGTTTTTGCTCTTGGCAATACATAAGTATCTAGTTCTCCTCTAGCATTTGCTACTCCATCTTTATTAGCCAAATCTTCAAAAAAACCCTGTCCTATTTGAAACCATCCTCTGCTTGTAAGTGGACTAGAAGACATAAGTCTTAAAATTCTAGGATCATTTTCAGGATCTCCATGATGATAAATCGTAAGATCTTCTTCATCACCATAAACTCCTTTTGCAACTAAGCTAGAACTCCAAATTTGGTCCTGCCTAATATGGCCTTGAGTTCTTGCATCAATTGTTGGGGAAAACAAAACAGGAGTATATCCATGATGTCTTGCTACATCCATAGCACTTGTTAAGGAATGCCCTGTAAAAACAGTTCCAGTAACCTCTTCTCCATCAATAGGAACTTTTACCTCAGCACGAGTATAACCAAATGCATCCTCAACTCTAGCCTTTTTCTCTTTCATTTAGTTGAAAATACAATAGAAATATAAAAAATTTACTAATAATAACACTTAATTTCCAATTCCATTAGGTAAAGGAGTCATTCCTTTTTTCTCTTCACCCTCTGGAGGTCTATTATCTTTCTCAAAGATATCAAATCCACCACCTAAACCAAATTCAAGAATTCTTCCTAAATGTAATTCATATTTCCTTTCTCTTTCATTCATTGGAAGATTTTCATCAGGATCCAAATATCTTAAATGAATTCTTTTTCCATCTATATCAAGATCTGGCATAAAATCATGATTGCTTGGAGGATTTGGAATAAGTGATGCAACACAAGTCCCTTTTTGATCTGCTTCCAATGGCTTAGCTGTCTTTTTATCAAAACCAACTCTATGTGGGGTAATATAAACTCTTCCATCATCATCAACATCTAATTTATATAATTCTATACCCATGGTTCCAATAGTTAGTTTATCTTCAAAAGTGCCATCCTTTTTGAGAGCTTTATATTTTATTCCTAACCCTTGAAAAAGCTTAATCGCTAATATGTAATCTTTACCCTTAATTGAAACAACATCTGCAGATTGATACTGCCCAATATTTTGATAAGCAACAATTTTTTTACCAGTATGAAAATCTAATACTCCAATTTCACTTGGAAAATTTTCAGCCCTAGCAAGATACATAACTAAAGGATCTTTTCCCTTTCTTTGAATTATTTTCATATCAACTAATTCTCCATAAGCTTCATTGCAATGATAAGACAATTCACTAAATCCTTGCATGGTTTGAAAAATCCATTTTAATCTACCCATTCTATCAATATCATTAGTTGTATTAAATCCATAGATGAAACCTCCATTGTTTTTACCTGATCCTATTACTGTTGTAAATCCTAAACTATACTTCATTGAATTTTCTCTTGGATCCTTTCCTTTAATATCTGAGAAAACTTTTTTATCCGCAACTAAAAATTCAAGTGTATCCCCATTTTCTCTCCCTCTCACTTCACTAGAAGTTGCATGAACAGCTCTTGGAATTTGGTCTCTAATATTAATAACAGTATTATTAATAGCATTAGCTAATACTGTTTTAAGAGGATTTGCTTGTGTTAATAATGCTGAAGCTCTTTGGCGAATTGAAGG
>CALCXY010000038.1 GCA_937906345.1 Candidatus Woesearchaeota archaeon | reverse complement strand
GGTCAAAATATATTTCAGAACCTAAGAGCAACCAAGTGTTGACTTATTACTTACTCTAAATCAAAAGGTTTATATATCTTTAATCGGAAATAAGTAGTGAAAAAGGGGTGTAACACTATTAGCAAGAAAGATAATAAGTTAATTCTCTGGTTTGATGAGTTAGGAATAGAGGATGTTCCATTTGTTGGTGGGAAAAATGCTTCTTTAGGAGAGATGTATCGGAATCTTACAAAAAAAGGAGTAAGAATTCCAAATGGATTTGCAGTTACAGCACATGCTTATGATTATTTTATTGAAGCAGCAGGTATTAAAAAAAGAATTAAAGAGATTTTAAAGGATTTAGATACAGGGAGTATTAAAAATTTATCAGATAGAGGAAGAAAAGTAAGAGAAGCTATTCTTAGTGCAGAGTTTCCAGATGATTTAAAACAAGAGATTATGCGTGCTTACAAAAAATTAAGCAAACAATATTCTCATGATACAGATGTAGCAGTAAGGAGTAGTGCAACAGCAGAGGATTTACCTGATGCAAGCTTTGCAGGACAACAAGAAACTTACTTAAATATTAGAGGAGAATATTCATTATTAGATGCGTGTAAAAAGTGTTTTGCATCTTTGTTTACTAATAGAGCTATATCTTATAGAGTAGATAAGAATTTTGATCATTTTAAGGTATCGTTGTCTATTGGAGTGCAAAAAATGGTTAGAAGTGATCAATCCACATCAGGAATCATGTTTTCTATTGATACAGAGTCTGGTTTTCAAAATGTTGTATTAATTAATGCGTGTTATGGATTAGGAGAAAATATTGTTCAAGGTGCTGTTAATCCAGATGAGTTTTATGTTTTTAAGCCAACTCTGAAAAAAGGATTTAATCCTATTATTTCAAAAAAGTTAGGTAGGAAAGCTATTAAGATGGTTTATACTGAAAATCAAAAAAATCCTGTAAAAAATGTTTCAGTTCCTCAAGAGGAAAGAGAGCAATTTGCAATTAATGATCATGATATTCAAACATTAGCTAAGTGGGCTATTATTATTGAAGACCATTATTCTAAGAAAGCAGGGCATTTTAAGCCAATGGATATGGAATGGGCAAAAGATGGTCCAAAGGGTTCATTGTATATTGTGCAAGCAAGACCTGAGACAGTTGCTTCTCGAAAAGATTTTTCAGTTTTAGAAACTCATGTTCTTAAAGAAAAAGGAGATGTGATTATTGAAGGTAGATCTGTTGGAGACAAAATTGGTTCAGGCAGGGCTCATGTTATCAAAGATGTTAAAGATATTGCAAAGTTCAAAGAAGGAGAAGTTTTGGTTACTGAGATGACTGATCCTGATTGGGAGCCAATTATGAAAAAAGCTGAGGCAATTGTTACTAATAGAGGTGGTAGGACTTGTTTTACAGGAGATACTAACATATTGACTAATGAAGGATTTAAAACTATGGAACAAGTTTTTGAAAATTATGAAGGGCTAAAAGTTCCTTCCCTTAATAGGAAAACTCTCAAAATTGAATGGAAACCAATTATTGCAAGTATGAAGAGACAAGGAAATGTTATTGAGATTGATAATTCTCAAACAGGGAGAATGAAAGGAAATACTTTGCGTTTAACTAAAGATCATAAGATGCTTACTTTTGAAGGCAATAATCTTGTAGGGAAGGAAATCCAAAAGATTATAGGGAATCAGGAAATGCTTTTAGTTGCTCAGTATTTACCATCACTTACTGAATCAACTGTTAATCACCAATCCTTAGCTTATCTTTTAGGTGCAATATCCACAGATGGGCATATTTATGAAAGTGATACTCATGGAGAGGTTCAACTGATACAAAAACCCACAAAGGAAAAAAAACAATTTATAAAAAAAGTAAATGAATCCTTAAAAGATAACTTTTCTAAGGAGTTTTCTGTATGTAAGAAAAAACAAAGTTTAGGTTATATCAGAGGAGAACCTGTTATTGGAAATGCTAATGCTTATCGAAGTTACAGTAAACAAATGGCATCAGAATTAATGTTGGAAAAAGAAGATTTTGTTCATACACTATTAGTTTCTGATGAAAAATTAGCATATAGCTTTTTAGCTGGAGTGATTGATGGTGATGGGAGTATTAATGATAGTAAGATCCATATTTATATATCGAAAGAGACGTTGTTACAACAAGTTGTTGTAGCTTGCTTAAGGATAGGAATAGTTCCTCAAATATCCAATAATAGGAGTATCTATAACGTGCAGATTGTTGAAAAACTTGAGGAGATATTTACATATACTCAAAGAGTGAAAGGTAGCTTTAATAGGAAAAATGCCTCAAGGTTTTTCTCTGCTAAACAATTACTTAAAGGTAAAGATGTAAATGGACAACTGCTTTTGAGAAAAAATAAGAATCTTCTCATTGGTGAAAAAGATCTTCCAAAAGAATTCTCTAATGTAGTTAAGTCAGATACTCGAATGATTAGAACTTCATTATCCAAAGAATTAGGATTACAAGATGTTTATAATATTACTGTTGAAGATAATCATAATTATATTGTTTTTTCAGATAGATACTCTCCTATTTTAGTTAATAATTGCCATGCAGCAATTATTAGCAGAGAATTAGGAATCCCTTGTGTTGTAGGAACCTTAAATGGAACTGAACATATTAAAAGTAATCAAAAATTAACTGTTAGTTGTGCAGAAGGAGATGTTGGGAAGATATATGATGGATTATTAAAACATGATATTAGAAAATTGAAGTTAAATGATATTCCTCAAACAAAAACAAAAATAATGATGAATTTAGGAGATCCTGATCAAGCATTTGAATTGAGTTTTTTACCTCAACATGGAATTGGATTAGCACGAGAAGAGTTTATTGTTAATGCTATTGGAGTGCATCCAAATGCTTTAGTGAATTATGCAAAATTACATTCTGGACCTATTAAAACCAAAATAGATGAATTAACTAAAGGTTATGATAATAAAAAAGAATATTTTGTGGATAAGTTAAGTCAAGGAGTAGCTAAAATTGCAGCTGCATTCCATCCAAATGATGTGATATTGCGTTTATCAGATTTTAAGAGTAATGAATATGCAAATCTTATAGGAGGACATATGTATGAGCCAACTGAAGATAATCCTATGATAGGTTGGAGAGGGGCTTCTCGTTATTATAGGCCTGGTTATAAAGAAGGATTTGCACTTGAATGTAAAGCGATAAAACGTGTAAGAGATTCTATGGGACTGACAAATCTTAAAGTAATGGTTCCTTTTTGTAGAACAGTTGATGAAGGTAAAAAAGTGCTTAATGAGATGTCGAAGAATGGGTTGAAGAGAGGAAAGAATGGTTTGCAAGTGTATGTTATGTGTGAGATACCTGCGAATGTTATATTAGCAGAAGAGTTTTGCAAGATATTTGATGGTTTTTCAATTGGTACTAATGATTTAACTCAATTAACACTTGGATTGGATAGAGATTCTGAATTGGTTTCGGATATTTATGATGAGAGAAATGATGCTGTTAAGACACTAGTAAGTCATGTTATTAGTGTTGCACGTAAAAAAGGAAAGAAAATAGGATTATGTGGAGATGCGCCTAGCACTTATCCTGAATTTGCACAATTCTTAGTTGAATGTGGAATTGATTCTATTAGTTTAAGTCCAGATGCTGTTGTTAGTACAACTTTAAAGATAGCTCAAATGGAAAAGAAGATGAAGGGTTAAGGTTTTACAATAACTATATTCTTTGATAGGCTTTTATGCATGTATAATTTAAATTCATGTTCTATTTTGAGTGTTGTTGCTCTTATGAGTTTTTTGTAATTGGTAAAGTGAGGGAATCCTAATACTGCTTTGACTTTTAGATTTTTTTCTAATAGTTTAAGGAATGAAATAAATAATAAGTTTAAATCAGTTGATTTTGTGTTTAATGCGTATGGGAGATCTGTTACTAAGTAAGTAATGGGTTTTTTAATGGATAAAGCGTTTTCTTTTTTTATTATTGCTTTTTGTTTGAAATGTTTTAGATTTGCATTTGTGCGTTTAATCATATCAGGATCAATATCATAACCAATAGGTTTTAGGTTCATTAAGGAAGCTTCTAGAAGGATACCTCCTGAACCACAGAAAGGGTCTATGATTTTTCCAGATTTAATTCCAGTAAGGTTTATCATAGCTCTTGCAAGTTTTGGTTGTAATGAAGATGGGTGTAAGCTTGGACGTTTATGAGGTTTACGTTCGTTAAAGTTTTCTTGGTTTGTTCCTAGAAGTAAAGTTGCGTAAATTTGATTTTTTATTTGGAAAAAATGGATATTTGTGGTTGCGTTTTTTAATTTTACATTAGGATTTTTTAAGGATAGCCAGATTAAGGAAGCTAAAGAAGACTCGCTTCGTTTTAGGTTGAAGGTTCTTACACAAAATGAATTACTGTAAATGCGGTTCCAATTAAAGGATTTAATTTTTTCTGATAATTCTTTATGGGATGATGTGAATAAGATTTCATAATAAGATCTTGTAAAAGCTAATCTTGATTCTAAATTGATTTTTGAATTGTGGAAGAGGTAATTATTAATTATTTTATGAGATGTTGGGGTTAATAATGATAATGCTTCTGCTACTGATAATGCAAGGTTTTCTTTTGAAAGAATTAAAAGTTTCATTTATTAAACTTTTTGTGAGCTATGTATATAAGTATTCC
>CALCXY010000037.1 GCA_937906345.1 Candidatus Woesearchaeota archaeon | reverse complement strand
ACCATTAAACTCATCCTGGCAACAATAATTGTAATAATAGCAATAATCGGAATATCATTCTCCCAAAAAACAATAGATGTCTCTGGAGCAATCATCCTCTCAGCAATCTACCTCCTACTCAACGACATTGCAGGACCATTCCGTTCCCTATTCAGCGGATATGAAAAACTCCAATACTATTCGATCATTAACATCGTAGAGCGTGTAATCAGCCTAACACTGGGAATAATACTCCTGGTATCAGGATTCCAGGTAACACCATTCATCAGTGTATTTGTATTCTCCTACGCAGCAGCACTGGCGCTCTACTTCTACTTCGCCCATACAAAATTCCAAAAAGTCCATCTAGCCTTTGACTTCAAGCTTTGGAAACACATACTCCAAGAATCTTGGCCTTTTTGGTTTGCAGGACTACTCCTCATGTTCTACTACAGAATCGACACCGTCATGCTATCCTACCTCACAGACTATGCCCAAGTAGGCTGGTATTCAGCAGCAGTACGAGTATCTACAGCCCTGCATTTCATCCCTTTCGCCTTTGTAGGATCAACATTTCCAGCCATGTCAAAGTTTTTTATCTCCTCAACTGCACATCTCCAAGCACTCTACAAAAAATCCCTCTACTATCTCCTAATCCTAGCACTACCCATGGCAGTGGGTGGAATGCTTCTAGCAAATAGAATTATCCTTTTCGTATTTGGTGAACAATTTGCACCAGCAGGAATTGTATTTGCAATCCTTATCTGGGCTGAAGCAGCTCTTTTCCTAAACGCAATCACAACAAACATGTTAAACGCTATTAACAAACAAAAACTCTACTCCTTAGTCACTCTATGCTGGGCTATATTTAATATTGTCTTTAACTATATCTTAATAACGAGAATTGGCTATACTGGAGCAGCCTATACAACAATGTTAACAGAATTTGGCCTATTCATCTCAACATTCCTTATGCTCTACTATTTTGGCATGAGAATAAACGTGATTCAAATTGCCTGGAAACCACTAGCAGGAACTGTTGTCATGACAATAACTGTTCTCCTACTAACACAATTCCACTTCATAATCATTATGCTAGCAGCAATTATAGTATATGGAACAACTCTTCTTCTCCTGAAAGCATTTGACAAACAAGACAGAGAAACCCTCCAAGAACTCTGGAATAAATTACCGTTTAAACCTAAGACTGTGGATCAGTAATCCCTCATTTCCCCAGCCCTAAAAACAACCTCTCCCCCACCAACCTTCTTATACACTGTCTTCTCTCTAAACTTAATTAACTGCCTTTTCTTATCACCATAAGCTCTCGTCCGTAACCCAAAAGCATCAAAGAACAAATACAGAAATATCTGAAAATGATAAAACCATTGAAAAAATAAAAAACATACCCCCCTCCACCCTTCATCCAATATTCCCTTTCTCAAATAAGAAATGGGAACACCAACTACTAATTTCAAAAATCCCAATCCTAATGTTCTACTTGTGGGATCATCAAAAGCTTTCAAATAAGCAGCCTGTATAGTTGTCCAAGGATAGATCTTATCAGAAAACCTGCGAAAACCAGCACTATGACCAAATCGTAGGTCCATTACACCCTCTGTTCCAGATAACTGTGGGATTGCATGTGGAGTCCCAGAGAAATGCTTCATCTTACTCTTTTTCCAAAGAAACGATTTCCCAGCACGACTCCAAAACCCTTTCTTCCTACTCAACTGGAAAGGAGCCCACAAAGCCCCAACAGAGCTATGCTTAGTCTCTTTCAAATACTTCTTCAAACCCTTCTGCATCTCAGGAACTAAATACTCATCTGAATCAATCTGCAATATCCAGTCTCCTTTAGCCTGTTTAAAACCAAAATTACGATGAGGCTCTGCCTCTCCTATATGTTCACCAACAAACACATTATCTGTATACTTTGCAACTATCTCCAAACTAGAATCACTACAAGGACCATCGTGCACAACAATAATCTCATCAACAACCTTTTTTATACTATCCAAACACCTTTTCAAAGTATTTTCATCGTTATGGACAACTAAACAAGCACTAATCTTCATTTTTCCTTCCTATACTTTTTATGAAATTTATTAACATCAAACGTCTCTCTACCAAGTAATTTCTTAAAAGCTTCTTTAATAAAACCAACTTCATTTGCAATCCTATACACATATCCATCACTCTTTTTACGATACTTCTGAACACTCCGTCTTTTCTTCCAAATCATAGGAATATGAAAAAGAGGATAAAAAACAGCACCAATCCTAGCACCTGCATGAGCCCATCTCAAAGTCACTATCTCCTTCAGAATTAACAACCCCCTATAAGCCAAAGTATAAGGCAAAACCCAAACTAAAGTATGTAACTGATCAATCTTAAGCAGTGTTATCAAAGCATTCCTATCACCTAGATACACTAATTTCGCCTTCTTCTGCTGTGTATTAAAAGAAATACTCCCTCGATGATACAGAATCCCATCCCTGAAATACTCTGTTGGCCAACCAAGTAACCTCATCCGCAAACACAGATCAACATCTTCATACGAATAAAAATAATCATCGTCATAGATATACTCAATAGTATCCAATATCCCTTTCCGAATCATTCCTGGACCAATTGCACTATATTCTTTCTCCTCACTCCTCCCTAAAATAGAAAAGAAATACAAAGTTCGAGAAAACCGATACCATCCTTCCAGATACATCCCTTCCCAATCTAAAACATGGGGATAGATTCCTCCAACTTTAGGATTATCATCCAAATACTTGACCATCTCACGAACACAGCTAGGAGCAAACTTAGTATCACTCCCTACCCACATGACATAATCTCCCTTAACATGGGGAATTGCCAAATTAAAACCAGGAGTCCCCACATTCTTACTATTCCGAATAAACTGCACATCAGAAAACTCTTTAGCAATTAACTCTTCAACATAATCTCCACTACCATCTGTAGATGCATTATCAACGACAATAGTCTGAATCTTCCCTTTGTAATCCTGTTCTTTCAAAGAATCCAATAACGTCTTGATAAACTTCTTCTCGTTATAGCACAAAACAAGAATACTTACAGTCTTTGCCATATTAAAACTCCTCTATAGCCTTACATACATAATCTATTTGCTCTGATGTTAACTCAGGAAACATCGGCAAAGATAATATTCTATCTGCAATCTTCTCAGATTCTGGAAAATCTCCTTTCTTCCCACCAAACTCTTTACAAGCTGGCTGAAGATGAAGTGGAACTGGATAGTGTATCCCTGTTGAAATTCCTTTTCCATCTAAATGCTCCTTCAAACCATCCCTATCATCATGTTGAATAACATAGAGATGATACACTCCTTTCGGAGGAATCTCCACACCCTTAACCTTCTTCAAATTCTTATCATACAACGTAGCATTCTCCTGCCTCTTGGCAGTCCAATCAGCAAGATACTTCAACTTCACACTCAAAACCTTTGCCTGTAGAGCATCCATCCTAAAATTAAAACCTAATGAAGCGTGAACATACTTCTCTCCTTTCTCACGACCATGATCTAAAAACTGCCTCATCTTCTCAGCCAATTTCTTATCATTACACACCACAGCTCCACCATCACCATAACCACCGAGATTCTTCCCAGGATAGAAACTAAAACACCCCACATCACCTATAGTGCCAAGTTTCTTTCCATTATACTCTCCACCATGTGCCTGGCAAGCATCTTCAACAACCTTCAAACCTTTCTCAGAAGCAATCTCCATAATTTCATCCATAGGAGCACTCTGACCATACAAATGCACAGGCATAATGGCTTTTGTTTTATCAGTAATCTTATCACGAACATCCTTAACACTAATCACATAATCTTTAACATCAACAAACACAGGTACAGCACCAAGTAGTGTTATAGGCTCAACACTCCCAATAAACGTATGACTAGGAACAATAACCTCATCTCCTTCACCAACACCAAGAGCATGTAAAGCTAGATACAAAGCCGAAGTCCCACTACTCACACTCACACAGTGTTTAGCACCTAAAAAAGAAGAAAACTCCTTCTCAAACTCCTTTACAGGCTCTCCCATAATAAAAGAAGTATTTGCCATAATCTCAGCAATAGCTGCATCAATCTCTTTCTGAATGCTCTTATACTGAGCTTTAAGGTCTACAAAAGGAATCTTCATGAATAAACCTTCTTCCCATCTTCATCAACTATATCTTTAACATCCTTCACCACAGAAGCAGGATTACCAACAACTACTTTCCCTGCTGGAACATCTTTAGTAACAACACTTCCAGCTCCAACAAAAGCATTCTTTCCAATCTTTACACCAGGTAATAAAGTAGAATTAGCTCCAACCTTAGCATTTTCACCAATCACAACTCCTGATAAATTATCTTTAGTAGTAGGAGTATTCGGAAACGGTGCATTTG
>CALCXY010000036.1 GCA_937906345.1 Candidatus Woesearchaeota archaeon | reverse complement strand
CAAAAAAGCTTTTAAGTTTCTTACCTACATCTTTAAGGTTAACTTCTTTCGAATCGATACCTTCGATGATGGTATATTTTTTGCCAAATTTTTTACTAACAGTAGAGATTACTATTTTTTGGCTTTCTTTGGTGATGTTTTCCCAAACACCAAGCTCCTTTGGCAATCCAGTTATTGGATCGATTTCCGGCATTCTTTTAAGTATGCCTCCGCTTTACGCCTTTATTTTTTAAAATTGTAAGTATGCGTGCAATTGTTTTTTTCATTTCACGAACTTGCCCTGGACTTTTAGGAGTTGTTCCTGCTGCAATTTGAGTATTATTTTTAATCAGCTCTTTTCGTAATTCCACTATTTTTTTCTCAAGTTCTTCTTTTGAAATTGAGGATAATTCTTTAGTCTTCATTTCTCAGCCTCTTCTTTTTTTGAGGGTTCCTTTTTAGATTCTACTTTAGATTCTACTTTTGGTTTTTCTTTAGACTTTTGAGTAGATTTTTCTTCTTTTTTAGTATCAGGTTTTTTTGTTTCCTCATCATCTACAACATCATCCTTAACTTCTTCTTCAATAATTTCTTCTTTAATTTTTAATTTAATATCATCTGGAAGCTTTACTGTTGCTGGCATGATTTTAACTACAACTCCTATTGTGCCAGATTTTATTTGAGCATAGGTTTTAGCCTCTTTAACACCTTCAATAGCAATGTCTCCACATTTTTTGAGATATCCTTTATAAAATCTCCAACGCTTAGCACGTGCACCAGGAATTTTACCTGAGATTAAAATTTCAATACCTAATGCTCCAGCACCAATAACATCTGCTATTGTTTTATGACCTATTGCTTTAAACTTTTGAGAACCAAATCTTTCAAGAGTAGAAGCAATTCTTTCAGCAACTACTTGAGCATCTAAATTAATATTTTCAACTTCTGATATTTCTACTTGAGGATTTTCAAGTTTAAAACGGGTTTTTAATGTTTGAGTAAGTTTTTTAATATTTTCTCCTTTTCTTCCTACAATTAAACCAGGTCGTGAAGCAAAGATAATAATTTTTTCACCCATTGGAGTTCTTTGTAACCTTGTAAAGGAATGACCTACATTTTTCATGCTTTCTTTAATATATTCTTCTACTTGATATTCTTTCATCCGTTCCTTTACAAATTTTCTCTCAATCATTTTTTATCTCCTTTAGGTTGTTCTTTATTAGTAGTTGGATTAACTGGTTTTTTAGCAACAGGTTTAGATTCAACAGCTTTTGGAGATGGTTTTACAGGTTTTGCATCTTTTTTTGCATCTGTTTTAGGTGCTGGTTTAGGAGTTTTTTCTTTAGGTTTTGATTTCTTTTCTTCTAAAACAATCTCTAGATTTACTCTTTTCATTTTTCTTCTAAAAAATCTTCCATAATGCCATTGTTTAGCTCCTTTATGAGTTGCAATATGTTTGATGATTAAATCAGATGTGTTAAGTCCTTTTAGTTGGGCATTTGCTTCAGCAGCTTCAACTAATTTTAGTATTTCGGTGCATGCTTTCATAGGATATTTTCCAGTTCCCATTGGCCCTGGTTTATGACCTATATTTTGAAATCTCTTAAATGGAATTGCTTGTTCTTGAGTCATTGCTCTTACCAAAATAGCTTTAGCTTTATCAATGGGTTTTTTTCTAATTGCATTGCAAATTTCTATGCTCTGTTTTCCAGATATACCTACTGAACGAGCAGATGCCTTTGCACTTGTTGCAATGTTTCCTTGATAGCTATATTTCATGTTTACCTCACCGAAAGTGCAGCACTAGATCTAGTTGCACCTACACCTGGAGCACTATGTTTAACTCCTCTTCTTGTTAAAGAAAACTCACCAAGATAATGTCCTAACATATCTTCTGATATAACATTAGCAATGAATTCTTTTCCATTATACACTTTGATAATTTTACCCAACATTTCTGGTATGATAATCATATCTCTACAATGAGTCTCAATGTCTTTATCTCTTTTTGATATTTTTTTCAATAATGCTTTTTGCATAGGAGAGAAGCCTCTCTTCAAAGATCTTCTTTTTCGGGAGGGTAATAGGTCTGCAAACTCATTAATACTCATTTTTTTAATCTCTTCAAGATTTTTACCTCTGAAAATGAATTCTTTTGCCATTTTATTCTTTAACCTCGGTTTTGACTCTTTGAACTCTTCTTCCTGTACGCTTAGCAGCGATCATACCAACTTTTCTACCAGGCGGTGCATTTCTTGGAGTAGGTCTTGCTTTTGATTTTCTAGATGTTCTTTTATTACCAAATGGATGATCTACTGCATTCATTGCTGAACCTGAAACAATTGGATATAATTTATTCTTAGCTTTTTTACGATAAAAATTAATTCCTGCCTTTAAAATTGGTTTATCTCTTCTTCCAGATCCTGCAACGTTCCCTATATTGGCTCTACATTGAGGATGTAAGATTTTTTGTTTTTTAGAAGGAAATTGTACGATTACTTTACCTTTCATATGAGAAACTAATTTTGCAGAGGTTCCAGATGATCTACAATATTTTCCGCCATCTCCTGGAGTAGATTCCACATTAAATATTTGAGAACCTTCAGGTAAATCTTTTAACATAACAGTATTACCTTTTGCTATTTCATTTGTTCCTTCTTTAAGGATAGTGCCAATTTTTAATCCTTCAGGTGCGATAATTAAACGTGTTTTACCTTCATCATCCTTAACTTTTGCTAATGGAGCTGAATGACCTTGACAATTAATAATCTCTACAACAGTGCCAGAAACTTGTTGCTTAGTTAAAGGACTATGCTTTACTTTCCCCTTATATCTAAAGGAAGGAGCCCTATATTTAGATGAACCTTTTCCTCTTGCTTGTTGTATTAATCGTTTTCCCATTTTACATCAATCCAAAGTTAGTTGCTATATCAATAGCAGGTGTTTCTGGTGAAAATTTCACATAAGCTCGTTTTTCCCCATCAGCATTAACAAACGTGTTTACTTTCAGTACTTTTGTTTTGAATATTTCCTCAATAGCTTTCTTTACTTCTGGTTTTTTTGCATTTATATCTATAACAAAGATTAATTTATTCTCTGATTCCATTAATCGTAATGATTTTTCAGTTGATAATGGATATTTGATTACTTTGTAAGGATCTTTCATTTGAATAGTTTTTTCTCCTCCATTACTTCGAGTGATTTATCAGTGAATAATGTTAATCTTCCAGGGATAGCGCCTGGTGCGAGTAAAGATGCGTTAATATCTTTTACTTGAGCAATTTCACAACCAGGAATATTATTAGCTGCTTTCAGCAATTTACATGATTTTGAAACAACTAATAGAGGACCTACTTTTTTTCTATATTTTCTGCCTCTAGATGTGCCTTTTCCAGCTCTGATTTTTTTAATCCTACAACGAGTAAGTTCATTTTTTAAGCCTAAAGATTCTAGAGCTTTTAAAACATCTTTTGTTTTTTCTAAAGACTCTATTTTTGATTCAATTAAAAAGGGATATTGATCAGGAAGGGAATGTTTTTTCTCAACATATGTTTTATCAAAAGTAGCAGCTAAAGCAGATCTAATTGCTTTTCTTCTCTCTTTTTTGTTTAAATCTTGTTTCCAAATTTTTTCTGCTTTT
Organism: Candidatus Woesearchaeota archaeon; assembly: GCA_937906345.1. Classification (GTDB taxonomy): domain Archaea; phylum Nanobdellota; class Nanobdellia; order Woesearchaeales; family CALCXY01; genus CALCXY01. The sequence continues at coordinate 32,358 of CALCXY010000036.1, read as the reverse complement.
GGTGGATGAGCTCTTCGTCCTCCTACAGTTTGAGGAGCAACAGCACCAACCCAATTAAATCTTTTTCCTCGTACACTCATTACTTTTCGAGGAGTTCTAGATTGACCTATACCATAGGTTGTTCGATATTTATTTCTTCTCTTAGAAACAAATGCACTATGTCTCTTTCCAGCTTCAGGAGAAGAACCATACGGTTGTCTGGTATTAGCATTAATAGTTAACACTGCACGTTTAATTAAATCAGGTCTTACTGACTCATTAAATTGAGAGGGTATGTCCTTCTCAGCAACTTTTTTATTATCAATACTCATTATTTGTAGTTTCATTTTATCGTTGTTGTGAGACTAAGCTCGTATAGTTTATTTGTGGTGCTTCTGGTTTTGCTTTTCCAGGTCGTAATGGTAATGAGAATCTAATAAGCCGTTTTTTTGGACCTAAAACAGATCCTCTGACTAAGAGAAATGAATTTTTGACAAGGCCATATTTTACAAAGCCCCCTTTAGGATTAATTTTTTTAGGATCTTCATCAATTTTAAGAATTTGTTTATTATATTCAGTTCTTTGGTGATAACCGTGCTGACCAGCTTTAGCAACTCTATATTGGATATGGGCATGACCTACCCAAGGACCTAATGAACCTGGACCTCGTTTAGTTTTTTCAGATTTTGCTGGACGGATTCCAATACCAAATCTTTTTACAGGGCCTTGGAATCCTTTTGCTTTAGTTACAGCATGAGTATCAACAAACATTCCTTCATTTACAACATCACTAATTTTAATTTCTTTACCTAAATTTTCTTGAGCATATTTTAATTGTTCTTCCTTAGAACCCCCAATAGCTAATTCAAAAACTTCTGGTTTCTTTTTACCAATTCCAGTAAGTTTTGGTTGAGTATAAACTAATAACCTAATTTCATCATATTCTTTAACATCTTCAATTTTTTTTGTTGCTTTTTTAGGTAATTTGAGTTTTCTTGCTAACTCTTTATCGAGATTTTGAGCAAAGGTTTGAGAAACCATATTTGAGCCAGATGAAGAATTTTTGTAGAAAAGGAGAGAAGCAGATTTTAATGGAGGACATTCAATCACTGTCACGGGAATGGTAATGTCCTCGCCTTTTGTTAATGCGTTAGAATTATCAGTCGCAATCACGTGAGTCATGCCAGCTTTGTATCCTGCAAATCCTAGTGCTTTAGCGTCTTTGATTTGTGGATAGGTTCTCACTCTAGCATAAGCTCGTTTTGCTCTGGATCTTGGCCAGAACTGCATACTTCCGTGTCGTGGATTTTTTGTGCTTGGCATATTAGAGTCCTACCTCTATGTTTACTAGTTACCTAGGTAAAATAGCCTTTTCATAAGACTTCTCTTAGAAGTTCCAGTTGTGTACTGAAAAGAGTCCCTTTTCAGGCTTATGTATGATGTATTTAATACTTATTTAAACACCTAGGAAGGGATTAAGTAGGGTGTTTATAAAGGTTTCTCTTGTGGAGTATACATAATTTAGGTTAGGATTTTGAGGTTTTTTTAGGTTTTTTACTAGCATTATGAGCAAAAATCTTTCTCGTTACATATGCAACTGGATTTTTAATTTTTGAGCAGAGATTATCAGGTTTGCAAATACCAATATCAGGATAATAATTCTTAGAATCACAGTTAGGAGGAAGCATATTTTTCTTATTTTGCTTATGATAACGGATTTGTCCTAAAATATTTACTTCTCGTAAAGGCTCTTCATTTTTTTTGTTCCATTCTATCAAGTATTTTTCAATATCTTCATATGACCAACCTACTTTTTTTAGAAAATTCACAGTTAAAAATACAGAACGTTTTTTACCATCCTTTAATCCTTTTTGGAGTAATTGCATACATGGAGGGAAAAATTCAAAAGGGGTTTTAATTTCAATTTCTTCAAATTCTTTTTTTTCTTCAATCTCAATTTTATCTTCTACTAATTTAAAATCTAATCCTTGAACTAATAATTTAGTTGCTTCTCCAGGAATTGTTGATGATGTGTCTAGGAAAATGTTTTTTGAAATTTTTACATTCTTTGGTATTGCAGAAGCTTTATGAAAATCAAGAATTTTATCTGGGTTAATAGGTAATGAGATTAACCCTGATTTTTCATTTAATGAGTAAGGCATTCTGTATAAATGACGAGAAGCTAATAAGATTGTATCAATCTCTACAACATTAAGAGGATTAAATTCTTTACCCTCAAAACACTCAGAGACTTTTTTATTTGTTAAAGTTGCAATTTCATCAATTGAATATTTTTTTAATAATGCTTCACGCAAAGGATCTTTAATCATATGCATTAAGTAAATAGCAATTTTCTTAGGGCCTTCTGGAAAAATATTCTTAGTTTCTTGCCCATTTACAAGTTTAGGAAATGCTTCAAAAGGAATTCCAATATGAAATCCATGGTTTCCTGAAAATTTTACTGATAATGATTTAACACCATGATGTTTTATTGCTTTTATTAAGATATCTGCAGCAATTGTTGAAAATGATAATTCTTTACAATCAATATCCAAAACAAGATCCCAACCTGCACGTAATTCATTTAACTCTCCAGGTTTCATTCCAGTTTCAATAGTTAATGGGTTTATCCAACGCTCTTCAGAGCAGTGAAATGATGTTGCTCCTTGTTGAACTAACTCTAAGACTTCTGCAGGATACTTTAAAACGTCTGGACGTTTACCATAACCCTCTCCTTTATAGGATATAGCTACTTCTTTTTGTTTTGCATAAGAAACTATTGCGTTTTGAATGTCTTCTCTTTTATAATACAATAAAAGGGTAGATAATGTAGATGAACTATTCATAAAAAAAGGTAAAGGTTTATTCTTTATAACTATTTTCCTTAATGCACAAGTTATTTAAACAATTTTACTCTTCCTTATTATATGAGTTTCCTCAATCAAATTAAAACAGTATTACTTTTAGGATTATTAACAGGGTTACTTTTATGGATTGGCTCATTTTTTGGGCAAGGGGGTTTACTTATTGCATTATTTATCTCAATTCTCGTAAATATAGGGAGTTTCTTTTGGGGGCATAAGGTTATTCTAAGAATGTATAAAGCTCAGCAAGTTACTGATAAAGATAATAGAATGTATAAGATTGTGAAGGAAGTTGCTCAAGCAAGTGGGATTCCTATGCCTAGAGTATATATTGTTCCAAGTCAACAAATGAATGCCTTTGCAACAGGGCCAAGCTATAAAAAAGCTTCAATAGCGTGTAACCAAGGCCTCTTAGATGGATTAGATGATGAGGAATTAAAAGGTGTGGTTGCGCATGAAGCTGCACATATTAAGAATAGAGATACTCTTATTGCGACAGTAGCTGCTACCATAGCAGGAATTATCTCCTACATTGCTTTTATGGCAAGATGGGGTGCTTTATTTGGAGGTTTTGGAAGAGATAGAGATAGTGGGAATATGATAGAATTGCTTGTTTTAGGATTACTCACTCCTCTTATTGCTACACTTATTCAATTAGCTATTTCAAGATCTCGAGAATTTGTTGCAGATGCTACTGCTGCTAAAAATTTAGGTAATGGGAAAGGATTATCTAGTGCTTTAAAGAAAATTAGTAGTGATATTAATGTGCATCCACTTAGGTCAGGAGCTGCAACTGAGACAACAGCGCATTTAATGATAGCGAATCCTTTTAGAGGAAGAGGTTTAGTAAAATTGTTTTCTACTCATCCTCCAACTTCAGAAAGAGTAAGAAGGTTGGAAAAGGTTTAATTCTTTGATTTGTTTAAGAGAATTAATTATTATGTTTTGATGAGGAAACGACCCGCCAGCCTAAAAACAGTTTAAGGCTTCGCTCTAACTACCCCCGACCGCCCACCCCAGGACTCCTGAGCCAGTTGTAAACGGGTAAAGCTCATAGAGTTACTTGTCTTTAAGAAATCTTAATAAAACTGCTGCAGATATATCTTCTTTAATTTCTTTTTTATAACACATTTCTTTAACTTCATCATATGATTTCCAAACAGGTTTGATTTGTTCACCAGGTTCAAGTTTTTGAACTGTTTTGTTACAATCAGAAGTTGTAAAAAAGTATAATTCAAAATGAATACTTGCACCACCTTGACTAATATGGTGAAACTTAAGATTCTTGACATGATGACCTGTTTCTTCTTCAATTTCTCTGATTCCAGCGATTTCTGCTGCTTTTTTTAGATCAACTTTATCATCTAATGCTTTTTTAAAATCTATTAGAGAATCATAAACTTTACCTCCAGGAATTCGATAATCTAATCCTTCAGGATGATGACGGATTTCTTCATTAAGTAAAATTTTATTATCTTTAACAACAATAACTCTCACACCAGGAGCCCTCTTAACATATTCCATATTAATTGTATGTTCTCCATGCTTTTTTGTTTCTTGGATAACTTGAAAGATGTTTCCCTCAAACACAACTTTCACATTCTTATTTTTCATCTGTATACTCCTTTTCCAACACTTCTTTTATTCTTCTTGCTTTAGTTGGACCAATTTTGTCTACTTTTTGAAGAGTAGATTCTTTAGCATTTATTAATTTCTTAATTGTTTTAAATCTTTTTAATAATGGTTTAGCTAAAGCAGGTCCAATTCCTGGGAATGAGGAAACAATAAACTCCTGCCATTTAGTCAAAGACATTTCTCTTTTTTCTCCGTGTAAAGAAAAATCTTTAGATAATGCTTCTTGTTCACGTTTTGCAATAGTATATAATAATCCTGCTGTGTCTTTAGGGTTTTTTGTTCTTAGTATGGGAATTCCATAACTAACTGCTATAGTTGATAACATTCCACGGATTGCGTTTTCATGAATATTCCTGATAGAGTATAAATCTTCCTGGCCTTCTATAATAACAAGAGGTCTTGGAAAATTTACTTTCAAATCTTTTAATTGTATAAGTAATCTACCATCAATAATACTTTGAATAAAATCTTCTGTGTTTTTAAATTCAACTGCAACACGATTACTTAAAATAAAATCAGCATGGGGTAGTTGTTCTAATTGAATCTCAACATTTTTATTTGCTAATTCTTTAATTACCCCAGATCCTTTTTCTCTATGATCTACATATATTTTTACTGCTTCTTCTTTTGGAATAAATTTATTCAAATTTTGATCATTATTTTTCCCAAGGATTTGAGATAGTTTTTCTTTTAAAGCATCTAAAGTTCTATACATTCTTTTTTCTTTATGATGAGCCGCCCATCTGTATCCTTCATCCCTTGTATTTTTAGCCATAAGAATGATAACTTTTCCTCTTTCTAAACGTCCTGTTCGACCTCGTCTTTGAATTGATCTAATTGCAGATGCAACTGGTTCATAAAAAACAACAGCGTCAACTTTTGGAATATCTAATCCTTCTTCGCCAATAGAAGTAGCAACCAAAATATTATACGTTCCTTTTGAAAATTTCTCTATAACTTCTTTTTGCACTTTTTGGGACATACCTGTTTCTCCTTTTTTGGTTTGCCCAACAAATAATTTAGCTCTAACATTTTTTACTTTGTTGAGTTCTCTTTCTACTTCAACAGCATTATCTCTAAAATTATTAAACACAATTAGTTTTGCATCTTCTTGCTTGATTTCCTCTTTAACAATTTTTAAAAGCTCAATAAGTTTAGGATGCATAACCTTTTCCTCATATAATGAATCTGTTTTGATTAATGCACTTCTAAAGTTTAGATCTTTTACTAAATTCTTAACTGCTTTAACTTTAGTAGTTAAAGATTGATCATTTAAATTTTTCAAATACATATATAATGCTTCAATACCTTGAGTTTCTAATAATTCAACAGCATGGCCTACTTTCATTATCTCAGCTAATATTGAAATGCCCCCCCATAATACTGGATCTTTTTCACCTGAGGAGATGCGACCTCTAATTTGGGCAGATAATGTTAAAAGGTCTGTTTTTGATACATATTTAAAATTTGACTTAGGTAAAAGATCCCAAGATTTAAGTTTTTGATATCTTTCTAATAAAAATTGCTCTAAATATTTTTTGATGGAAGAAAATGATTCAGGGAGATCCACTTTAACCCAATCTACTTTGACATCTTGTACATAAGGTTTCACATCTGGATCAGAATCAGTTCTTACCTCTATTTCTTCAATATACAAGTTTTTACAAACTTCCCCTATTGTTTCTACATCAGACCCAGGAGATGCTGTTAACGCTAAGATTCTAGGGAAGCGAGCAGATTTATTATATTGTTTTGCCACAAAAACATAAGCATAGTCCCCAGTTGACCTATGAGCCTCATCCACCCCTAATAAGGAGACATCACTTAAGTCAATACGTTTACTTAAAATATCATTTTCTAATCCTTGAGGTGTTGAGAAAATGATTTGAGAGGTTTTCCAGAGCTCTGCACGTTTTTTTGGAGTTACTTGCCCTGTAAACATTGTAACTAAGTTTTCATCTATCTCAAAATGATTTGTAAAAACGTTTTTATATTGCTCGATTAAAGGTCTAGTAGGTCCAATAAATAAAATTTTAGAAGATGGGTATTGTTTTAATCTTTGAGACGCAACCATTAAAAAAATATTAGTCTTCCCCATTCCAGTAGGTAATACAACTAATGTATTTTTTGAGACACAGGTAGCAAATATAGTTTCTTGATATAAACGAGGTTTAAAATTCTTTATCATACAATTTAATAGGGTAGAATTCTTTATATACGTTTGGTATAGTTGTCCAGTGCTAAACTGCTCTTGACTTAATAATGCCTCTTATATGTAAATAATACGCTGCAACCCATCCAAATACAAAGAAAATGATCATAATTCCTTTATTACCATACCTAATAAAAGAACCTCCTAAAAGATATCCTATAAGGAAACCTATAATAACCATGAAAAAAGAGAATTGAAAATTTTTCTTCATACTATACCAAAGTCTTCCAAAAAGTCCTCCTGATAAAAAAATAATAAGATAACTCATTACAGCGGATGTAGCGACTGTTGCAAAAATAAATCCTACTAAAAGTAGGAATAAAGCCATCCATTCAGGCCAATTTTGCCATAAATCAATCTTTGCCATTAATATTTCACCCATGCTCCAACTTCAAAGTAAACATAATACACTAACCATATTAATCCTCCTATAATCAGTGCTAAAATCCAAGAGAATATTCCAAACGCTGCTAATACGGTATATCCTAACACACATCCAAAAATGAAAGCAAAAGTTAATCTAGAGTGGAAAAATACTTTACTTCCATCCAATGGAGGAATAGGAATTAAACTCCAAACAGCATAGGCAAGATTAAAGATAAATAGTTTTTGTAAAAAAGGAGATCCTGCTGAGAAAAAAATCCATTGAATGGTTTTTATAAGAGTTGCACAAATAATGCTTGCTAAAGGACCAGATAACGCAATTACACTTATAGCAAACGTGTTAGGACCATATCTAAAAAATCCTAGTCTATGAATAAGCATGTGATGAGCCCAAATCCCCCCAGGTACTAATATCCAAATATTACCTTTAGAGAAGAGTGCAAATATTATTCCAATAACTAATCCATACCACCATAATTGATATTCAACCTTAAATCCAGCAGGAAATGCTACTAATCTATGCCCTGATTCATGAAAAAGAACAGATATTCCTACACCTATAAAAATAAAAATGAAATGTAATAACCATTTTGATAAATTAAATTGAGAGGAACCATCATTAAACCCAATTATAAATGCTAATACCACTGTTGTAATTAACAATGCTTTTTTCTCATCTTTATTAAAAGGATAATAACGTTTAACTTTATCCCAATAGTTTCTCAGTCCTGTAGCCATAGGTTAGAATTGAGAATTGAGGTATAAAAAGGTTTTGTAAATTTACACAGCATCAAATTTATTAATATTCTTTTTAATGAGTTTAATCATTTCTTCTTCATGGCCTGCTCCAACTATTGCTAAAATTTTATCCTCTGGTTTAAGTTTTATGAGATGCATGAGTTTTTTAGCCATGAAGATATTTCTTTCCTTTACTAGAACAAGATAAAGATTAGGATATCTTACCTTAACTTCTTTAATCATTTTATCTACAATTTTTTTAGAAGGCACTTTATTCAAATCAAAGGTATATGTTTTTTGTTTTAACACAAATCCTCTAAACAAATCAACAATAAAATTCCACTTTTCTTTCCATGTTAAAGTTTTAGAAAACCTTTTTAGAGTAATATCAATATCTTGATCAATATAAGCAACTTTGAGGTTATTCTTTTTTATTAATTTAAGTGCGGTTTTCATCTCATCTCCAGGAGAGACTCCTACCATATCTCCTAATTTTTTTTCAGCCCATGCACCTATAAGAGAAAATAAGTAGCCTTTAAATCCAATTCTACGAATATCTGAAAACCCTATAGATCTTTTAATATGATCATGCATTAATGCATATGCGCGTTTTTTATCTAATTCTAATGCAACAACTGTTGGATTTTGCTTTTCTATAAAATTCTCCACTTGATTCATGGATTCTTTAGATATATGAGATGTTCCAATAATTGTTAGGTTTTTGTATTTCATAAATATGAGAGCTTTTGTGTGTATAAAAAGCTTGTTAAACAAGCCTGGTTTGTTCAATTTCTATGATAAATTTGATTAGTATACTGGTGGAAAGAAAAGTTTATATATTAGAATCCTTTATAATATGTTATTGTTGAAAAAAGGTGATAACTATGTTAAAGATGAAGCGTATATCAGAATCATATGAAATGAAAGTTTTTACAGATACAGGTGATTATTTTGGAGATGTTGAAGAAGCTATTCTTACCTCAACTAAAGTATTTGGTTGGAGAGTTCGAGCAACTAAAAATTCTTTTTTAAATAAGGTATTAGGATCTGCTAAAGGAGTTATTGTTCCACACCAGCTTGTTAAAGCAATGGGTGATGTGATGGTTATTAGCAAAGCTGCTGTGCCTAGTTATGGTCCTGAAGAAGAGACTCAAGAATAATTTGAGGATACCTTTATCACCATAACATTTTTATATTCCTTTTTTCTAATATATTTATGGATTTATCAGCTTTAGAGGGAATTGGATTAACACATTCTGAGAGTAAAGTGTATCTTGCTATTGTTGAATTAGGTTCTTGCTTAGCAGGAGAGATCTCTAAAAAAACAGGAATTCATAGGAGAAGCATTTATGATGCTATTGAGCGATTAACTCAAAAAGGACTTATTTCTTATATTAAAACTAATAATAGAAAATATTTTGAAGCTGTTGAGCCAAGTATTTTATTAGCAAATCTCAAAGAAAAAGAAGATAACATAAGAGCAGTTCTTCCAGAGCTTCAACTGAAGCATGGTATGGCAAAGAAAAAAGCAGAAACCACTTTCTTCAAAGGCAGAGAAGGATTAAAATCAGTTTTTCAAGATCAAATTAAAGATAAAAAAGAGATATTAGTCTTTGGTGCTTCAACTGATATTAATGCTGTGTTGAAGTATTATTTACCTCATTATGAGAATGCACGGATGAAATTTAAGATTAATGTGAAGATTATCTATGATGATAGTGCTAGGAATGATGAAATTGTAAAGAAAAAACCTTATCTTAAAGTTAAATTTTTGCCTAAACAATTTAGGAGTCCTAGCAGCACAAATATTTATGGAGATAAAGTTGCTATCTTACTTTGGGTAGATGAGCCATTAGCAATTCTTATTAATAATAAAAAAATAGCAGATAGTTATAGAAATTTCTTTAATCTCATATGGGGGATTGCGAAGAGGTGATTATTTTGTCCTTCTACTTCCTCCAGTTTTGTAAGGAGTATAGGATCCTTTAGCTTTTTGAGAAGTTCTTTGATTTGAATCAGGCTCAAACTCATTTCTCTCGTCATATTGGCAAGATTTACATACAAGAGCCTTAATGTTGATGTAATTAACTAGTTTAATTTCTTTACTTCCACACTTTGGGCATTGGTTTTTCATTAGAAAAATTAAATATTAGGTCTTTTTATATATTTTCAATATGAACATTAAAATATAGTATAATACAAAATCAAAAACTATATAAACAAGTTTTATCTGTAAATCATTGGACAAAAAATATTTGTTCTAAAAAAGAAGGCGATTATATGTTAAGCAAACCTACTGAACTCAACAAGGGTGACCTCGCTCCCCAACTTTCTGATAATAATAAAGATTTTGAAGATATGTTTGCACATAAAAGCAAATTATTTTCTTTAATGCCTGAGTCAAAAATTGTTGCATACAAACGATTATTCTATTTAATAAAAAAATGGCAAGAATCTGGAGAGGTTCCAGTCCATAAAAAAGATTATTTGGGGAATAGTGAACTAGCTCACGATATTTATAAGAAAAAATATTTATTAAAAGATTTATCCAATAAATATATTGAATCTAAACCAGAACAAGTATTTAGAAGGTTAGCAGCGTATATTGCATCAGTAGAAGATACTGAGGAAAATCAAAATATTTATGCCAAAAAGTTTTATGACCTTCTTTATCAAGGATATTTTTTACCAGGTGGAAGAGTTTTAGCAGGGGCAGGAGATCTCTATAGATTAAAAACATTAGCTAATTGTTTTGTTAGCACAATTGAAAAAGATAATATTGAATCTATATACAAAGCAGCATACGAATGCGCAAGAACCTACTCTTACGGAGGAGGCATTGGCGTTGACATTAGTGTATTAAGACCTAAGAACTCTGTTGTGCATAATGCAGCGGATCATTCTACTGGGGCTGTTTCTTTTATGGAAGTATATTCTCTCACAACAGGACTTATTGGTCAATCAGGGAGAAGAGGAGCACTTATGTTAACTATAGATGTTAAACATCCTGATGTTTTTAATTTTATTCATGTAAAAAAGCAAAGTAATTGGGTTACTAAACAAATAACAGAACAATGTAGATGGTCCAATAAGTTTGATGAAGCACAATTAGAGGTCATAGAAAAACAAGTTCGAGAAAATACTCAAGTGAGATTTGCTAATATTTCTCTAAAAGTAACTGATGAGTTTATGCAATCTGTATATGAGCAAACAACTTATGGAAAAGAGAAAATTCTAGTTTATAAAAAATTGAAAAAAGTTGAACAATCACTAAATCTGAACAAAGAAGATGTGCATTATGCATATGAAATTCCTTCAAAAAACATTGAAGATTATGAATTATTAGGAACTTTTGATACCATAGACTCACTTAATGCTTTTTTTGAACAATTTGATGCTAGTGTTACTGAAGAAATTCTTTCAGATAAAAATAATAGAGATAACTTTGGAGATTATCTTATTAATTTAGAAAAAGAAGATTTTGATTTGGCTGTTAAAAAATCTGGAGATTTTATGCTTTATTTTAAATCTAAAAATGTTGGAGAGATCAAAGAATTAGTAAAAGGAAGAGATTTATGGGATCCGTTTGTTGCAGGTAACTATCAAACTGCTGAACCAGGACTTATTCTTTGGAGTAGAATGAAAAAATATTCTCCAAGCGATTATGTTGGAAAACCTATTCTCTCAACCAATCCTTGTGGAGAAGTTCCTCTTGAAGATGGAGGGGCTTGTAATTTAGGAAGTATTAATCTTTCACGGTTTGTTAAAAATGGGTATAGTGAAAATGCAACAATTGATTGGAATAAACTTCAAGAAGTTACTTTAGAGGTTATACGATTCTTAGATAATGTGGTATTATGGAATGAAACCCTAAATCCATTAGAAAAACAAAGAAAATCTGCTAGTGATACTAGGAGATTAGGATTAGGAATTATGGGTATAGCGGATATGTTTAATCAATTAGGTTTAGCATATGATTCTGAAAAAGCTAAAGAATTATTAAAAAAGGTGAGTGAATTTATTGGCAACCATGCTTATCGTGCGTCTGCTAATCTTTCTGAAGAAAAATCACCTAGCCCTTTATGGGATTATGAAAAATATAAAGAGAATCCTTTCTTTAAAGAAAGTCTTGATGATGAAACTCGAGCCTTGATTAAAGAAAAAGGATTGAGAAATATTGCACTTCTTTCTATAGCACCTACTGGAACCATATCAAATGTAGTATTAGGATTTGTTAATGGGGGAAAACATTATGTAGGAGTTAGTGGAGGAATAGAACCTATTTTTGCATTATTTTATTCAAGAAGGTCAGAATCTTTTGGAAATAAAATATTCAAAGTATTTCATTCAACTGTTCAAGCGTATCTCGATAAAGAAGGAAAATTAGAAGAAGCACAAAAAATAGATGATGCAGAAGATTTAAAATCCTTATTACCTGATCATTTTTTTAGAACAGCTCATCATATTAAACCTGAAAGTAGAGTAGAGATTCAAGGAATTGCACAAGAGTATATTGATCATAGTATTTCATCTACGGTAAATCTTCCTGAGAGTGTTGATCCTGAAACTATAAGTAATATTTACATACAAGCCTGGAAAAAAGGACTAAAAGGGATCACTATTTATAGAGATGGAAGTAGACATCCTATTCTTAGTGTGCAAACTCAACAAAATAAATTCCAAAAATCTAAAGATTTGCTTTTTACTGTGCAAATAGATGGAGAAGAACCTAAAACACTTAAAGGAGATGAAGTTTTTACAACTCCTAAAGGAATTTTAAGTACTCCATTTCATGCATTTGAAAATAATATAAAAGGAGTAACTGTAACTAAAAAAATAAATGAAGTTAAAAAAACTCTTAAAACAGATAAAGATACTGATGCAAATGGTCCAAAAGTATGTAAAGTAGAAATGGTTAATGGACAGTTAGTTAAAAGTTGTTCTGAATAATGATTTTTTCTTTTAAGTGTTAATAAGCAAAAGTTTAAATGTGATTATTCATTCCCTATTTTTATGGAGACTGTTAATAGAATACAAAGTATTATCAAAAGAGAAGGAGATGTAGTTAATTTTGATGAAAAACGTATTTATAGAGCAGTATTTAAAGCAACTATCTCTATTGGTGAGCCAGATAAACTTATTGCCCAAGAAACAGCTTCGAAAGTTATAGAAATTCTTAATCAAACCTATGATGAAGATACAGCACCTACTATAGAAGATATTCAAGATGTAGTAGAACAAGTATTAATTAATCAAAATCTTACTAAAGTGGCTAAAGCTTACATTCTTTATAGACAAGAAAGAACTGATCTTCGAAAACAAAAAGAAGATATATTAGGGTTAGTAGATACCTCAAAATTATCTCCAAATGCTGTATTAATTGCAAAACAAAGATACCTTCTAAAAGACAAACAAGGAATTGTTGTTGAATCTCCTCTTGAAATGTTTCAACGAGTTGCTAAAAATATTGCTTCTGCAGAAAAAAAATATGTTGATAAGGCTAAAATTAAATTTTGGCAAGGAAAATTTTATAATGCAATGGCTGAATTGGATTTTATCCCTTCAGGAAGAATACTTGCAAGTGCAGGCACAAATAATAATCAGCTCTTAAGCAGTTTTGTAGTGCCTCTAGGAGATTCTACTAAAGAAATATTTAAGGCATTATATGATTCAAGTATTATTAAAAGATATGGGGGAGGAGTAGGATTTTCTTTTTCAAAATTGAGAAAGAGAGGAAAACAAACTGCATTTGTTAATAGGAAAGCATCAGGTCCTATAGCTTTTATGAATCTTTTTGACCACTCTTCACGACTAATATCTGTTTCTGGACAACGAAAAGGAGCAAATATGGGAAGTTTATCTGTTGAGCATCCTGATATTTTAGATTTTATAACTGCTAAAACCAATCATGCTCTCCCTAACTTCAATGTTAGTGTTGAAATTACTGATAATTTTATGAGAGCTGTATTAAAAAATGCTGATTATCCTTTGATAGATCCTTCTACGAAAGAAGAAGTAGACACACTTAATGCACGCAAGGTATTTGATTTACTTATTACAATGGCTTGGAAATACGGCGATCCAGGAATTCTATTTATTGACACAATCAATAAAAACAATCCTCATAAAACTTTAGGGGATTTTGAAACAACAGATCCTTGTGGAGATCAGCCGTTACTTCCTTATACAGGGGTTTCTTATGGAGCTATTAACTTAGCAAATTTTGTACAGGATAATAACATAAATTGGGCAAAACTTAAAGCAATTATTCCTATAGCAGTTAGATTTTTAGATAATGTAATAGATGTAACTAAATTTCCTATCAATGGATTTAAACGAAATACTTTAGGATTAAGAAATGTAGGGTTGGGGATTTTAGGTTTTGCAGATATGCTTTATTCATTAGGAATTCCTTATAATTCTAGACAAGCTCTTAAAATAGCTGAAAAAGTTATGAGTTTTATTCAAAGTCATGCCCATAAAACTTCAAGTATGCTTGCTGAAAAAAAAGGAAATTTTCCTTATTGGGAAAAGAGTATTTATGGAGTTCATAAAATCAAGAAAAGGAATGCTACCTTAACTACTATTTCCCCTTGTGGTGCAAGGGGAATTATTGCAAATACTTCTGGAGGAATAGAACCTCATTTTGCATTAGGATATTATCGAAGAACAGTAGCTGCAGGAGAAATATTGTATATTAATCCTGTTTTTGAAAAACTTGCCAAGCAAATTGGAATTTATTCATCTGATTTAATGAGAAAAATCACATCAACAGGAAGTATTCATGATATTGAAGAGATTCCTGATCATCTTAAAAAAATATTTGTGACTGCGCATGATATCTCACCAGAATGGCATATTCGAATTCAAAGTGCATTTCAAAAATATGTAGATAATGCAATCTCTAAAACAATTAACTTTCCTTATAATGCTTCTATCAAAGATGTGGAAGATGCATGTCTCTTAGCATTCAAACTTAAATGTAAAGGTATAACTGTATATAGAGATGGAAGTAGAGAAGATCAAATTATTTCTACTCAATAGGGCGGTTAAGTTACCTATTGTGTGTTGGGGTGATGATACTGGGCCAGGGCCGGTTTTGCTACTTCTCTTCGTGAGATAGCAGGTCATCGGCGCCAGTATCATCACTTACATACTTAATGTAACTTAACCACTCAATAGAAAAACATATAAAGAACAACACTCGATTTGTTATAATGAAAAACAAACTAGAGAGTTCTATTTTTTATCAAACACTTCTTAAAACTCCTGGCAAAGAATTTCTTAGGAGTGGGTTTATAGATTTTCTCTTTTATTTGGCTGTATATGTAGGACTTCTCTTGTGGAGTTTTGGTTTATCATTTCAAGTAAAGCCATTAGCTAATGTTGATCTTAACAGTATAGCATATCAAAAAGCATCAGAATTAAACTCTACATTTTCAACAGTAAAAGGTTTTCTTTTTTTCCTCATTTTATTCTTGGTACTTTATATTGTATATCTTATTGTATGCTTATCATTCTTTAAAGGAAAAATATATAGTAGAATGATTCATAAACATTTTACAAAAAAAGTATTTTTTAGATTTCTCAAATATAATGCGCTC
Source organism: Candidatus Woesearchaeota archaeon (assembly GCA_937906345.1). Taxonomy (GTDB): domain Archaea; phylum Nanobdellota; class Nanobdellia; order Woesearchaeales; family CALCXY01; genus CALCXY01. The sequence continues at coordinate 16,942 of CALCXY010000036.1, read as the reverse complement.
TGGTATTTAGGTATGTCTATTATTCTCATTTTTTTACTTCTCTTATTGAAAAATTTTATTATAGGTGTACCTGTATTAGTTATTGTAGTTTTCTTTCTACTTTATCTGACCACTATTTACCAAGTAGTTTTTATGCATAAAGAAAAAAAAGTATTTCTTAATACCTTTTTTGTAGGGATACAAAGGATACATAAATTTATTCTTCCTATCATTAATTTATTCATTATTTTTTCTATCATTACATTTGTAGCGAAAGGAATTCAATTTTTACCGCAACCATTACCTCAAATTTTATCAGGAATTCTTATATTAGCATTTTTTTCCTTTCTAAGGTATTATTTTGCAGAAGTTATTAAAAAAGAATTACGAGTTTAACGCTGCAAGGGATTCACAACTTTTCTTAAGATATTGATTTTCTACTTTAGGGCATACAGAATAATCCCCTTCAATCGCAAAATTCATATAACAGGTATCTCGTTTAGAATTACTTTGAATATTAGCACATAATCCTGTTGTTTGAGCGTTTTCAGCTATTTTTTCAAAACATTTATCTCTATTTCTTAAATCTAAAATAGAATCACATAATTTACCTGCTTTATTAATATTATTTACAGAGGATTCTATAGCATCTTGGGTTATGAGATGAGTATCTTGAACTGTTCTTGGTGAAGACTTGGGAGTTGGTTCTGGAATAACTAATGGTGGCTTCTCATCAATTGGAGGAGTTTCAGGTTCTTCAGGAGATGGTTCAACAGGTTTATCTATAGGTTCTTCAATTGGTTCTTCAATAGGAGTTTCTTCTCCTTCAACTTTAAAATTTATTCTTGCTGAAGCTTTTTTTGAATCATACAAAGCAGTAGCTTTTAACACATATCTACCAGGTTCTGTGTCTGATGGAATCTTAATTGATTTAGAATCTGAGACTTTTGTTTCTATAGCAACTTCTTCCTCCATAGAGGTAATTAATCTATTATTAAAATCTAATACCTCATAACGCAGCCTAAAATCAAATCTTTTTTGTGAACCTGTTTGTGTTGCACTATATCTAAAAGGAAAATTTTCTCCAGCTTCTATTGATTCAGTATCTGATTCAATACTTAAATCCAATAATGTAGGAGGAGCATTATTTGGAGATTTTATTAATGAAAAAACAAAAATTAATGTGATAATTATGACTAATGATCCAGATATTATTGAGATAATAGTGGTTTTAGAAAGTTCAATTGTGTGTTTTACATGAGGTGAACCATAAATCAAACTTACTGCTTCTTGAATATCTTTTAATTGATATCCTTGGCTTAACAAATGATTTTGGACAGTAGTAATATCATATCCTTGTTGTATACTTGACCGTATAAACCCCACTAGATTCTGATCAACCATATATTTATTTTAGGAAACTTTGTTTATAAGAGTTTTGCTTAGAAGTGTAGATCAATAATATAAATTATTAAATAGTACTTTTCATTTCCTAAACCTATGGACGAAAATAAAAGAGAAACTGCATTTAAAGTAAATGTTAAAGATATTTTAGATGCTCCTTATGTTCAACAGGAAGGTTGGGATCCAAATTATATTGTTATCAATAATCAGCATATCTCTAAAATTAATCTTATTGGAAATATTATACAAATTGAAGATGAGTCCACATATGAGCTTCTTATCTTGGATGATGGATCTGGGGTGCTATCAATAAGAGCTTACAACAAAAATCTTAAAAATTTCATTGCTATAGGAGATTTTATTAATGTTATTGGGCAACCTAGAATAATTGGAGATCAAAAATTTATTTTAGGAGATATTATTAGAAAACTTCCTGATGAAAAATGGCTTTTATTCCGAAATTTAGAACTTAAAAAAAAGGATAATTTTGTCAAAGAAAAAACAAAAGAGATTCCTAGTCAAACAAAAGATAAAAAAATGCAAATTTATGAAACGATAAAATCACTTGATTCAGGGAATGGGGTAGCAATTGAAGATGTTATCAAAAAAGAAGGATTGGATGTTGAACCTTTAATTCAGGATTTATTACAAAACGGAGATATCTTTGAGATTAGTCCAGGAATTATTAAACCATTAGAATAATTAGTTTGATTGTTTAAAATAACACAGGAGTTATATATACTTCTATTATTGCAGCAAATACTAAAAGTGCAATTGCTACCATAATTAAATCTGCAGAATCAAAAACAATTCTAGAAAAATTAGGAGTATTAAAATCATGTCTAATCACTGCTATTGAGATTATTCCTCCAGCTAAGCCTCCTACAAAATATGCTAAGATCTCAGGAAATCCATGAATAGCATACCTAAAAAATCCTAATGATGCAACTTGTAGGTAAGCACCTACTTTCAATAATCCTACAGCACTAACTAATTCAGACACATGAGACCTAATAAAATTTCCTAATGCTGCTGCTATAACTGATGCGTTCCAAGTTAAAATAAAAATTGCGCCTAAGCCATAAATAAATGAAAATAATAAACAGAAGAGAAGCACTTTAAAATTATTTAAGAAAATACGTGCTAAAATAGTAGAAGATGTTATTGCATTTCCTGAAACTTGATTATTAATATTAGTGATGGTATTTGTTTGCACAGAAAATAATTGAGCACTTATATCAGGGGGGAAAACAAGATACCAAAATGTTAATGAGATGGTTATTCCTAAAAATAAAAACATCATGAAAGATAAGGCTTTTCCATGTTCTTTTAATAAAACTGATTCTTTTAATATTTGAAAATTCTTTTTTTCTTCAAATTTAATTGTTGCATAAATTAAGGGAACACACGCAAAACTAATTAAAAAAATCATTACTAAGGATGCGTATTCTCTAAAAATCCATAAACTCAAAAAAGCTCCTAAAGTGCTATAAATTATTCCGATTAAGATTAATGTCCAAGGTTTTTCTTCTGCTTTAAAAGGATTTGTTAGTGATTCAATGACCATAAGATATTTTAAGTACTTTTCTTTATAAAATTTACTACTTTAATAAAAATTAAGGATTATACTTGTTTTTGAAACAAATGTTTATAAATAAGTGTTATTTACCTTAAATAATGGACTATGATGAAATGCTTAAAAAAGCAACTACAGAATTACCCAAAGTAGTATTTGAAAAAGCTAGATTTGAGATTCCTAAAGTTTTAGGGCATATTCAAGGAAATAAAACTATTATTACTAATTTTCATCAAATTGTTACCAGTCTTAATAGGCCACAAGATCACATTCTAAAATATTTACTTAAAGAACTTGCCACTCCAGGAGAACTTAATAAAAGAGCCCTTGTATTTGGAAGAAAAGTTGCTGCGACTGCTGTTAATTCAAAAATAAGAAAATATGCAGAGGAATTTGTTTTATGCAGTGACTGTGGAAAACCTGATACTCGAATTGAAAAAGAAGGGCCTTACCATCATTTACGATGTACTGCTTGTGGAGCAAAACATATTATTAAATCGGTTATTTAAATGCTAGTAAAAATACACAAACAACAAGGCAAGTCAATTATTGCTATATGTGATAAGGAGCTTATAGGCCAAAATTATGAGGAAAATAACTTACAATTAGATCTTACCTCTGATTTTTACAAAGGAGAAGAAAAAACAGTAGAACATATTGCAGATGTTTTACGTAATTGTGATATCATTAACCTCGTTGGGAAAAAATCAATACAATTAGGTTTAAAAGAAGGTATACTCACAGATGATGAAATTAAAACCATCCAAGGTGTGCCTCATGCTCAAGTAGTTCTCATAGATTAAAAATAAAATACTAAGCCCATTTTTTTAATCCTTCTTGTTTTTCAGAATCCTTTCCAAATACAGCTTCTATTCTTCTTTTAGTTAATTCTAATGTTTGTTTAAGGTATGTTGAAAGATTATATGATTCGGCAAGATCTATGGAGATGTCTAAATATTTTTTTACTGAACCTTCAGATATTGTAAAAATAACACGTCCTGAACATTCCCTGCATTTTCCAATCAAAGGGGGCCTTCTATATTTTTGATTACACTTTACACAACGAAACTGTTGAGTTGAAAATTTTCTTAAGTTTCCTTTAATATCCTTCATAAAATGTTTGCCTATTACTAAATCTGCAACATCAGATGTATTTACTGCCCTAATGATTTGGGCTAAAACCATTTGACCATCTAACTTTTCTTTCATACTTGGTAAGGTTTTGTAAGCTGAACATCTAATACCTTCATTGATATTAGATGTTTTATGAGTATATCCAAAGCCTCCATAAGGATTATCAGAATTTAATACTGATGAAACTTGGGATATTTTCACATCCCAAGGATATTTGTATTGAAGACAGGCATTATAGAACTCTAATGGGTATCTCCAAGCTATATCCAAATCAAAAACCATATCATCTACCTCAGCTGGAATTAATCTTGATGTTAAAACTAAAGGAGCATCTTGTGTGGCTCCTCGATGTGCAGGGAGATACTTTCTTGAAAAATTAATTAAGGAATCTAATAATAAAACTACGCAAGATTCATCTCCATCGCAATCTCTTCTTGTAGCTGCATGCAACATAGGATGTGCAAAAAGTCCTTGAGTATTACTAAACCCTAAAATTCTTCCAACAATTCCTGCAGAAGTATGAGGCGCAATCACCATCACTAATTTACCCACCAAATCTTTTTTTTCTTTTATATTATAAAATGGTTTTAGGTCATACATAGATACAAGCATATCATCTATAAATTGAGAAACTTTGACGAGAACCTCATCAGCCCCTTTGTCTGGACTTTCTTGGCATGCAGGAAGAATAATATCTTGAGGTAAAATCTCTAATACTTGATTTTTATCGGATAATGGTTTACCTTCAATATCATTTGTATACCCTAATTCTAATAACTTCTCTACAGGGACTTCGATTTCATTAGGTTTAAAATGAGTAATAGGTGTTTGAGTAATATCATATCTTGTTGTTCCATCTTTATTAACATAAATGCTATGTTTAGAACGTAAAATTCCCTTCATTAAAGCCTCTGGAGTATGATCTTTATTGGAGGTACCCCTAACCCCTTTAATCATATCAGGATAATGGTTAATTTTTAATTTTTTTAAAGCCCTGTCAAAATAATGTTGAATATTAATGGTTTGGATTTTGTGGGCAGAAGGAGTACCATGTTCACAAACATTCTTTGTGATTTCTCCACATTCTCTACAAAAATATTTTCTTTGGGTTAGTTTATTACAATCTTCACACACTGCATAGATTGTAGATTTTTCACATTTTGTACACCAATATACTGGAAACTCTCCAGTAATCGTACCAATTTCTAATGCACTTTGAAAAGATCGTAATCTACCTCCTTCTTCTCCAACAGGAAATAATACTTGAGGAGAGCCAGTTAGTTTTCTCATTTTTGCTTTTTCAGGTCTACCCATACGTGCCCCTATAAATACTCCAGATTTGTCACGTTGCTTTATTCCTGAAACTTCAAATATCAAATCTAAAATATTTTTTTTATTTAATAAAAGATCTTTACATTTATTTAAGGCAGGTTCATCTAAAATGAATAATTCTTTCAACACATGAGCATGAGGATATTCTATACTTATTTTATTATTTTCAAGAGTGTGAGGTATCCCTAATTTTTCTAATACTCTTTTTGCATTATCTTGAGGTAATTCAATATTTTTACAAATATTATTTTCTTCTTTGAGTTTAGATTTATATAACCAATTAAATAATAAAGAGATTTCATCTCTGGAAACAGAATTCCAATGATAGGTATAAACAGGGTGTAGTGGAATATTAAATTTTTTAGAAAGTGATAATGCATATTCAGGAGAAATATTTTTTTCCATTGGTTTTTTAATTAATTCCTCAATAAATTGTCTAGGAAGATCTGAATGGTCTGTCATTTTATCTATATCAAGAGAACCAAACATATCTACAGCAGCTTTTTCAAGCTCTTGAATATACCACTCTTCACAATATCCTGGAGGAGCTAAGACATGAGCTCTATTAAAAAAATCTCCATAACTAATCAACATGTCTCCTAAGAAAATAATTTCTTTAATATTTTTTAATACATTTTTAGTATCTTGTATAGTATTTAATGCAACAATAGAATTATTATCTAATTTTACAATAGGCCCTTCAATACTATCACAAGGAGTAATTACTGCTGCTTTTCCTGGACGTTCAACTTTTAATTGTGTTCCAATAGCAATATATCTTTTCAACACCATCATCGTAGCAGGATGCAATGATACTGCTGAATATCCATTAACCCTACTTTTTCCATATCTTAAACGGAACCCCCCAATGTGTAAAGGATGTGTTAATACTGGCCTACCTGCCACTAAATCTTTAATAAAAGTAAAATCTGGTTTAATTTTAACTTTTTCTTCTTCTTTGGTTGAGCCTGCTTTGATTTGTTTTTGCAAATCAACAAAATCTTTTAAAAAATCCCACTGTTCTAAATTAAATTCCTTGCCCCAAATAGAAAGTTGTTTTAATAATTTTGGAGCTTTTTGAGCAATTCCCTCTCCTACAACTAAACAAACCCCATTCCTGATGAGATTGGTTTCGATTCTCTTGAGATCTTTATGTCTTGAAACTTCAAACTTTTCAGAAGGATCCCCATCGATTTGTATAGGAATTTTTTTAATTAAAAACTCAATCTCAGGTTCTGACGGTAAGTATTGTAAGTTGGTTACACGTTCATGATAATCATATAATTCAGTAACTATTCTTTTAACTTCTTCTTCAGTAGGATCATAAGGTGCATACCCAAACTTTTTTCTCACATAATCTGCTATTAATACAGCGACAGAAGCTGCGGTTCCGCCTGCACTTCTAATAGGCCCTGAAAAGAATATAGCTAAGTATTCTTTCCCATCCATTGTTTGTTTAATTTTTAAATCTACAAACCCTTCTAAGGGAGAACTTACTGTGCCCATAGTAATATATGCAATTCCTACTCTGATTCCAATGATTATTGCTTCATGCTGGTTTTCAAATTTACAATATTTTTGTTCTGCAATTTCCTCTGCAATCTTTAAAGCAATTCTCCAATCTAATGAACCATACTGTTTTTCTAATTGATGTATACGTTTTGAGACTCCAGAACCAATAATTTGAGGGGCTACAACAGAGATAAGCCCTTCAACACGTTCAGCCATATTTTTAACAAGAGGAATCTCTATATCAGTCTCTGGATCAAACCCTTTTTTCCTTGCATCTTTAGCTACTTTGTATATCTTTTTTAGGGTCAATTCAATATTTTGAAAATATTTTTCATACATATTAATCACCAAACCTCAACACATTTACTTTTCTAGTTTTTAAGTTAACAACAGGAACTCTACAGGGTTCAGGTTTATGTCCTAATTTTTCTTGGAATGATGTGGTGGATTGAAAACAAGAACCACAAATAAGGGTGATGTTCCTGTGTTGAGAAACAGAGGATTTATGAATATGGCCTGTAACAAAAAAGTCAGGGATTCTATCAATAACTAAGTTATCTTTTTCTGAATCTGCCACATAAAGAGTTGAAGTGTGTGAAGGTGCTAGGTGTCTTTTTTTAAGTAAAAATTTCATAATTAAATCTGGACGATCATAGCCTCCAGAGTTTCGGATTGAATCTATTTGTGCAACATAATAATCAAAACTATATCCATGATACATTAAAACTTCAAAACCTGGAAAATCTTCACTCTCATGAATTAACACAGATGAGGGATTGGAAACCATAATAACATTTTCTAATTCCCATAAAGGAGATGCATATTCTTTAGAAAGTACTGGTTGTGGCTCTGATAATCTTACAGCATCGTGATTTCCAGGACAAATTATAATTTTAATGTGTTTAGGTATTTGATCTAATAATTTAGCACATTCTACATATTGCTCATGGATGTCTTTAATAGATAACTCTTTTTCTTGATTAGGGTAGATTCCAACACCATCTACTAAGTCCCCTATAATAAAAATATATTCAACTTTAGATGCGATTTGTTTTTGTTTTTCACTTCCTGATTGTTGATTTATCCACTTTAAGAATTTTTTAAATTCTTCTTCTAAAAAATAAGTAGATCCTACATGGATATCTGATAAGAAAATTGCATAACTCTCTAAAGGGGCTTTTTTGAATGATTTTGTGAGAGGAATATCTGGTTCAATTATACTATTTGCAAAGATAATATTTTCAGAGACTGCTCCAGTTATTCCTATTATCTGATCTAATACAATGTTCTTCCCAATTTTAATTAATTCAGGCTTATTTTGATTAATGAGAACTTTAAATGTTCCTGAAGGATCTTCAATTGTCAATAATATGTTTCTATTTTTTGTGATATAGATTTCTTCTACAATTCCAATAATAGAAACAATTTCCCTATCTTTTTTATTTTTCAATTTATTAATGGTTAATAATTTTTTAATCTCAGAATGATGACCAATGAGTGGTTCCATTGTTGAAAATCGACTATTAAAATAACCTACAAAGTCTTGAAGTGTAGGTTTTTTTTCTTTATCCTTATATGAAAATATGATTTTAACTTTTTTTTGGGCTTCCAATCCTTGTTCATCTAAATAATCTAAAAATTTTGCATATTGTTTATTTCCAGAGCCCTTGTCTTTATTGACCATGGATCTATCAAGATCTTTCCAATTAATGTTTTTTGTTAAACGGGTAGAAGAGAGTTTTTTATCCATGATTAACATATCTTTAGGGATATGTTCTATGTCTTTCTTAGATTCCATATCTTTAAGATAATCTGGAGTAAGTAAAACTCCTTTTTTTAAAAATTCCTCAACTAATTCTTTTTTCGTTTTTCCTGGCATTGTTCATAGTATCACACAAATGCAAGCCCATCTTCCAGTAAACTCTTTAATTCAGTGGTGATTTCTGTTGATAAAGGAATTGAGATTTCTCTTGTTCTTCCATATCTCCCTTTTGATATCACTTTTGCATTTATGATACCTAACATGTCGAGTTCACCAATGACATCAGAAACTCTTCTTTGGGTTAAGGGGCGCAAACCTGTTTTAAGGCAAAGTCCTTTATAGATATTGTAGACTTCTCCTGTGAAAATAAGATTGTTTTTCTCTTGTGGAATATTTAAAATAGCATAAAGTGTGGCTTGCACTTGTTTGGGTTGTGTTGCGACTGCTTCAACCATACGATCCCTTTCAATTTTATCTTCTGCTTGATCTAGATGTTTGATTTCTACTTTTTTCATATCACTTCTTTCTGCAAGTTCTCCTGCTACACGTAATAATTCTAAAGCTCTTCTTGCATCTCCATGGTCTCTAGCAGCGAAAGCAGCACACTTTTCTACTACACCAGGAACCAACTTCTTTTTTTGAAAAGCTATAGCAGCACGTTGATTTAAAATTTCCTGGATTTGTAATGCATTATAAGGTGGGAAAAGAATCTCTTCTTCTGAAAGAGATGATTTTACTCTGGGATCTAAAGAATCTGTAAAAACAAGATCATTTGATATGCCTACTAAGGTAATTTGACTATGTTCAAGTTCTGCATTAATTCTAGTGAGATTATATAATATTTCATCCCCTGTTTTTTTAATAAGCCAGTCAATCTCATCTAAAATTAAAACAAACATATGTTTTTTTTGTTCTAATGCTGAGAAAAAAATCTTATACACCTCATCTGTGGGTAAACCTGTTGAAGGAATTTCTTTGCCTAGTTCTCTTGCAAGATGAGCTAAAAGCCTATATTCAGTATCAGTTATTTTTTTTAATTTGCAATTTACATAACACATATGTAATGGGATTGCTTTTTCTTCGGATATTTTTGAAAGATCTCTTATAATGTGTTTCATGGAAACTGTCTTACCAGTGCCTGTTTTTCCATAAATAAAAAGATTTGATGGTTTTTCTTGTTTTAAAACAGGCGCTAAAATTTGAGCAATTTGTTGAATTTGTGTATCTCTATGGGCTAAAGTTTCAGGAAGATAGTTAGATTGGAGTGCTTTTTTGTTTGTAAATAAGGATTCTTTCTCTAAAAAATTTTCAAAATAATTAGTTAACCCCTTTTCCATTTATTTCCATAGGAAATGTAACCTTATAAATATTGTTGTAATCAAGGATATGAGACCCCTTGATTTCATGTGGAAAATATGGTATAATAAATAATTATTATTATATTAATTATTATTATTACTATATAGAAAATAAATAAACACAAACCTTCTAAAATTAAAGGATATTCCAAAGGAAATTAGGGGGTGGTATGTGACTTTGTTTTTTTTGTTACTTTTGAATAACAAAAATAGAAAGGTTTATATATGATTGTGGTATTTGCAATATGTAGTTGGGGGTTTAAACGATGATAGTACAACATGAATTTTTAAACAGATTAAAAGACTTTGGCTTAAATAGTTATGAAAGTAAACTATGGGCTGCTTTATTATCAAGAGGAATTTCTACTGCTGGTGAATTATCAGATATTGCAAATGTTCCAAGATCAAGAACATATGATGTTTTAGAGTCATTAGAAAAGAAAGGTTTCATAATCATGAAGATTGGTAAGCCAATCAAATATATTGCTGTTTCTCCAACAGAAGTGTTAGAGAGAGTAAAAAGAAAATTACAAGACGATGCAGAAAAGAAAGCAGAAGTTCTTGATAAATTAAAAGATACAGAAGTATTAAAAGAACTTGATTTACTTCATAAAAATGGGATTGAATTGGTTGAACCAACTGATTTATCAGGATTCTTAAAAGGAACTGACAACTTATATCACCACTTAGAATTCTCAATTAAAAATGCTAAAGAAAGTGTTGTTTTAATTTCAACTGAAACAGGCATTATAAAAAAAGCAGACAAGTTATATTCTTCATTAAAACAAGCAAAAGATTCTGGTGTTAAAATTAGAATTGTTGCACCTTCAACTAAGAAAAATACAGATGCAATAAAGAAAGTTAAAGAATTATCTGATTTTAAAGAAGCAAGCGATTTAAGTGCAAGAGCATGTATTGTTGATAACTCCCAAGTAATTTTTATGTTAAGCAACAATGAAGAGATTCATGAAAGCTACGACACAGGGGTTTGGGTTAATAGTCCATTTTTTTGTGAAGCTTACTCTACTATGTTTGAAAAAACATGGAAAAGTTTGAAATAGGTTTTTAATTTTTTTTAAGAAATTCTATTATTTTTTTTAAACTCTCTTGAGGATTGTCTAATAACATAAAATGTCCTGAATTTTTTATTGAAGCAGTTTCAAAATTTTTGGGTAAAGAATTGATTTTTTCTTTATTTTTATCTCCATAAATATATAATTTATTATCTGGCAGTTCAATAAATTTTTTTAATAGATTTGATTTTGATAATTTTACTATTGATTGAGAAGATTTAAAAAATACAAAATCTGGAATCTTTTCTAAACTAGATGATCTTAATATTGCATTATAGGTTTTTGAATTTTTAAGTTCTTTTTTTAATTGAGGATAGTATTTATGTTGAAATTCATCAAACCTTAATTGATTTACTTCGTTACTCGCTCCACAATCTTGAAAAATTAAATTTCCTTCTAAATTAATGAAAGAATTAATGTTTGTTTTTTCTAATAATAATGTTCCAATCATCCCTCCTAAACTATGTCCAATAAGATTCAATTTTTTAGGTTTAATATTTTTAATTATTTTAAGAATAATTTCAGTTTGATCTCCAAGAGAATATGAAAAATGTTCCGGTTTAGAGGAATCTCCAAAACCCACAAAATCTAATGCCAGGATTGAATATTTGTTAAGGTCAGAAACTGAAAAGATAGGATTATACATTGATTTATTAGTTTGTAATCCATGTAAACATATGATCCAATTATCTGAATTTTCTCTAATATTTGAAGAAATTAGTATTTCAGTGTCTTTGTAGTTTAATTTTATTGATTTTTTATTCATGATTCAGGTTTATAGATAATAGAATATAAATCTATTTTTTTTATTAATATTTAAAAACACAAACTTTATATACTACAACCTCTAGATTTAATGATAAGTATTAGTGGGAGTATCCAAAAAAGAGGTGGAAAAATGGTTTTAGATGTTACTCAAGTTACACTTGCGATTATCATTGGTGTTTTAGCTGCTATTGTTTACAGCTTACGTATTCTAGTTATTATGGAGAGAAGGGTTGCACGATTAGAAATGCATATTGAGAAACTTGCAGAGAGAATTATGGCTGAAGAGATTAAAATTGAAAGAAAAGTTGGTGCAAGAAAAAGTTCTCCTAAGAAAAAGTCTAGAAAGAAACGTAAAAAATAATTTTTTTATTCTTGCTTTTTTAATTTAATTCTTTATGATTTTACTGTTAATTCAGAATAATTTACTTAATAGAGTCACTAATTAATTTAGAAATATCAATTTTATCATATTTATTTGGAATAGTGTTAGTACAAATTAATTTAGCACCTGTTTTAACAATTTTAGAAGCTGCATCACCTGCTAAAACACCATGAGTAGCAAAACAATAGATCCCTTTAGGTTTAAATGATTTAACATGGTTAATTGTCTTGAGAAGGGTTCTTCCAGTGCTTATTACATCATCAATAATGATAACATTTTTCCCTTTTACATCAATTTTATCATTGAATGTAATCTTAATATTATATGAGGATTTTCTTACTTTTTTTAGAATTGTGAAGGGGAAATGGGTTATTTTTGCAACTGCAATGTCCCATTGGTAAGATTCACCATCTGGTCCTATAATCACTCCATCTTTAATATTTTTTTTAATGTGATTGGCTATTAAATCAACTGCAGTTAATGTTTTAGTTTTAATTGAGAAGATTTTACTTAATTTAGGGATTCTATGAAGATGAGGATCAATTGTAATGAGCTCATCAGCGTATGTGCTTATGAGTTTAGCCATAATAGGGGCTGAGACTACTTCATACTTATGGAATTGTTTATCTTGGCGCATATAGCCTAAATATGGGCACACCATGATAATTCTTTTAGCTCCAAGGGTTTTACAATAGGATGCTGTAAAAATTAAGTCTATTAAAGAATCATTTGCTGGGAAAATTGATTTTACTAGGATAACTGATTGATTTTTAACATTTGTTTGGATAGTTATTTTATGTTCAGTATCAGGGAAATGATCAATTTTAACTTTAGAATATTTACAACGAAGATTAGTTGCTATATGTTTAGCGAGATTAGTTTCCTCTAAATCAAGAATAATCATTATTTCTTTTTCCTCTTTTTAGGAGGTTTAGATTTCTTAGATTTTATAACCTTTTTGGTTGGTTTAGGTTTTTTAACTTCAACAAACTCTAAATCTTCAATTTCTTTTTGAATATTTAAAATAGTTTCTTGATTATCATCATATTCTAGTAATTTTCCACATTCCATACACTTAAATTCATAATTTGAAGCTTGTTCAAAGTCTAAGCGCATACATTGATCAGGGCAAATGTAAAAATTTCCTTGATTTTCTCTTTTTAACCTTTCTTTTAGGCTTTCAATTCTCTTCTTTTTAATAGTTTGAGTTAAAAATCCTACAGTTTTAGGATTAAAAGTCCAATAGTAAATATACCAACCTTTTTTCTTATCCTTTTTTCTGATAAAACTAACTAAATTAGCATCATATAATCTATAAAGCATGTTTCTAGTAGCGTTAACTTCTGCTTTAAGAACCTGGGCAATTTTAAACTCAGATATATTTTTTTTATTTTTGAGATACTTAACAAGAGGGATTACTTCATCGCCAGCTACTTCAGTGACTACTCCTTCTATAATCTTATTGGTAATTCTCATTGTTCCCCCCATTACCTAATTATGGGTAGTAGTGTTTATAAACCTTTCGGTTTTATTTTGGGAAAATAGAGGTTAAAAAAGTCTTATTTTGTCAAAATTAACTTAATTAAACGTTTATTTATCAAAATTAGATTATTTTTTCTTTTAAAAATTGTAAAAGATTTAAAAAATGCCTTGTTTGTTAAAATAAGCACAAATTATTATTTATTGTTACTCTAGAATGATTCTTTCAATGTTTTGACCAAATCATCAAAAATAAGGGCTTTTTTATAGGTTTTATCTGATTTTATGATAAAATGTAGATTTGACTTAGGAGTATTCTCAGGTTTAAGGAAAATCCATTGTTTATTATTGAATTTTACACCTAAATAAGGTGTTGCTCCGAATAAATGAGAGAATTCAATTAATTGTTTCACTTCTTCAAATGTGAAATATTGATAAAGAGATTTTGTTGATTTACATTCAATAGCTAGTTTATTTTTTGGAGTTCCTACAAGGACATCAGGAACAGGATATTTTATTGACCCAGAACCAGCAACTCTAATTGAGGGAATATTAACTGCCCAAAACTTATGAATTAAATCACGTTCTGCGTTTATACCTTTACTTTTTCTGCTCATAATCTATTTTTTACTTTTTAGTGGATTTAAATGTTTTGAAAACCATAGATTTAAATAAATTAAAGGCTAAAAAAGTTTGTAAACCCAAAAATAAGGGTTTAGGAGGCTTAAATGTCGGAAAGAATAGTTCCTTTGGCTGCAATGGAAAAAATTATTAAAAAATCAGGTGCTGAAAGAGTTTCTGATAAAGCAAAAGCAGCATTGAAAGAGGTTGTTGAATTATATGCAGAAGAAATTGCTACCAAAGCTGTTCAGTTTTCCAATCATGCGGGAAGAAAAACAGTAAAAGCAGAAGATATTAAATTAGCTGCGAAAAAATAGACTTGTTAAATATTAATTTTTAAAAAATCTTCTGCTGCCTTAGTATTCTTGAAAATTGATTTAGCCTCTATTTCTAACGGAGAGGAGTCTTTATATCTAGCACTAAAATGAGTTAAAATGAGTTGATTTACATTAGCTTTTTTAGCTACTTGTGCTGCTTGTAAAGCAGTCATATGTTTATATTTTGATGCACGATCTTCTAGATCTGATAAGTAAGTTGATTCACACACCAATACATCTGCGTTTTTAGCAAATTTTGGTAAAGAAGGAATGTTTTTAGTATCTAAAACACAAGTAATCTTTTTTCCTTTCTTAATTTCTGTTATTTGATTTGGGGTGATTGTTTTACCATTTACCACAATAGATTTATTTGCTACTAATTTTCCAATTAAAGGACCTTGAGGCACTTTTAACTTTTTCATTTTTGACTTGATAACTTTTCTTTTATCTTTTTCATTAAAATTATAACAAATAGAAGGTTGAGTATGGTTAACAGGCAAGGATTCTAAGAAAAAATCTTCATTTTCAAAGAATTTTTGAGAAGATACATCCTGGACTTCTACTTTAATTTTATTTTTGAGATTAAATAAACTTGCAAGTTTTTCATAAAAACTTTTTGTACCTTTAGGACCAAAGATCTTTAAGGTTTTAGTATATTGTGAAGCAGCTATACTTTGGATTAAGCCTGGGATTCCTAAAATATGATCTCCATCCCAATGAGTAATTAGAATCATTGTAATTGAAGGTAATGGGATTTTTGCAATTTTTAATTGTCTTTGTGTGCCTTCACCACAATCTACCAAAATATTATGGGATTTATATTTAATAAAAATACTCGTATGGTTTCGTTTTGATGTTGGTACCATTGCACTTGTTCCTAAAAATTGTAATTCCATAAAAACAATAAATTAACTAATGTATTTAATCCTTTTGTTGATTAATTATTTTCTATATAGAAACTTATTGTAGGTTATTTTTTAAAATAGGCAGATTTTTAAACAATATTGTAAGTGTAATGTGTATGCCTAAAGCAATAGTAAAAGGACTGTTTAGAGATACTAAAATTGTTACAGAAGACTCAGATGATGCTAGAGAATTCTATACTCAAGGAGTCTATGGATCTTTAGTAAAAAATAAAGTTGAGCTTTCTTTAATGGAAGCGCTTTACCTTGTAGAAAAAGAAAGGTTAGAAGTGTATGATGGAAGAAATAAAGTAATTGATGCAGATAAATTGTTAAAAAAAGCTAAAAAAAATCAAACAAACTTTTTTGTTAAGTATAGTGTATTCAAAGATATGAGAAATAGAGGTTATATTGTTAAAACAGCTCTTAAATTTGGTGCGGTTTTTAGAGTATATGATAGAGGGGTAAAACCTGGAGAAGATCATGCACGTTGGATTCTTTACCCTGTTCATGAAAGTGAAGGAAACACATGGCAAGAGTTTGCTGCTAAAAATAGAGTAGCTCATTCTACTAAAAAAAGGCTTTTAATTGGAGTTGTTGATGAAGAAGGAGAAGTAAGTTACTGGGAAGTGAGATGGTTAAGACCATAACTTAACTCAGTAAAGGCAAAGTATATAAATTTCTAAGTATTCCATATATGTATGAGTAATTTAAGTCAAGTTTTAGATTTTGTGAAGATACGAGGTCCTATTATTCCTATTCAAGCAGCAAAAGAAGTTGGAACTAATATTTTAATGGCAAGTGCTATGCTTTCAGAATTGTCTTCAAAAGGGCAAGTAATAGTATCTACAATAAAAATAGGAGGGTCTCCATTGTATTATGTTCAAGGTCAGGAAATAAAACTGCAAAGTTATATTAGTCATTTAAATGATAAGTTAAGGGAAGCGTATGATAAATTAAAAACTCAACATATTTTAGAGGATACAAAACTTAATCCAGTTATGAGGACAGCATTGCGTCAATTAAAAGATTTTGCAAAACCTTTGGAGGTAACAACAGGAGATAATAAAACAGTTTTTTGGAAGTGGTATCTTACTTCGCAAGATGATGCATCACAACTTATCAAAAAGAAGATGGGGTTGCCTACTGGAATTAAGAAAAATATTCCAGCAAAAATAACAAAAATAGATAAGAAAAAACAGATTAAAGATAAAACTCAGAGTGAAAAGTCTATTAAACCATTAACCCTTGAAAAACCTAAAGTTTCTAAAAAAATTGAAGAGGATTCATTTCTTGAATTATTGATGAAGTATTTTGCAAAAAATAAAGTTCAAGTTAAGAAT
>CALCXY010000035.1 GCA_937906345.1 Candidatus Woesearchaeota archaeon | reverse complement strand
CCCACTTGTGGCGCAGGTGTTACCGCGGCGGCTGGCACCCGTCTGACCCACCACTTATTCTCCAAGGTATTTACCCTTGGCAAAAGCCTTGCTAATGCAAAGCACTTAGGATTCCCTTATCACACTTGCGTGCATTGTAAAGGTTTCGCGCCTGCTGCACCCCGTAGGGCTAGGACCTGTTTCTCAGTGTCCTTCTCAGGGCTCCCTCTCTCAAGGCCCTTACGGATCTTCGGCTTGGTGAGCCTTTACCTCACCAACAACCTAATCCGCCGCTGACTCATCGTTAGGCATTACTTTTAAAAGAAAAATCTTTCCAGAAATATTCTCCTATTCAGTGTTACCCTCAGTTTCCCAAGGTTATCCTGAACCTAACGGCAGATTATCAACGTGTTACTGAGCAGTTTGCCTCTCTTGCGAGAAAACTTGCATGGCTAAATCGAATCCTAATAGCAGCAATCTTCCGCAGGATCAACGGAAATTTGGTCGCTCAAATATACTAAAAATTAGTATTCTGAAACTTATACGTTAAAAACAACTGTCATTCATACATGAATCTAAGTTCAAGTACACACTATAGGTACGCTCTCTTTGGAAGCACTAGCGTAGTGTATAGTGCCATTCGAGAAATGGTGGCGATATATTATTGTTTTGTAGCAATAGAGGGATTGAGGTTATTTATAAAGGTATCGCTTATTTGTATTAAGATTTAAACTAAAAAAAACCATAGTTTTATAAATCTTAAAAATAGAATTTCCTTAGTATCGTTTAAAAGAGGTGGAGTTAAATGGCAGAAGATGATGGAGAATATGAGATTGTTCCTCATAGAGAAATTATAGGTTTAAAAAACGAATTACAAAATCTAAAAGGCGGTTCTAAAGATTCTACAATCTCTTTTCATGCTTCTATGGATAATTTACAACTTAGTATGAATAGTCTCATAGATATTTTTAGAGAAGCTTCTAGAAGTATGAAAACTGATGAAGATCATCAAGGAGAAGTACTCCAAAAAATTGATGATGTTACTCAAAAATTAGCAGATGTTATGAGTCAAAATGAAAAAATTGCAGAAGGGATTGTTGCAGTTGCAGATATGGTTAAAGAATTAAAAGGATCTCCTAAACATGAAGTAGGAGGACCTAAAATGGTTCATTCTCCAAGACCAGGACCACCACCAATGGGTGCTCCAATGCCTCCTCCAACTGGAATGCCTCCACCAGGACCAATGGGTCCACCAATGCCTGCACCAATGGGGCCTCCACCAAGTGTTGCTCCTCCACCACCTGGAACAATGAGTGCATCTCCTGCACCACCTCCAAAAAAAGGACTATTTTAAAATGATAGAACCAGAATCATTTTCTGATGTAGATAAAGATATTATGAGTATTTTTTTTAAGCATACTATCTTTGCTTTTAAAAAATATGAAGAACGTGAATACGCTATTATTAATTTAAAAGATCATTTAAAAAAATTAAAAAAAATAGCTTCTAAAAAAGAGCATAAAAAAGATTTTTCAGAACAACTAGCAGAATTAGAAGATAAAATCGCAATTGCTTTAGAAAAAGAAAGAACAATTATTAAACACGTGTTTGATGATGAAACCTATAATAGTAAATTACATTCACGAATTGAACTTCTTGATAATAAATTAGGGAAATATCTTGATGGAAGAAAATTACGAAGTAAACGAGTAAAAGAATTAGAGCAAAAAATTAAAGGAGATAGTTTAGGATCAGAAGATACAAGTGTTTCAAAAAGATTAATAGCTTTAGAAAATAAATTAAAACGTTTAAGCAAACATAAACGTGCCAATAAAGTTAAAATTCAAATGCTCCAAGGAAAAATAGATATGATGAAAACTCAAGTTTCTTAAAAATCCTTAGCCATTAAAGTATTTCTACCATTTTCTTTTGCTCTCATACTAGCTTGTTTAATTAATGTAGCAACCTTATTATTTAATTTTTCAGCCACATCTCCTGCAACATTCAAAGATTTTTCATTTACTTTTGCAAATTCTTTAATCTTAGCTTTTACAATTATCATAGTTTACCTCCACATTGTTTTGCAATCTCATCCTGCTCTAAACTTAAATCTAAATAGTCTAAATAATTTTGATAATCATGAGCTCTATTTGAAGTTTGGAATTTATTAAAACTTTCTTGTGATTTTTTTTGATAAACCTCTGTTTTTACTTTTGAAAGTAAACAAGGTGAAACATAACTTTTACCAACAGGATCTATATTTGGGGTTGTTCCCATAACAGACCATACAATAAAAAATAGGAAAAACACACTAATGATTCCTGCATACAAAGTAATGTATTTGGAATCAGATTCTTTTTTCATTACTTACTATGAGAAATAGTATTATTTAAATGTTGCTACATAAATAATATAATGTTTTAATTAAATTATATTTTGTTTTTTCATTAAAACCCAGCAACAACAAGGGATTCGTTTACGGTCAAATTCCTTTGGAATTTGCCCTTGCTCGTAAAGGAAATTTCCCCACTACGTAGGGAAATTCCCTCTACACGAGCAAACTCATCCTTGTTGCTAGGTTTAGCATTAATATAAATTGATCTTAAGAATTCCCATACAACTCAGTCTCAGGATGAAAAGCATACCAGGCAAACCAAAAATCCCTTTCTTTAACAATTTCTTCACCAGTATCTGTATTGGTAATAGAAACAATTCCAGCTTCGTCTCTCTCAACTTTTACATTAACATCATTAACAACATCAGTAATTATAGGGGTTTGTAATAAATCATCTTCTCTGTATGCCTTAAATGTATCTCCTACTTCTATTCCAAAAATAACAGTCTTAGGATGAACACTATCATCTTCATTATCAACAGGGAAGATTAAAAAACTATCTTCGTAATAATTCCCATAAGGATCTCTACCATACTGTCTGCTAAAACCAGTTTCTTGACTCAATACTTCTGAGTCTGGATGTGCTTTTTTCCAATCTCTCCAAGTTACAGTATCAATTGATAATTCAATTAATTCCATTCCAGTTAATTCACCAACAATTGCTACTCCATCTATTTGACTCCAATAGGTATCTGTTTTTCTATCATACATAACCAAATTGGAATTATACAATTTTCCAGATGTTCCAAACTCTACTGTTTCTCCATTAATAGTTCTTTCATAAGCAATTCCAGAGCCACATAAAGGACAATATGTTATTAAGATAGGATCATTAGCAATAAAATCATTAACAATTTCATGCCATACTAATATTTGTAAAGGATAAACTCTTTTTACACCTTTATGAATCATAACTAAAACCAATTCATTATCTTCAATCCATTCATCAGCTTCATCAACTGTTACATAAATAGGATTATCAATACTAGGAATACCATCTTTTGGAGGACCGCCTCCTCTTATTTTACTTGGATTAATTAAATATTTAGTTCCATCAGAAGTTGTTTGAATTGGCCTGTCTTTTATTGGAGTTGCATCAAAATTAGTTACTGTTTCTACTCCAGATGCAAAAGGTGATGTTTTTTCTTTTGTAGTAGAAGTTTGTGCTGGGGTGCAAGCTACTAAAAAAATACTTACCCCAATGAGAATATAAACCCAATAATTCATTTTCATTTTATTTTTTAAGGTTTTAACCTTTTTATAAGTTCCTTTTCTTAGTCAAAATTAAATTTGCATGTCAAATTAATTTTTTAGTTTCTAAAATCTGATTATAAGCAGGCATCCATGTTTCATATATCATAATGAGGTGTTCATAATTACGTATTACATGGGGAAACTTTTTTCTTAATTCATTTACAATGGTATTAAATTCTTGATAATTCTCAACTGCAAACTCAAATTCCACCTCCCATGGTGCGAGACTTCGAATATAGTAAAGTGCATTAGGGTTAATTCTCATCCATTCAGATAGGGATTGTTCATCCTCTTTTGATAATGATTTAAAATAAATAATAAGTTTGTAAAATTCTAAACCTAATTTATTAAAATCCACAGCTAATCGATAATTTAAGATTATTCCCTTTATTTCAAGTTTTTTTATTCTTCCTCTTACTATTTCAATACTAGAATTTACATTCCTGGAAAGCTCAGCCAAAGGAATTCTAGCATTATTAGCAAGAACATGCAGAATTTGTTTATCTAACTCATCCACATCATTCTTTTCAACTTCTCCTCCGAAAGTTACATAAATTCCTTCTTTATCATTAGTAAAAAATTTTTTATTGTATTGTTTAGTATCCACCATAGCACCTAAAACCTTGCTAATAATGAGATGTTTCCATTGTGATAATAAGGTATTAATCTTCTCAAAATATTCAGTATTATTTTTTGCTAAAATTGCAAACACTACATCAAAAACTCCATCAGATATACCCATCCAATATACATCTTTATTTTTTTTAAGGCTGTCAAAGAATTTTTCCCTTTCATTTGGAATATTTTCTAGTTTCAGATAAATTTTAAACATATAAAATCCAAATTTGTGAGGATTAATAGAAGTGATAAAACCAGTTATTATTCCTTTTTTTTGGAGCTGTTCAATCCTATACTTAACAGCTTCTCTTGATTTTTGGACTTTTTTGGCAAGCTGAGTAGTAGATATTCTGCAATTTTTATCCAATTCAGCAAGTATTTTCTTATCAGTCAAATCAAGCTTAATTTTCTTCATAAATTAACCATAATATGTAATATTATATAAATATATCTATAAAACGGTCAAAAATAGACCATAATTTTTATATATTTACTATCCCATAGTAATAGTATTGTCCATGGAGGTGGAACAAATGAATCTAATGCCCAAAATTTTAGAACAAAGAAAAATAGAACTTAGAAAATTCTTCCAACCTTTGGAAGAGTTGAAATCAAAATATCAAGGTAATTATCAAATTGCTTAATTGAAAAAATAGAATAAGGAGGAAAAATGAAAAATGAAAAAACAAGTTTCGGATATAAATCAAAGGGTAATTCAAAATATGTAATTGTAGCCCCGCATGCAGCTGGAGATGATCTCAAATCTGGAGAAATATCTCAAGAAATTGCTAATTTACTAAATAGTTCCCTGGTAGTTAATGATAGCCATGTTAAACCTACTAATGCCTCTAATAATGTGAGATCTGAAAGTCAAAGAAAACCTGTTTGTGACTTTAATAATATTCCTAGAGGAAATATATTTAGAATTGATGCTATGAGTGATTTTTATAAACATATCAATGAGTTTAGTATTGAGGCTAGAAAAAACTCTTCAAAACAGCATGATCATAAAGAACACGCTGTTGTTGTCTACATTCATAGTATGAAAGATGAGGAAATTGGTGTAGATATAGGCATAGGTGCTAAATATCATCAGAATACACTAAAAAGTGCTAAGTCTCATCCTCAAGGAGGTAGAAATTCTGGAGTTATAAGAACTTCAAGGATTTTAGCTCAAGAATTAAGACGTTCTTTAAGGGAAAATCTTGATATGGATGTCACAATTGGTAGAAGATTCGCAGCTTGGAGTAGGGAGAATGGTATTCAATTCCATAAAGGATCTCCAGATCATTCAATTCAATTGGAAATATCCCATAAATTAAGACAGGATGAAAATTACAAGGAAACAGCAAATCAAATTGCAAAAGCATTGCAATCTTCGTATGAATCTTTGTAGAAAATAATTATCAAATTGCTTAATTATTAAAATAAGAGGATGGAAAAATGAGTGATGAAAACACAATTCAAAATGAGAAAAGGTTAGAATTAATTAGGAATCTAAGGAGTGTAAGAGAAAATTGTGAAAAAATTATTGATCAATCCTATTCTACTCGTCCAATAGTTGTTTGGGATCCTGATTTAAGTTTAATAAAAATTGGAGAACATACACATGGTTTATTTACACTTTTACCTGCTCAATTACATTTTCCAAATGGAAATGTTCGTGAAGAGTATGATATAGCTTTGAAAATTCATGATGGTAATTGGGTAGGAACAGGATACTCTTCCAGGACAGATTACTCTATATCCACTATGAGATGGTGGGCTGAGTCAATCTGTCCAAAAATTTGTGAAGGAGATTGGGATTATTTACAAGACCTCTCAGAACCAGATAACTCTAAGAGGTTATATTTCATAAAGGACTTACTCGCTGAGAAAATAAATAAACTCACCCAAATATCTTAAAAACAAAAATAAGATAATAAAGAGATATGATCAACATAAAAATTCCAGCAATTAAATTAATAGCTCTTTTCCTTTTAGTTAACCATGATATAATTACTTGACTCTTTGCACTTGATATCAAGGCAAAAACTAATAATGGAAAAGCAATCCCAAGTCCAAACATTAAAAAGTTGAGTAAATTCCCTACAACACTATCAATTAATAAACTCCTCGCAAAAAAAGCAGCTATAAATCCAGGATTACATGGTATGATTATAGCTCCAAAAAAGAAACCAAAGAAAAACGCACTTTTTAATGGGTTTTTCCCAATGGGGGCATTCATTTTAGGTAGAATCCTACTAAAGTCTACATTAAATATCAAAAACAAACTAATTACACCAAGCAATCCAAAAGCTATTGAACTTACAATATTAATAACCTTAGTTAATGAAACTTGAAGAACTGTTGTAAAAATAATTCCAAGCAAAAGCATAAAGAGTAAAACTCCTAAAGTAATCACAATTCCAATTAAAAATGGCAATCGTTTACTCTCAGCTTCATCTGCACCAGATAATTGATTAGAAAGATAAGCTAAAAATCCTGGATAAAGAGGTAAAACACATACTGCTGTTAAAGGAGTAAGCAAACCCAAGACAAAAGATGATCCAAAATCTGTTAATAACATGTTAACATCCCTTTGCTACCTCATCTTTTATTTCTCCACTGTCTTTTAATCCTCTTTTTAATAACCGAGCTGATTGATCCTCACACACTAAAATAACAGGTGCACTTGGGGCATTAACAACACTAATCCCAAATTCATTGATTAATGATTTTGTCATAGTAGCTGGGGTTATTACATATCTCCAACTAAATCCATTTTGTGTTGTATGTTCTTTTACTAAAGATGCATCTTCGTTTGGATCAGTATCTAAACTAATATGTATTGTCTCATCACCTTCTTTAATTAATTCTTGAAAAACTCTTTGTTGTTTTGTGCAAGTAGGACACCACACAGCAAAACTCTCTAATAATATTTTTTGTCCTTTAAAATCACTAATTTTAAAATCTTCACCTGAATTAATATCATTAAGAGGATAATCACGCCAATCTAAATCAGTATTTGTTTCATCAGATGAACCTGTTTCAATACTAGTAGGTTGAGATTCTTGAACAGTTGTGCAGCTAATTAAAAATAGAACAAAGAATAATCCGAATATGTTTGTTTTATTCACAATGTTCACCTCAATTATTTAATTTAATACTTTTTTAGTTTCGGCGCCAAGTTCACATACATTTTTTTGAACATACTTCTCTTTAATTTCTATCTCCCCTTACCTTGGGCGGGGAGATAGAAATTAAATTTAGCTTATCACAAAAACCCACTATCCAACAAATTCACCCACTTTTTCTTTCCAATAACAACCATAGCTTCCTTAAAAGTAATTATTGGTTTATTATACTTTCCATAATCATCAAGTGCTATTCTTGGACAAGCTAATTCTACAAAACCTTCAATATCATAAAAATTGTAAATTTTTTCTGGAGTCATTTCCCTCATTGTAATAATACTAACTTGTTTTCCTATTTTTTCCAGGCCTTTTTTGATCACATTAGGTAAACCAAATTGCTGCCCTGGTTTTAATCCAACTATAATTCCTATTTTTTTACTTCTTTTAATTCTTTCAATGGAAGCTCCTCTTTGCTTGATAAACTTATTACGTTGTTCATCCATTGATATGATATCATTATTATACGTATCAATTAACAAAACAGGTTTATCAGTTACAGCTAAAGCAGCACCTAAACCATGGAATTGATTGCCTAAAACAATAACAGCATCAATATTTTTCTTAATTGATTTAATTCCACTAAACTCGCATCCAATTACATGTCCTGAGAGGTGTGCATAGCCTTTAGCACTAGGAATCTTTATTATTTTGCCTTTATCTTCAAAATATTGTTTGATCTTTTCAATTTGATCCATATGTTGAATTGAACTGATTAATCCAATATTTTTAAATTTCTCAATTGATTTTAATGATTTTTTAATAAGTGGAATAAGATTTTTAGAATCATATAAAGGCACATAGAGTATTGGGAAATTTATTTTAATAAATGGTGCGTGTCCAAAATGAACAATTAAATCTGCTTTTACAGATTTTGCTTCATTAATATCAATATCACATCCTCCCCAGCATGTTTCTCCAGAAACAATACATTCACACGCTGTTTCACTTTCTAGTTTTTTAACAATAGAAGACGCTTCTAACTTAATACCTTCAGGAAATTGCAAAAGCACTTTTTTAGCTTGTTTTTGTTTAATTTCTTGAATTACTTTTTCCAGCTCAAAATTAAATCTGTTCATCTGTAAACCTCATCATGATGCTTTAACTTAGAAAATAATATGTGATTTTTCTCTTTATCCACTTTAAAGAGTAATACAAATCTTTTGTCTATATGCACTCTCTTATAATCACTTAATGCATGTCTTAAATTTTTGTATCTATCAATAGATTGAATATCATTCTCGATTATTTCCTTAATTTTTTTATTAAGAATAATAAGCCTAACTTTATCTTTATTCCTCAGTTTCCTAATTATTAACTTAAGTTCATCTGTTATATCAAAATCAAAACTCATTCTAGGCCACAAAGCTTATCTAACTCTTTAATATTCATTTTACGATGCCCGTGCTTTTTAATGTGAGTTTCACAAGAATCTATAATCTCTTGTACAACTTCCTCTTTAACTTCCTTTTCAACAAATTCCTCTCCATACATATCAGCGAATTTATCTAAAGCTGCAGCTTTGTCTTTTAAGTCAAATTTTTCCTTTATTACACCTAAAACCTTGCTAGTGTATTTATTCACAGTTATACTCATTGAAGTCATTTTGAATCACCTTGAATGATTTAGTATGATATAGAATGATATTATGGTATTTAATACTTTCGGTATTCTAAATTTTTAAGGCAAAATTTTATAAAGTATTCGTAAAATGCTCATGGATTTACTTGTTAACTTTTTCCCCAAATACTTTGCAATTACTTTTTTATTAACTCTACTTAGTGTAGGATACGGATAAATTCTTTCAAATAACTTAGCAGCAGGAATTCCTAAAGTCATGGCTAATACTAATTCTCCAACTAATTCACCTGCATTTTTAGCAAGCATTGTCCCGCCAAGTATTTTTCCTTTACCAACAAATAATTTAAGTTTACCTTCAGTAGAACCTTCAGCAATGGCTCTATCCACATCATCTAATTTTAATTCTAAAACTTCATATTGAATATTTTGTTCTTTAAGATTTTGTTCTTGCAAACCAAAACTTGCTAATTCAGGATCAACATACGTCACCCACGCAACATTTTCTCTCTTAGGAGATTTCTTTCTTGGGTTGACCATATTATTAATCACAATTGAAGCTTGATACTCTGCCCAATGAGTAAAAAGAAAATCTCCTGCTACATCTCCTGCAACATAAATATGTTTATTCGTTGTCCTTAAATATTTATCAACCACAATTTTATTATCTTTAACCTGAACATTTGCTTTTTCTAGAGATAGTCCTTCTATGTTTAATCTTCTTCCAATTGCTATGATTACTTGGTCAAATTTTATGGAGATAGGTTTACCAACATTTTCTCGTTTTTCTCGATCATACTGTGAAACAACTAATGTATTTTTATCAGAAAATTTAACAGGATTATAGCCAAGCATAAGTTTGATGCCTTCTTTTTTGAATACCTCGCATATCATGTTACTCATTTCTTTGTCTTCTTTAGGTAAAACTTGATTATTTCGTTCAACAATAGTTACCTCTGCTCCTAATCTATTATAGGCTTGAGAAATCTCCATACCAATAGGACCTCCTCCAACCACGAGGAATTTTTTAGGTAACTTTTCATTCTTAAAAATTGTTTCATTAGTAAAATAAGGAACTTTTTCAACTCCATCAATAGGTGGAGTAAAAGGCCTAGATCCTGTTGCAATGACAATTCGTTTTGCAGTGTGCACTTCTCCATTTAATGAAATAGATCTTTTATCAACAAACTTTGCACTTCCCATCTTAACATCGATTCCTTTTTTTCTAAAATACTCTTCATTTTCATGCTCTCTAATAAAATCCTGCCGTTTTTTAATGGTTTGCGCAATTTTTTTAAGATCAATAGAACCTTTTATTTGAACACCATACTGTTCAGCTTTTTTGCCTTGATGCATATGTTTTGATAAACTGATTAAAGCTTTACTTGGAACACATCCATAATTTAAGCAATCTCCACCTATAAGATGTTTCTCAACCATTAATACTTTTAGTCCTATTCTGTTCATGAAAACTGCTACATTTAATCCTGCAGAACCAGCTCCTAAAACAATAATATCATACTTCATTTTTTCCTCTTTTATTAATACCTTATTTATTAATCTTTTATTTGTTAATTCATAATTTGATTTTATCTTTTAAATTGAAAATATTGTATCTATTAATCAACATTGGAACAATAAACATTCCTCCTATGATTACAATTGAAAGGAAAGTGCTTAAAAGCTTTGCTGAAAAAAATGCTTTCCCAGTATACGCAAATAAATAAGTCATGGGTATCATTCCAATAAATGTTGCAACAGCAAACTTTTTTACTGAAATATTGGTTAACCCTGCTCCATAACTAATAATGTCAAATTGAAAAAAGGGAAACAATCTCGCAATGAGAATCACCCAAAAAATATACTTTTCTGAACAATTATCACAAATGTGTATGTCTTTATGCAATAATTTTTCTACTAATTCCCTTCCTAAGTATCGTGCAATTAAAAAACTGATAATTGCGCCAATCTCTGCACCAATAATGGCTAATGATCCTCCAATAAAAGGCCCCCATATTGCTCCTGCTGCAATATCTAATGGTAGACTAGGTATTGGGCTTATGATAATAGCAATAGCCATAATAGCTATGAATATGATTGGTGCTAAATTTTCATATTGACTTAATGTATTTTTCAAATATTCTACATCTGTTATTTGATCAAAATTTACTTTTGCTTTGAGCTGAGAAAAAATTAAAAACACTATTAAGATTAATACAATCGCACCAATAATCTTATTCAGTGTTTTCTCTCCCATCTCTTTTTTTCTTATAGTGTGTATATCCCTTGTAACAAGTGGGTATTAAGGCCAATAGTATAAATAGGAATATAAAAAGGTATAGCTTTGGACTGCTAATACTTGTTGCATTTGATCCAATATTAACTAAGATAAAACTTCCTGGAATAATACCTAATACTGTTCCTAATATAAAATCTTTGAATTTAATTTTAGTGAGACCAAGTGCAAAATTTAAGCCATTGAAAGGAAACAAAGGAACAATTCTTAAAAATAATATTGTGATAAGACCATTATCTTCTAATTTTTTGTCATATGCATACAATTTTTTAAACCTGCCCTTAAGGAATCTTTCTGTAAAATCTTTTCCTAAATATCTTGAGATTCCAAATGCAATACACGCACCTAGAGTCGCACCAATAACAACCGCTATTGTTCCCTGAATAGATCCAAATAAAAATCCTGCAATAATGCTCAATGGAGTTCCAGGTAAAAAAATAACAGTTCCTATCATATAGATTACCATAAAAAGTAAGACTCCAAAAAAACCTAATGGATTAATAATAGAAGCAATAAAATCTTTATCAAGTAATTTTTCAACATTTGTTGCTTTAACGAGAATGATTGCAGCTATTATAAATAGCACAAGGATTAAAGGTTTTATTATTTTTTTTAATTTCATCCTGAATTTTTATTGACCTCAATTTAGGAAGATATTGAATTAAGATTATTAATAATCTCCAATATTTTTTCTTTAACTTGATCTCTAATAATCCTAACCTCTTCAACAGGTTTTCCAGCAGGATCATCTAATGCAAGATCTTTATAAAAATCAATAGGGCATTGCACATTACATCCCATAGTATAAATTCTAAAATATTTTCTTTTAGGATTGATTGCTTTAGGATAATACTTTTTTTTATCACCCATATCAATTCCAATTTCTTTCATAGCTTCAACACATTGTTTATTAATTTCATTTGCAATATTTGTTCCTGCACTTTCAGCTACAAATTTAGGATTTTTATTAAGATGATTAAAGAACGCTTGAGCCATTTGACTCCTTCCTGCATTATGGCCGCAGCAAAACATAATAATATTTACAGAATAATTGTGTTGTTTCATTTAATTTAACAGCATCCATCTTTAGGATCGCAAGATATGCCTTCCTCCATTTTTTTAGTTGGATCTGTTATGATAAATGATTTTTTATAAGGCTCTTTACTTAATCGTTTAGCAGTTTCAGTGCAAACCTCTTGAGGAATGCCTCGTAAAAATGTATGATTTTCATCATCTTCTGCTTTTTTCATAGGCCCTGTGTAGGTAGCTGTTTGTCCAATAAATACACATTCTTTGCTCCTCTTTAATTTATGACCTTTTACAACAATGGATTTGAATTTAATTCCTTCAATTTCTTTCCATACACTTTGTTTGAAAACGGTTAAGCCATAAAATCCTGTTTTTTCCATTAATGCAAGGTATTCTTTCTCAGTTAAAGATCCACTAATACATCCACTCCATAATTCTTCATCATCTTTAAGATGTTGAGGAACCTCTTTATCTGATACAATATCTGATATTGAAAATGTTCCATTATCTTTCATTACTCTAAATATTTCATTAAATACTTTTTCTTTGTCAGTTGATAAATTAATAACACAGTTAGACATTACAAAGTTTACTGAATTATCCTCTAAAGGAATATTTTCTAAATGTCCTTTTTTGAATTCAGTATTATCATATCCTAATGACTCTGCCACTAATTTTTTGTTTTTATTTGCTTTTTCAAGCATGTCATCAGTCATATCAATTCCAATTACTTTTCCATCTTTTCCAACTTTTTTAGATGCAATAAAACAATCAATTCCAGCACCTGATCCTAAATCTAAAACAGTTTCTCCTCCTTTAAGAGTATTGAACCCTGTTGGATTGCCGCATCCATAAGCTGTTTCAATAACTGTTTCTGGTATGTGAGATGTTTCATCTCCAGTATACCCTTTAGGACAGCATAAATTTTCTTCTTTTTGAGCTGAAGCTTTACTATATCTTTCAGTTACAATTTGTTTAGTATCTTTTATAGTCATTTTTAGTTTGTGCATTTTCCTCCAGATTTGTAGCAAAAATCAAAACACGCTTTATGTGTTAAAAATATTTTTGAAAATGAATCTTTTAAATTTGTAGATATCTCGAATTTTGGATTATTGTAAATAATAGGGCAAGGATATACTCTCATTTCACCTTTAATTTTTTGAACAGTCCTTCCATTAAAACATTGAAAATTTGAATTATCAACACTTGCTCTGTTCATGCAATCTTCGCTGATAAAAACATTTTTGCTAGGTGTTTTAACACGATTTAAATTAGTTCCCATTTCAAGATTGTAAGGCAGCATCTTAACATCAATATCAATTCCATCTTTGCTAAAAAGTTCTTTAAATTTTATGGCAATTTGTTCTTCATTAAGCTCATTATTTTCATAGACAATAGCAGTTGATGTGATAATTGGCTTAAACCCATTTTCGTGTAATTGCTTTACATTTTTTAAGGTAAAACTAAAAGAACCATTTCCTCTAATAGAATCATGGATCTTTTCATCATAATGATCTAAACTTACTCTGAAAGTAAGATTATTTTGAGATGAATTTTGCAGTTCTTTTAATTTTGGAATAAAGTTAGTTATTGGAAACGTTGCATTAGTTAAAACAGTCACATCTCCATACATTAATGAGGTTTCAATCATTTTTAACATGTCTTTATTGATGAAAGGTTCTCCTCCTGTAAAATATATGTGTTTTACTCCAAATTCCTTTGCTTCTGCTAAAAAAGGTTTAATATCCTCTACTGTTATTTGTTGTAAGGTATCGTTTGTAGGGCTGCTAGCAACATAACAATGCTTACAGCTTAGATTACACCTTGAACCTACCATAAACCAAAGATCATCTAATTGATACTTTCCCTCTTTTTCTTGAAAACCAATAAAACCTGGCCTCTGTTTTTGAATCGCAATCATTTTGACTGTTCTCTAAAATAAGCAGTAGTTCCTTTTGCTTCGATAGCTTCAATAATTCTTCTAGAACCTACAACATACGCTGCTGTCCTCAAATCAATCTTGTTATTCTCAGCTGCTTCCATCATATCATTATATCCTTTGACCATAATAGGTTTTAATTTTTCACTCACTTCTTCCCTTGTCCAATAATATCCTGCTTTATTTTGCACCCATTCAAAATAAGAAACTGTAACTCCTCCTGAATTTGCTAAAATATCAGGGATAACAGTTATGTTTTTCTTATTTAATATTTCATCTGCTTCTGGAGTTGTTGGACCATTGGCAATCTCTAAAACAATTTTTGCTTTAATCTTATCAGCGTTTTTCTTTGTGATTTGATTTTCAATAGCACTTGGAATTAAAATATCAACATCTAATTCTAATAATTCCTCATTTGTTATTTTTTCATGCTCAATCATATCACAAACAGTTCCTTTGCAATAAACTCCTTCCATTTTTCCTTTTTGTTCTTTTACTTTCATAATAGACTCTGGATCAAGTTTTCCATTTTTAGTATAAATTCCTCCTTTAGAATCACTTAAAGCAACAATTTGAAAACCATCATCATTTAAAAGTTTAGCAATATAAAATCCTGCATTTCCAAATCCTTGAATTGCTACTTTCAAATCTTTCTCGTTTAATTTAAGTTTTTTAACATGTTCTTTAATCACATAATAAGCTCCACGAGCAGTTGCATCATCTCTTCCAAGTGAGCCACCTAAACTAACAGGCTTCCCAGTTATGACCTCTGGAGTTAATTTCCTTGCAATTTTAGAATATTCATCAGCCATCCAGCCCATGATCATTTCATTAGTATACACATCTGGAGCTGGAACATCAATATCAGGTCCAATAAAATCATAAATTGATTGAATAAAACCTCTGCTTAATCTTTCTAATTCTTTTTTGGATAATTTTTTAGGGTCAACAATAATTCCTCCTTTTCCTCCTCCAAAAGGCAACCCTGCTATCGCACATTTAAATGTCATCCAAAAGGCTAAAGATTTTACTTCATCTAGTGTAACATCAGGATGATATCTAATTCCTCCTTTTGTTGGGCCTAGGATATTGTTGTAATGCACCCTATATCCTGTGAATACCTCTAAAGATCCATCATCCATCCTAACAGGAATAGAAACTTCTAAAATCTCTTTGGGCTGTGATAGAATTTTTTTAGAGTCTTCACTAAAGTTAAGGTATTTTAATGATTTGTAAAATTGTTTTTTTGCATTTTCAAATAGACTCATTTCTTAACCTCTCCTGGTGCTTTTTCTTGTTGAATATATCCCTTAAGAAGTAAATTTCCCATCTCTGATAATTTAATATAGAGCTGTTTATTTTTCTCCATTACTTCAACTAGTCTATATTCTTTTAATCCTTTATATTTGTAATTACCATTGATATGGTAAGACAATAAAGAGATACTCATTTCAACTTGTTTACTTAATTCTTTTAAGGAAACATAATCCTCAATTTTCAACATTTTAAGAATTTTTAATTTGTTTTCGCTTAATTCTTGATAATAAGATAATTTCATTATTGGCATAATCATTGCTTGATTGCCCATAACTCCAAATGTTTTAAGCCCATTTGCAAAAGATGCGCTCATAGCAGCACAAGTGCTCATTCTATCACCTGTTGCTACATTGACAATAATCTCATCATTTGGATGAATCGCTACTATCTTACCAAATTCTTTAAACATCTCTTCCATTAAGTTACCCGTTATTTCAATAATCTCAACATCAATTGTGAAATCTGCTAGTTTTTCTTTTAAATCTTGTGCATCCTTAATATTTTCACTTGGACAAATAAGAAAAACTTTCTCTGTTGGAAACTCCTTTATCCCTACAAATAGTGCTTTTAGATTATCACCGACAGGTGCTATTACTTTATACCCCATTTTCATAAAAAAGATGGGCAAATCCTATTAAAAGGTTTCGCTTTTACTGTCAAAATTATGTTTTGATGAAGAGAATAAATATTTTTAATTATTAATCTAAAGAAACTTTAAAATTCTATGATCTCTAGTGAGATAGGTATTAGCAGCTCCTACAATATCTTCTTTAGTAAGGCTCAATAATTGTTTAACAGTTTCTACTTGAGGAGTTCCTATTCCCATTCTTTTGCCAAGTTCACGTTGCTGTAACTCTACTTGAATCCATCCAGGGTCTTTGAGTCTTACCATAAATTGTGGGAGATACCCTGTTTTGTATGCCTCTAACATTTCTTCGTTAAATGTACCTTCTCTTAGTGCATTAATACACTCTGAAGTAAGGCCCATTGCTTGGTCAAAATTATCAGGTGGAGTGTTAAAAAAAACACTTAAAGTTCCTGTTGATCTTGTGCCTCCTGTTAAAGCATTCACCTCATAGCTAATTCCATTTTTTAATCGAAGATTCCTATATAATAAACTATTGCAATTTCCTCCAAGTAAATGAGCAACTCCTTTTATTTTTTCAAATTCTGGATGGTAAATGGGTGGAGTGTAGAAGTAAGTAATAGCTTCCATATGTCCTTCTCCACCTACATTTATGTCAACATAAGTTGAATCTTCAAAAGGTGTTTCAACTTTAGGTAAATAAAAAGGAGTTTCAACACCTTTAGGAATTTTTGAAAAAAGATCGCAAATTTGGTCTAATAATTTAGGGTTTGAAGAGAAATCAGCGACTAATCCTGCAATAATATTTGATCCTCTAAAATACTTTTTATGGTATTCTTTCAATCTTTGAGCAGTTATGCCTTGAATAGACTCTTGTGATCCTGCTAACTCAGTGCTCATTAATTCTGGACTATTTGGAAAAATACATTGATGGATAACTCTCTGTCTTTCCATGCTAGGATCATGTGCTCTTTTATTTTCTTCTCTTAAAATTTCAGTGCCAATTATTCCTTTCTCAAGTTCAATAGATTCATCTAAAAATAATGGTTGATGAATAGAATCTATAATAAGTCTTGAAGCTTCTAAAAAATTACTAGCTAACATATAATTACTTTCATTAGCTCCATTGATAGGAAAATTTACACCCTCTAAGGTAGTGTTTGCATTTACGCCTAACCCTAATGATGCAGCTGCACTTAGTTTTTCATCATCATTTGGATAATTTTGACTTGCTCTCCAACTCATATGCTCAATAAAATGCATAATTCCTTCATCACCTTCTTTCTCTACTGTAGATCCTGCTAATACATTGATAGTTCCTATTGCTAAACCTGATCCTGGCCAATCTTCAGCAGTAATTACTACTCCATTATCTAGTTTTATTACTTTTCCACGCTCTTCTACTTGTGTTTCTAAATCCTCAAAATCAATTGACATAGAAATATCGAAATTTATCCCCTTTATAAATCTATCTATTTTAACCACTTAAAAGTAACAAAAATAAGGTAAAATAGATATTATGTAATTGTTCTCAAAACACCCTCAAAATTTAGTTTAGAAGTTTATTATCTTTAATATACTGCATTGTTAATGATTCCTTGTTTTTATTCTTCTCAGCAAACTCTTTCAACTCATCAATCGTATCAATATCAGCCCATCTTTGCAGTAAACTTACTTTTTTATTATGATCTAATAATATCTTCATGGTTTGTTCAAAAACCTTCTCAGTGCTCCAATCAATTCCATTAAAAACCTCTGGAATAAAGCTTTGTTTAGTGAAACCTAGAAGATAGTATCCTCCATCAAAGCTAGGCCCTATAACTGCTTCGTTTTTTTCAAGGGGATCAAATGCTTCAAAAATCAATTTCTCAGGAATATCTGGTGAATCACTTCCTATAATAATGGCATTTTTAATTTCATCATCTTTAAACACAAAAGTAAAAGCATTCTTCATCTTTTCTCCTAAGTCTTTGCCTTGTTGAGCAACAAATTTATTATCTCCAAGCCATTCTTTTAATTCATTTTCCTTATCATCAGGAGAATAAAATATGGTAAAATCAATTCCAGTATCTTTTAACATAGCAAGAATATCTTCAACCATACATTTGTATAATCCTAATGCGTGTTCATCACCAATACTTTTAGCTAATCTTGTTTTTACTTTTCCTTTTTCAGGATATTTTACAAAAAAGATAATGTGGTTCATTGATACAACTCCTTTAGTTTTTCAGGACTAACTCCTAAATGATATTTAATTAATATTCTCCAATTCTTTAAAGTTCTTTTGATAGGGCCTTCTTTTTTCCATCTTCTAGGAGATGTTTTTACTTTTTGATTTAATATTTTAATAGGATACCTTGCTTTCTTAACTCTTGTCATAAAATCAACATCTTCTAAGATTGGAATATTTTTGAATCCCTCTAATTGAGTAAACACTTCTTTTTTAACAAAGTGTGCTTGGTCTCCATAAGGAACTTTAGTTAATTTTGTCCTTATATTTGCAATAATCTCAATTATGTTAATAATAATGTTTGAACTTTGAATTCCTAAGGAAAAAGCACCAACACTATATGTTTTTAATTCATTTGTAATTAATTGAAAAGCATTTTTAGGAAGATAGGTATCTGCGTGTAAAAAGAGGAAAATAGTATTAGTAGCTTTTTCAGCTCCTAAATTCATTTGTTTTGCTCTACCTTTTTCAGAAGACAATTGAACTACCTCCTTATCTTTAATCGCATTTAAAGTATCTTTCTCTGGAGAGCCATCTACTACTATGATTTCACTATCTTTCATTATTGATTTTACATGAGCAATAAGATTATTGATACTTTCACTTTCATGATATACTGGAATTATTACTGAGATTTTCATATTATAATCAGATGGATGTCTGGAGAAGTTTATAAAGGTTGTTTTGAAATAAAAATATTTGTTTTAGTGTAACTATAATAAAGCATATTTTTTTAAATGAGAGGAAATTTGCAAACTAATGCATGTTTTAATGCCAGCTGAACTGGAAAAAGGAATAATCAAGAAAGTTGTATATACAATTAAATATAATAATGATCCTATATTAAGAGCTCTTTGTCCTCATATTAAGAATTTTTCGCCAACTCTGATTCATGAAAAAGTGAATAGATATTCCTTTTTGGAAGAAGTTGCGATCGCTACACAAGATGTTTTACAAGCTTCCCTTGTTTTAGATGATAGAGATCAAGAAGTTCCAAGTGCAATGAAAGAGAGCATTAGATTTATTCTCAATACTATTCTCGGATATAAAGCTCCAACTAAAGCAGTAGAATATGGTATGGGGGGTGCAGCATTCTTATATAGAAGATTACCTCCCGCATATCAAGAAGTTGTTCAACCCTATGATATCAATATGGGTGCTGTAATCCACGCAAACAAATTACTCGAAGAAGGAGGATATCCGAAAAGAGGAAGTATTGGAAATATTTATGAAATGGCTGAAATGCATAACAATCTAGAATTGGTATTAGGAATAAATGCTTGGGATTCTGCATTAGATCTAGACTTAGCTGTAAAACCAGTATTTGAGGCATTAGGAGAAGGAGGCATTTTTTTACATATACAAGATGTAGCTCCAGGCGGACATTTAGTCCTAAATCATGAAGCTAGGAACAGAGTTAATAAAGGCATTTCAGCTGATATTAAAGTGTATTCTGATAATGCATCAAGACATGTAACAACTACAACTATGATAGGTGGATTGGAATCATATACAGATTCTGGTTACAAAACAGTTTCTTCAGTTGATTTTTTTAATTTAGAATTAATGAATTCAGCGAAACGTGCAGGTTTCAAGGTAAGAGATGAATATTTTATAGTTGGAACATTTGCACCATTAGATGATACTCAATGTGACTCTGAACCAACAGGAAACGTAGTTATTAAACACTCAATTTCCACTGCTAGTCATTTTGATTTTGGTGAAGATGCTATTAATTTTCCAGATAATCACCAGCTTCAGGTATGCTATCTAAAAGCAGTAATTGCACAAAAACCTAAGAATCCTAAATAAAATCCTTTATCTTATGCTTAACCTCTTCGTGCCAAAGCCATGCAAGAAGAATTAGCGCATCTATACCCTGTGGAAGAGCATTTAGATTTGCTTTTAAGAGTAAATGAATCTTATATCCTACACTTGAAAAAGGCCAAAACCACATGATTCCTTCTGCTCTTCCACCACCCAATAAAAAGTCTAAAAATAAGTGGAAGAATATTCCAAAACTAATCACAAAGAAATACATTGCCCATTTGTAATTTTTCTTCTGATAAAAATAATATCCAGGTATCAAGAAGATAAGCGAAAAAGCCAATGTATGCGTTAAAGCACCGTGCATTAAAATTTCATTCTGATAACCAACAGCACCTAAAAACCAATTTAAAGCAATATCAATATCAGGCAACATACCAGCTATTCCTGCAATAAGAATAGTATGTAGTGTTAAAAACTTCTTATGAGCCTTCATAAAGTAATCTCTATAAATATCTACAGCTATGATTGTAAGAATAATATGTGTTACTGCTAATGGCATAAAGTTTTTTTAAAATCTACTTATATAAAACTTGCTAAAAATAAAAGAAGTTAAATTTTTGAGGAGGTAAAGCCACCAGCAAACGATTAGCTTGACGATTCTGCCCCACCGCCGCCCAAGGAATGAAGGAGCCTGTAGGCTAGACAAAAAGGCTCCACACTTTTATGGGCGGGGGCAATTTCCTCAAGCTTAAAGCGTTTTTCGGCTGGTGGGTTGTTTCCTCATCAAAACTAATCAATTACTAAGAACAAATAATATCCTAATTCTTCACACCATAAATCCCATAATACTTATCTTTCAAATATTTAATTAAATCCTCGCTATCTAACTCTTTCCCACAAGATTTCGCAATTATATCATGGGCTAGCATTGTAGAACCATACTGATGGATGTTTTTATGCAGCCAATTGCGTATAGGTTTTACATTGCCTTTACTGATTTGCTGATTAATTCCAGGAAGTTCTTTTCTAATTTGATAGTAAATAGAAGCTGCATACATAGTGCCTATGGCATAGGTAGGAAAATATCCAATTAATCCCATACTCCAATGCGTATCTTGTAAAACTCCAACTTTATCATTTTGTGGAACTATTCCTAAGTATTCTTTGTATTTTTTATTCCATGCTTTAGGTAAATCTTTTACTTTAAGAGAATTTTCCATTAATTCTCGTTCTAATTCAAAACGAATGATAATATGCAGACAATAAGTAACTTCATCTGCTAAAACACGAATATTGCTAGGCTGCACAAAATTTGCTTGTTTGTAAAATTCATTCAAATTCATAGATGATAACTGCTTAGAAAATATTTTTTTATACGTAGGATAATAATAACTCCAAAAAGCTTTACTTTTAGTAATAAAATTTTCCCAAAATCGTGATTGTGATTCGTGTAAGCCTATACTTGGTGCTTTTGCCATGATAGTATATTGCAATTTTTTTGAAAAACCTAATTCATATAATGCATGCCCTGATTCATGTGCAACTGCTTTAAATGAAAACATAGGATCTTTTTCATCATAAGCAGTGGTAATCCTAACATCATCTCCATTAATAGCAGTTGTAAAAGGATGAACACTCTCTGCCATTAAGTTTCTGGTATGATTATCTAAAATCAGATCTTTTATTTGTCCTGTAACTCTTTCTTGACCCTCAATAGGAAATAATCTCCCAACTAAATGGTTTTTCTGTTTTTTATAAACAGCAGAAGATTTAATATTGGTTAAAATTTCAATTAATCCTACTTTTAATTTTTCAAAAACCTTATTTAATTTAGCAATGTTCATACCCTCTTCAAATTCATCCAATAAAAAATCATAGGGATGTAATTTAGGATTAATAATCTTTGCTTCTTTTTGCTGCATTGCTATTATTTTTTCTAAATACGGTTTAAACAAAGAAAACTTATTTTTCTCTTTAGCATTTTCCCATGCAGCATTTGCTTTAGTAACTAATTCTGAATATTCTTTAACAAAGCTTAAAGGTATTTTTTTCTCTTTAGCGATTTGCTTTTTATATTTTGATACTGATAATTGATCTGCTTTATCTAATCTAGAAAATGTTGATTTTTTAGCTAATTTACTAATAACAGCTCTAAATTCCTTAGATATGGTTTTAGTATACAGCATCTCTGATATAATAGAGGACTGTTCAGCTCTTTGTTCAATTGCAGATTCAGGCATAATAGTAGCACGATCCCATTGTAATAATGCTAACATCCCCTCTAATAAAGAAAGTTCTTTTTCTACTTTTTTAAAATGCTGAAGATCTTTATTCATAGCATACTTTTCAATTTTCTGGCTTAAATATGTTTCTTTTATTGAAATGTTTTCACTCCAGGATTAGTTGCACAAAAGTTTTATATAGGAGCATGTAAATACATATCATATGAAACTAAATTCAAATACTAATCCAGATATGAGGGGACTTGTTAGTCTGCACTCTAAACGTGCTGGATATGTTTGTTTCTACTGAAGTTTCAGATATTCTATTAAATTTTGCAAAAGTAAGATTGACTAAAAAACAAAAAGAACTACTTTCTATACTTAGATCCTCCTCTATTATCAAAAAAAGACATATTACACAAATGGTGCAAATACTAACTACCCTCACAAATAGTTCCTCTTCTACTATATGGTTTAATATGAATCAACTACGAGCAATTGGATTAGTAGAATTTGGGAAAGAAAAAACAAAAGGAAAACCTCTTGAATTAACAAAAATTGGAAAATGGGTTGCAAAACATGTCTAAAATTAACAATATCTTAAAAACAATTGGAAACACACCATTGTTAAAGATAAATTCATTGAGTAGATTTGCTAATATATATGCTAAATTAGAGTTTTTTAATCCTGGAGGGTCAATTAAGGATAGAACTGCCTTGTATCTCATAAATGAAGCAGAAAAACAAGGTTTAATTCATGAAAATAGCACAATAATTGAACCTACAGCTGGAAATACTGGGATTGGCTTATCACTTGTAGCTGCTCAAAAGAATTACAAAGTAATTTGTGTTGTGCCAAAAAGATTTAGTGAAGAAAAACAAGTATTGATGAAAGCTCTAGGCGCTAAAATAATTAATACTCCTACATCTAATGGAATGGAAGGTGCTATCAAAAAATCTTTTGAATTGAAAAAAAAGATTAAAAACTCATTCATTCCTCAACAATTTTCAAATCCTGCTAACATAAAAGCCCATTATGAAACAACAGGAAAGGAGATTTATGATTCATTAAATGGGAAAATTGATATTTTTATTGCAGGAATTGGAACAGCAGGAACATTTATGGGAGTTTCAAAATATTTGAAAGAAAAAAATCCACATATAAAAACAATAGGTGTAGAACCAGAAGGTTCAGTGTTAGCAAAGGGTAAGCTCAAAGAACATAAGACAGAGGGTATTGGTGTTGATAAAATAGAAACATCTAAACTTATTGATTGGGAACTAATAGATGAAATAATAACTGTATCTGATAGAAATACTCATAAGATGTTAAAATTCTTAGCTAAAAAAGAAGGATTGCTTATTGGATCTTCCTCTGGAGCTACTGCATGGGCTGCTTATAAAATAGCTAGATTAAATCCTAATAAGAATATAGTTACTATTTTTCCTGATGGTTCAAATAACTATCTCAGTAAAAATATTTATGGTGATTTTGATGCATGGAAAATTTGAAACAAAAATAATACATGAGGGAGAATATCAGAATAAACATGGAGATGCTACTATGCCTATTCACCTCTCATCAACATTTATCAAACCAAACTTAGATACTTCTCAAGAATTTGAATATTCAAGAGCAGGAAATCCCAGTAGATCTTTAGTAGAAAAAAAACTAGCTATACTTGAAAATGCTAAGTTTGCATTAGCTTTTTCATCAGGCTTAGCTGCTGAAACAGTTGCACTATTAACATTGTTAAAACCAGGAGATCACATGATTGCTTTTGATGATTTATATGGGGGAACAAAACGACTTTTTGATAAAATTTTTAAAGAAAAATTTAAGATACATGTTGACTATGTTGATTTAACTAAAATAGATAACTTAAAATCAGCTATTCAAGAAAATACTAAACTCATTTGGATTGAAACACCTACAAATCCTTTATTAAAAGTCTGCGACATTAATAAAATCTCAAAACTAAAAAAGAATAGTCTAGTTTTAGTAGATAACACATTCTTAAGTCCTTATTTTCAAAATCCTCTTGAGTTAGGAGCTGATATTGTTTTGCACAGCACAACAAAATATATCAATGGACACTCTGATTCAATTGGGGGTGCTATCATGGTAAATGATTCATCACTATATGATTCATTAAAATTTAATCAAAATGCAACAGGTGCTATACTTTCTCCTTTTGATAGTTTCTTAGTAGCACGAGGCATTAAAACACTAGCTATCAGGATGGAAAAACATCAAGAAAATGCTTTGAAAATTGCTCATTTTTTAGAAACACACCAAAAAATAAAAAAAGTCATTTACCCTGGATTAAAATCTCATCCTCAATTTGAAATTGTTAAAAAACAATTCAAGGGATATGCAGGAATAATCTCATTTGAAATCCTAGGCACTAAGGAAAAATTAAATTTATTCTTGAATAATCTAAAAATATTTAAACTTGCAGAAAGTTTAGGAGGAGTTGAATCTCTAATTAATGTTCCTTCTCTGATGACTCATGCTTATTTATCAGAAAAAGAAAGAAATGATATAGGCATAAATGATAATTTAATGAGGCTTTCAATTGGAATAGAAAACGTTGAAGATCTTATTCAGGACTTAGATATTGCTTTAAAATCAGTTTAATAATCATAATTACTTTACTCCCTCTTTTTCAACTCCTCAATATCTCTCTTAATTTGTTCATAACTTCTAAAACCATAATAGATAAATTGTAATCCTGTATCTGTATTTTCCATGACATAGCCAGGAGTTCCATATATTCCAAAGCTACTACTAATTTCACTGCAATGTCTGATATCAAAATGTTCCATGTAATACTCATCAATCATATTTTCCTCTAATTTAGGAAAAACAAAAATCTCATTTTGCCAGCATAATGTGCAGTAAGGACTTTCAAAATACATAATATAAATATTTGATTCATTATTACCAATTTGCTTGTGAGGACAATCTTGTAAATAAGGTTTATCAAGCGTAGATCCTACAACTCGCTGAATAACAGCGGATAGAGAAAATAATATAATAAGCGTAACACCTATAACAACTAAATTCTTTATTGCATCATTTGATTTAATAGTTTTAAAAGTAATAGAGTAAGTTTTAAAGATTGAATGTAGTAATAGTATTAATCCTAAAACAAATAAAATAAATGAATACGTATAATTCCAAGCACTTACAAAGTAA
This sequence comes from Candidatus Woesearchaeota archaeon, assembly GCA_937906345.1. Classification (GTDB taxonomy): domain Archaea; phylum Nanobdellota; class Nanobdellia; order Woesearchaeales; family CALCXY01; genus CALCXY01. Next base: position 24,141 of record CALCXY010000035.1, on the reverse strand, counting down.
ACAGCACCAATTAAAATCACTCCAGATATGCTAAATAAAAGAAAATCCATCTTAATAGGTTTTTGCTGAACTTTTTTATGAATTGCATTATTAAAATGATAATACATGGGAACAAAAATAACAAGAAATGTTAAACTAATTATTTGCGATGCACTTAAACCAAAAAATAAAGTATCGTAAATTCTTGTAAATTCCATTAAAAACCTTGCTAAGGGAAATAAAACCATTGTTGTGAGAAAAATCTGTCCATCATAAAGTTTATTTCTATTTAGACTCATTAAGAATAAGAATAAAAGAAAATAGAAAATACTAGCATAAATCATTGTGGGATGAAAACTCTGTTCTCCAAGTTGTAATGCCCAAGGTAAACTCGTTGCAGTTGTTGGATGATCAAATGCAAAAAAGCATCCAAACCTTCCAAAAACCATTGCAAGTGCACTACTTATACTAAGGAGATCCATATATCTAAAAAAATGCATCTTATGAATCTTAAGATAGATCCAAGCAGCTAGTATTCCTCCAGTAGCTCCTCCTAACATCACATATCCAGATCCCATCCAAGGTATGAATGTTTTTAGAATTCCTTGCAAAAATGAAATTTCATTTTGATTCCAAGGACCAAATTGAAAAAAAGCACGAGAACCAAAAAATACTCCTAATAACAGCCAAAAAACTAAACTTAAACTTTTAGAATAATCTAATTTATTTCTTTTAATTTCTCCAACAAAAATAAAATATCCTACAACAACACCAATGAGAATCATCAAGCTATACAGATACAATGTAAAAGATGCAAATGTAAAGTAGCTAACTGCTTGATATGGAACCATTTTTAACAAAACTTAACCGATTATATAAAAGGATAATATATCCAATAAGGTATGAGGTAAAGGATATAAAGCTTTTGTATGGTCCCATGTAATTTACATATGCATTTGTTGTAGTAAAAAGATAAGATCTTGCAATTAATGTAACAATGATAAAGAAAATAACATATCCTATAATCACTTTAATGTCAAACCAATAAAAACCATAGACTTTTGCAGATGTAGTTTTCTTAAAAGCTCTTTTAATAATTGTTTTTATGGAGTCAAAATTAAATGCTTTTACCTGAATAAAATTGATAAGGGTGTAAAGATATAATATTCCAATTACAAAAACAATAAGGAGAATAGTTGCAGGAATAAACAATCTCCCTAGATTTTGAATTGAAAGCCAAGAGTAAATTGTTGGATTAATCACAATTAAAAAAACTAATAAAACTAAGATTGGTGTGTAAATCATCAAATTCAATTTAATAAATTGTTTAAGATTCTCCTTTTTTTCTTTGTGAAGTATTTCAAAACTTTTACCTACCACTAAGTATTTGAATACAATATGAATCAAGATAAAAATATACATAACAATGAGAAATATAATCACTGAGAAAAAATATTGAACTCCTGGAGGGGTATATGCTAATAATGGACTTATGATCTCAATAAAGCCTAAGGCTAAAATTCTAATATTAACAACAAGGAGAATAAATAAAACATCGAAAAGCAACATAAATGAAAAGAGTTGATACTCTTTTTTAATGAGTGATAAAAATCCTAAAAAATTACTTTTCATATGATATCCCCTATTCTTTATTCCTCTTTTTTCTTTTCAAACCCCAATACAATAATCCAATGAAAATGATAAATAATACTGCTCCTAATATATTATTATACTGCCAGGCTATAAGCTTTTCTTGTAAAAGATAAAAATATTGCTTAGTATTAAAAACATCCCATGTATTTACAACAGATGTTCCTTTGTAGATAAGCATTACTACTCCTATTAAAATAAAAAGTAAACCTGATATGATTTTTATGGTAACAGTATAGAATTTTTTACCTAATATCTTGAATGTATACACTTTTCCTTTAAGCCATTTACTATTTTCTAAATGATGTTTATCCCAATAAATAGCGAGAAGGAAAAGAGGTGCTAAATTCCCGAGAGAATAAAATAATAATAAGATTCCTGAGTAAAACCAATTATGAAGATACACTCCAATTCCTAATATTCCTGCTAAAATTGGACCTAAACAAGCACTCCATCCTAATGCAAAAAACATTCCAAAGAGAAAAGTTCCTATATTATCATTAGCAGGTTTTACTTTATGTTTAAAGAGTCCTTCAAAACCTAAACCTAAAGCTGTTATTATTCCCATAATCACTAAAAATGCTCCAGCTAATCTTACAATCCAAGGAGCTTGCAGCAATAAAAGAGATTGCTCTCCTATAAACCCTGCTATAATTCCCATAGTAACAAAAACAGCTGAAAATCCTAAAAAGAAAATTAGAGTCATCTTCGTAATGTTCTTTTTTTCTTTGAAACTATATGAAAAATAAGCAGGGATAAAAGGCAAAATGCATGGACTAAGTATTCCCAATATTCCTGCAACAAAAGCTACAAAAAAAGAAACACTCAATAAAATTTCATAACTCGTTTGAAAATTATATTCAATAATTTTTTGTATTCCAATAGGCAAGTCACTTTGAGCTAATACTAAACTACTCATAAGTATCAAGAACATTATTAAATAAAAAAATAGGAATTTTTTAGATTTCATAATCATCCTCAATTAATAATTAAATAATAATTAGTAATTATGAAGCAACTTGAGCAGCAGCTTGTGCATTTGGATCTGGAGTTTCAGGAATAATAACTTCATTGGTCTCTAAATCCTTATAAGGCCCATTTACAATATGAAATCCATTAAACACATATGCACCATCATCTTCAATGGTTCCTACACTATCCCATACAGATGTGAATGCTTTATAGGAATCAGTATCTCCAGTTAAAATAACAGTCGGTATCTTTGTGATGCTATATTTTTCAATTAATTCTTTTCCTTTAGCAGTTGTAAGTCCAATTTTTTCTTGGCTATCAATGTAAATTCCTAAATTTTCTAGAATAGGAATATGAAATTCCTCTGGTTTGTAACACTCATCACAATCACTATCAAATAAAATTGATAATTTTACCTTTCCAACTAAATTCCCTGTTGATACTTCTTTATATGGCGGCAAAATATTTGTTAAAACAAAGGATCCATCTGCATCTATAATACCAACATCTGCCCAAGCTTCAATTAAATCAGGATATTGTCTTGCTTCTTTGCTCATAATAAGAGTTGGAATAACTTTAATATCATATTTTTCAATAAGTTCTTTTGCTTCATCACTATCGTGATTTAATTCTTTTTTATCAGAGATAAAGATACCAATATTTTCAAGTTGTCCTAGTAAAGGATTAATTTCTTGGCAAATAGTGCAAGTTTTATCTACTATAGATACTACACTTACTTCTCCAACAATTTTTTCAGTTTGAGTATCTACATAAGGAGCAGGTAAGTTTTTGAAAGTAAACACTTTCCCATTATCTTGTAAAAATTCACCAAAATTTGTTATTAATTCAGGAGAAAGCTGCCCGTCAATAATAATATTAGGAACTTGTGTAATTTCATATTTTTCTAATAGTTTTTTACCTTCATCTGAAAAAGCTTCAACCCTTTCAGTTACTAAGGTTACAGGATCACTAGAGATAGCTTCTACTACTCCATCCATTTCAATGCATTTTTCACAATCAACCGTTAATAAAGTTACTTTTACCTCTGGAAGCTTTACTTCTTTTTTTTCTCCAGAAACAATATCTCCAATACTCCCTAATTGGATAGTGCTGAGAAACAACACCACTAAGAGAATAGTAGATAAGAGGATAAGAAGAGTATTCTTATCCTTAAAATTAAACTTTTTTTCAGTCATTGTATCTCTTTACCTTTTTTATTTGAGTATCAACAACCGCCAACCATTGTTGGTAAGTTTTGAATGTTAGTTGGTAAACTACCGCCTCCACTAGAACCAGATCCAGATTGTGTGCTAGTTGATGTAGCTCCAGAACCTCCTGATACTGCACCTGTTTCTAATGCATGTCCAATTTTGCCTTTTAATCCATTTACTTGGAAAGCTTGAACTAATGCAATTAATACTAATGCTACTAAAACAATTGTTACAATTGTGCTTTGTTTCATTTTTGTTCCTCCTATTGTTTTTGTTAAATAATTAATGTAAAAATAAAAAAATATTCTAACATCCTCCTACCATTCCTGGTAAGTCTCTTAATACTGAGTCATCTCCTCCAGCTATCTGAGTTGCTAAAGTCACCATATTTTTTGGAAACCAAAGTGTTTTCCATTTGTATACTTCTCTTAAAACCTCTGCATCATTATACTCTGTGTTAGCCACAAGCCATAACGCAAGTGTTAGAACACCTGGATTGTGTTTACAACCACATCTACTATTACCCTTAGCATCTGCCCCAATTGGACCTATTCCACAACAGTATTCACAGGAAATACCTTTTGGTGTTGATGCAAGATGTGCAAATCTCTCAAAAGCTTCAGGATTATCACCTTGCACTTGTTGTTTTAATGCAGGATAAACTCGTGCTAAGTTATTTAAAGATGTAACAGGATCATCAAAGGTTACACCCATAGCTTCTCCATATTCTGGAGTCCCTGTAGGAATCATCAATTTTATGGCATCATCAGTATTTTTTATTTGATCTAATTCAAATAATGCAGCTATTCCTTGGGCTGTAGATTTAATATCTTCTACATTTACATCATCTAATGATTTTCCTCCACTTAAACTTAAAGTAGAGGATCCAGAATTTGAACCTCCACTTGCTCCTGAAGGAAGTCCATAAGTAAGCATAGTATTTAAACTTGAAATTTGCCATTGATTAAATAGTAAAAGGAGAACTCCAATTCCAAAAAGAATCATAATATTTCTACTAAACATTGGTTTTTTATGATGAACTGTATGATGTGTTTTATGAGCATCGTGCTCTTTTTTCTCTTCCATTTTTTCCTCCTAAATAGGCGCTTTACACCCAGTTAACTTTGCTAATGCTTCAAATGATTGTGCATTTTCAATTCTTTCTCCTTTAATAATCCAGGTAGGAGTTACTGTTATATCTTCTCCTTCTGTGAACTCTTGATAATTAATGTGTTTCATTGATTTTCCAAACATTGCTCTTTGACCTTTTGTGTATTGGCAAAAATCAGCCCCATACATAACTGCTCCATTTTCTTTCAAGCATTTGGCAAAATCATCGAAAGGTCCTGGTGTGAAATAATATGAGTAAACAGGAATACTTGCAATCGCCAAAAGGATCACAGCTGCTATCCCTGAATACATGAATATTTTATTTTTTTTACCTTTTGTTTCTTCTGCAATAGATTCGTGTCTTTCTTCTCGCTCTTCATGTTCTTGATGAGCTTGAATACTTTGTTCACGCTGCTTTTGCATCATTAATTGATGCTTTGTGAGTTTTTTCATGGTTACAACACAGGTGCTAAACCACCACTAGTTGGTAAGTCTCCTTCTGCAGGTTGTGCTACTCCACATCCACCACCAACATACTTTTCGTTGTTTTGGTAAGATGCAGCGCCAGTGCTTTGATAGCCACTAGATGAGCATCCTGATAAGACCACTAAAAGCCCAATCACAATAACTAATATTAATTGAATTTTGTTCATTGTATACCCTCCCCTTGTAATAAAAGTGAACAAGCTTGTAAGGGTTTAAATATTTTTCGGTATGTGAGCAGTTATTATATTTTATTAGATTATTCAAATTTAATTTTGAAATACCCACAATCCTAAGCTTTACACCTTCTGTAAAGGTTCTATTATTTAAAGGTTGTGATAATTTTGAACCATCTTTCATATTTTGTTTAAAAAGTGTAGACTCCAGCACATAAAGGTGTGGAGCCTTTTTGTCTAGCATATTGGCTCCTACATTCCTTGGGTGGGGGGAGGGGGCTCTTACGTCAAGCTTATAGCTTTTTTTGGCTGGCGGGAATGCAGTTACTAAAAATCACTTTTACATGAAATATTAATTCAAACATAAATTTTTTCAAAGCTTTACAAACCACGTAAAAGAATCATAAAGTTTATATACTCAACACACAATTATCCTTATTGTGGGAACATGAAAGCTACTATTAAAAAATATGAATCTATTCTGAGTCCTTTAGAGATCGATGTTTTAAATTTACTTTGGAAGAAAAAGAAAGCCAAAGTAAGAGATATTTTTAACACATTAAAATCTAATCAAAAAGTAGCTTTAACAAGCGTAGCAGTTATTCTAGATAGGTTGCATGAAAAAGGCATTGTAGGCAGAGAAGTCGAAACAGCTCGTGGCGGCTTGCGTTATATTTATTTTCCATTAAAAGATCAAAAACAATTTGAACGATCTATTATAGAGAGCAATGTTGACAAAATGATCACAAAGTTTGGTAAAACAGCAACTGTTTACTTTAACGAGAGGTTTTCAAAATAAAATGGCTTGCAGCGAATGTATGGTAAGTTTTTTTTATGACCCTTTTAAGATGGGATTAGTGATAGTTTCTTTACTACTCTCATTAGGACTTTTTATTGTATTAAAAAAATATAAACAACTTAGTTTTAAAAAGAAATTAGGAATAATGTATGCTCACATGTTTACATTGATTTTTCCTTTTGTATTTTTTGCATTATTCCAAGGCTGCCAAGCTATGTTTAATAATTGTTCACAATTAGGGAAAATTCTTACAATGTTAGGCATAACAGCACTTATATCATTAGTATTTGGAGTATTTTTAGGCCCATTAATTTATATTAAACGATTTGAGAAAAAATCCATTAAAACTGATAATGCTGCTAAACATTGGATACACAACTTTGTTAAAAAACATGCAATTAAGCTTAAGATAGAAAATCCTCAAATCCAAATTCTTAATGAAGCTAAGCCACAAGCATTCTCTATTAAATATGTTAAATCTCAAATCTTCATCACTTTAGGTTTAATTGACTTATTAAACAGAAAGGAAATAGAAGCTGTTTTACTACACGAGCTAGGTCATATTAAAAACCGCTCATCTCTGTATAAATTCTCAGTAAATCTCTTTAAACTAGTCTCACCTTTAGCAAGTTTTTCAACATTTCATAAAGAACTGAGTAAAGAAGAACACTTAGCAGATGCATTTGCTATTCATATTCAAAAGACAAATAAAAATATTATTAGTGCTAAAAGAAAAATGAATGCTTTTTTTAAATTTTCTAGATCTGTTTCTTGAACCATAATATTTATTAAGTTACATTCTAAGTAGAGGTTATGCCCAAAGACCCAATTTGCGGAATGGAAGGAACACTCAAATATGAGAAAAATTATTTTTGTAGTGATAATTGTATTATTAAATTTAAAAAAAATCAAAAAGGAAAGCCATGGCCTTGGTATTTAGATAAATTTTGGATCATCTTATTATCATCAATCATTATCTTAATAGCATCTTATTATTTTGAACCATTAAACCCTGTTTGGACTGCGTTTATTGAATTTTTTGCATTAATTTGGTGGGCAATCTTATTAGGATTATTAATTGGTGGAATTATTGATTATTATATTCCAAGGGAATATATCACTAAGTTTTTAGCAGGATCTAAACGTTCTACTATTTTTAACGCAGCTATTTTTGGTTTTTTAATGAGTGCTTGTTCTCATGGAATATTAGCTATTGCTATTCAATTACATAAGAAAGGCGCATCAATTCCTGCTGTTATTACATTTTTATTAGCTTCACCTTGGGCTAATATTCCTATCACTATCTTATTATTTGGTTTTTTTGGTGTAAAAGCATTGTTTTTAGTAGTATCAGCATTAATAATTGCATTAATAACAGGTTTTATTTATCAAAAACTGGAAAAATATAAACTCATTGAGCAATCACCTAAACATGAATTCAAAGATTTTTCATTTTGGACTGATGTAAAGTCTCGATTTAAAACATATTCATTTAATTTTAAAGAAGATCTTAATGGACTTTTTACAGGAATGTGGGCTCTTAATAAAATGGTTACCTATTGGATATTAATTGGGTTAATTTTAGCTTCATTTGCTAGAGCATTTGTTCCAACTCACTTTTTCCATCAATATATGGGTCCTACATTATTAGGACTCATTGTTACTTTAGTGATTGCTACAATTATAGAGGTATGCTCTGAAGGTTCATCCCCTTTAGCATTTGAAATTTATAATCAAACAGGCGCTTTTGGAAACTCTTTCACATTTTTAATGGCAGGAGTTGCAACAGATTATACAGAGATTGGTTTAATCTGGAGTAATATTGGTAGAAAATCTGCTATGTGGCTTCCATTAATAACAGTGCCTCAAATTGTAATTTTAGGATTGTTATTCAATGCCCTATTATAGGATTAAGATAAAAGCAATTGTTTAATTAATTCTTCACCCTTAACAATAATTTCTTGAACCCAATTACTTTGGAGTGTTAAATTATTTAAAGCAAATAAATAATCTTGGAAAATAAGAATTCCAATAATTATGAGAATAATTCCAGATACAATATAAGTGCTATGCAAATGCCAAGTATCTTTTCCTATTTTTAGAGAAATCATTTTTCCTTGAACAATTTTCCAAAATTTTACATTCTTAATGCGATCAAACCACATAGATATAAGGATAAGAGGCAATGCAAGTCCTATAGCATAGATAAACAATAAAACAGTTCCTTTAAAGATAGTCTCTGTTGTTGCTGATAACAACAAAAGAGAAGCCAATATAGGACCTATACAAGCACTCCACCCTATTGCAAACACTGCTCCAAATAAAAACGAGCCATAATTGTATTTTTTATGATTAATTTTCAAATTCAAACCCGAAAAACCCTTTCCAGTTAATTGCATAACTCCTAAAAGAATTATTATTCCTCCAGCTATTTTTGTAAAAGCAAAACGATATTCTCTAAATAATGAACCTAAAAAAGTAGCTCCCATTCCAAATATAGAAAACACTATCGCAAGACCAAGGAAGAACAATAATGTATTCTTTAAAATCTCTCCACGCTTAGCATGAACATTTTGTGCAAAGTAAGCAGTTAATACTGGTAAGGTGCATGGTGAAATAAAACTAAGTAAACCTGCAAAAAAAGCTAAAATTAAAAGAATAATAAAGCCTACATTTGCAAATTCACTTCCTAATTGAGGTACATTTTCTAAATTAATGGTATTGGTTTCTTGATCAAGTAAATCATTGACAAAAAAAGATTTTTTTCTTTTCTCAACAAGCCCATTAATCTCCTCTAAATTATTTTTATACACTTCAATTAAATTATTTTCCTTCACAATTTGTGCAGCTTCAACAACATAATAACTTTGATCTAATCCTCCTAACCTTACCATTGTCCAGCCAAGAGTTTTCATTCCAGCATCTAAATACTCTAAATTATCAGTTGCAAGATACAGTTTTAACATTCCATAAGCAAATACACCATTCTCTTCATAAGGTTTAGATAAATCAACTCGTTCATTAGGTGCATAAAACTCAGTATCTTTACTATTTCTCTCAAAAAATCCTCCTGAGTTCCAATCAAATAAATTGTCTAAACTGTATTTCCCAATCTTTTCAGCTGTTTTCAAATATGATTCATCCTCAAAATGTTCATATCCTTCAATAAAAGCTAATAATCCATATGAATTTGCAAGCGTCTGCCCAGTAAGAAATGATTCTTCTTTTTCATAATCAAAATAATAAAATGATCCTTCTTTTCCAACCATTTCATTTTCCATAAAATCTAAAGTTTTCCTAATCTGTTCATCAAAATTATTCTCAGAAACTGAATTAACATAAAGTAATGAGCTTATCATCATCCCATTGAGGTCTATATTTTTTGTTTTATCAATATAAGGCTGCTCTAAAGTTTCTCTAATCTCTTGTGATTGTTCAAAATATTCTCCTTCTAAATGAGCATCTTGACTAGAATAAAATCCTCCATCCATGTCATACATCTTATCCATAACAAAGCTAATTGTTCCTTCAAACATTTCCTTTGTTATTTTACTAGAACTAATAGATTCATAATGCGCTAATGCTATTAAAAACTTAGCTTGATCATAAAGCATTTTTTCATAATGAGGAATAGTCCAGTCTCTCTTTGTAGAATATCTGTGAAATCCTCCTTCTATAGGATCGTATAATCGATAAGGATTAAGTTCATTTGAGGTATATTGATTTTCAAAAGTAAAGGTTACAATATCTAAATATTCCTTATTTTGATTCAATTCAAACTGCTCTAATAAAAAATCATACCCTAAGGTTTGTGGAAACTTTTGCCCTTCTCTCCATTCAGGAAGATCACCTAAACCAATTCCACCATACACAGGATCATACCTCTCCTTGACAAAAGCTAGAATAGCAGGCTCTATTTGATCTAGTGATTGTTGGGAAGGAATAACTGCTTCTTCTTTTTCATAAGTAATTCCTAGTTGTTCAAAAGTAAATTCTTGATTGGAAATAAATACTACTACACTTTCTAAATACTCAAGAAGCCCTACTGGATCTCTCGGCCCAGTAAACCCTTCAATCCTCTGCATATTTGGAGTGAAAATAGTTGTGCTTGGCCATCCTCCCTCCAAATATTTTCTTACTAAGTCCGGTCTTTTATCTGCATCTACAAATATAGGAATAAAATGCTCATTAATGTAAGGATACAAATCTTTTTGAAACAAATAATCCTCTGATTCATAAACATGACACCAATAACACCAAGCAGGAGCACTTAAAACAAAATAGATTGGTTTTTGTTCTTTAATTGCTAAGTCAAAGGTTTCTGGAGAATACTCTTTCCAATGAATAAGATCTTTCAGCTCTTCTGATTTTTCCCTTGTATACTTACTCTCTGCTGAAACAATACAACTGAGAATAATTAATAACAAGGAAAAACTAATCAGTTTTTTCAGATTCATTACTTTCTTCATTTTCTTCTTCAACAGTTCGGTAATATTTAAAATAAACCCAAAAGGTTAATATCACCATAGCTAAACTTAACCATTGCCCTAAACTTAATCCAATAACTCGTGCATTTTCTCTAAAAAAATCAACAATTAATCTGCTTAACCCTAATAATCCAAACATACTCCAAAAAATAAACCCATCTTTTCTCTTTTTTTGATTTAATACTAATAAGAATCCTAAAACAACAAATCTTCCAAATGCTGCATATAATTGACTAGGATGTCTGCATCCCTCTGCTCCCTTAAAATTAACACACCAATTTACATTAGTTACAGTTCCCCATAACTCTCCATTGATAAAATTAGCTATTCTTCCAAGTGCAAGAGCAAATACTGCTGGAATACTTAGAACATCTGCAACCCTTCCAAATGATAAATTTTTCTTTTTACAAAACCAATATGCAACAAGCATACCTCCTAAAATTCCACCATGAAAAGCTAAGCCACCTTTCCAAATCATTAATATCTCAAGAGGGTTTTGTAAATAATAACTAGGATTCCATAAAAACACATGAACTAATCTAGCTCCTAAAATAATGCCTAATGCTAAGTAAATGATAAAATTATCTATATCTCCTTCCTGAATATCTAAAAGCCCTTGTTTTTTCGCTTTCTTAATAAACCAATACGCTAAGAAAAAACCTAAAGCATACACAATACCATAAAACCTAATTTCAAACGGTCCTAACTCCAAAAGAGTTGGGTTGATAGCATGTGTGTATGGCATTTTTACTGATCATCTTTACTGTCAATGATGTATCCTAATCTAAATAAAATATTATTTTTTAAATTGCTATTTTTAATTTTTCTATCAAGAGATAATGAGTCTTGACCATGTAATGAGATAGCTAAAGTAATTAATCCCAATCCAAAATCCCTCACTCCTACATCATTATATCCTACGGTAAATGCAATACTCAATAAATGCAATCCAAGTATCAGCGAAACTAATCTTGTGAAAACACCAAACAAGAGCAACAATCCCAAAATAGTTTCAAGCACACCATTCATAACAATAATGCTGCTTGGATTCATAGATAAGGAAAAAACCCACTCAGGTAAAAAACTCACCCAAGTTTCAGTATGCAAAAGTTGATTAGTGCCAAACCATAAAAAAACAAGGCTTAGCACTATTCTAATAATTGCATGACTGTTATGACTATACTTGTCTAGTTTGCCCATCTTAGTTAACAATTAAGGTTCCACTCATAGCTCTATGTCCTGATCCACAAGGAACTGAACAAAAGAAATTAAATTCTCCTTTCTTATCAGCTACAAATTCAATATCAACCATTTCTCCTTTATCAAAGCTTTCCCTTACTCCAAACTCTGGAATAGCTAAACCATGTGCAACATCAGTGCTTGTAACATGAATCTTAACAGTGTCTCCTTCATTCACTTCAATAACTCCTGGTATAAATTCAAATTGCTTTGCAATCATATCAATCTCAACTACTTTAGCACTTGTGGTAGTTGTATCTGCTACTACTTCTGTTTCTTGGACTGCATCATCTGCTGGTGTTCCAGCTATTGATGGTGGAGCTGGAGGTGTTGTTAAGGCATCAAGAATCTGTTTCTCTACCTGACTTTCTGGAGCAGTTTTTTGAGTTCCTCCACACGCAAGAATAAAAATACTTAACATAGCTAATAATAACATTGTTTTTTTCATAATAATCCCCCCTAAAATATAGTTCAATATGAAGAGAACTAGTATTTAAATCTTACTGCCTGTTTCAAAATTAAATTTTGAATGAAATATCTAATAAATTCTTAATTTAAGAAAACTATAAAAACAATCAAATATTCAATCCATCAATGAAAAAAAAGTATTACAAAATTATAATCTTCATATTATTCCTGATTTTAATCCTTTTCTATTTTAAATATAAGGGTAACACAACTACTTTAAATGATAAAATTGTAAATGGAATTATTTATGCTGAACAATTAGAACACTTATCTGGTTTAGGATTATTAGATTCTCAACATATTCATGCTGATTATAAAGTTTTTATTGAGGGAAAAGAAATTAATATGTCATATCCAGAGCTGCAAGCACCTGAGTGGGGTTCTGCTGAGTTTTGGAGAACCTCTGGTTTCTCAAGGTTTGTGCATATGCACCCAGGAGAGAATCAATCTGGAGTTATTCATATTCACGCTATAGGTGTTAGACTAGGAATGTTTTTTAGAGTTATTGGTGGTTCTTTAAATCATAGTTGTATTTCTTTCCCAGAATTAATTCAAAAACAAGAAAGTGTTGAACAAACCTATTGCTCTGATTCTGACAATATTTTACAAGTCTTAGTAAATGGAGAAAAGATCATCAATCCAGATTCTTACCTATTCCATGATTTAGATAGAATTCTTATTAGTTATGGGAAAATTTCCCAAACAAATGAACAGATGAAAAGTGTAGGTTATCAAGCATGCATCCATTCTGAAAATTGTGATGAATAATTACCTCACAACAAACAATCCTTTCATAGCACTATGTCCAAATCCACAATAAATACTGCAAATAAACTCAAAGATTCCTTGTTCTTTAGCTTCAAATTCAATTTCAATAGGAAATCCAGGTCTAACAGGTTCATTAAAATCATATCCAGGAATTTCATAGCCATGAATCTCAAAACCATGAGGAATGTCTTCACTTGAAAACTTAATTCTTATTTTTTCACCTTGATTAACAATAATAGTTGTAGGTTCAAAATAAAACTGGTAAGCAGTTACTTCAATAACTCTCACACCATCTATTAATTCTCCAGAAGCTTCTTCATCTGTATATTTATCCATATTTGCTTGAATTATTTTTTTTGCTTTAATAAAATCAGGATCATCACCTAAACCATCTCCATTTGAGCAGCCTGAAAATAAAAGCATAGGTAATAATAAAATTAACATTCCTAAATTAATTATTTTTTGTTTCATTGAGTATCACCTGCGTAAATTGATTTAATTAAACCAGATTCAACAATAGGAACATCTGAAAACGAATAATCTTGAGGTAATTCACTCCTTACAGCACCTGATGCATGAATACTACCATCTCTTGCATCTACTTGAACAAAAAAAGGATAAATATTTTTAACTTTAGTTGTCCATACAGGTTTATCTAATTCTATCATAAAAAAAGGTTTTTGATCAGTAGGCTCTGCATTAAATGTTATCTCTGCAATCTTTTGAGCAACCTCTGGACTTATTGCACTTTCAACCTTTATTTTTTCTTTTGGTGTTAAGAAAGGACTTAATCTCCAAGCAATTACTTTTCCATTGTTAGGATCAATTTCAACAGCAAAATTATCATTCCCTACATATGCTCCATCTACATATCTAAACCATGCATATTCATACGTTCCAAGATAGAGTTTTTTCTCTCCATTATATTGTAATTCTGATTGCATTTCTTTTGGAACATTATCTAAAAAAGATTGTTCGGCTGTTGATTTTCGTTGTTCTGCATTAAAATTCTCAGTAGTATCGCTGCTTATAATGCTATCATCCCTATATCCATAAATTTCAAAAGTTGTAGGATGCACCCAAGCATTCAATTCTTTTATTCTATCATACTTTACTACAATTAATTCATAATCAAAATCTAAAAGATAAGGTTCCTCATCAACCTTCAATAATTCTTTTGCAGCACTGAAAACATTTGCTTTCATCTCTGGGTTCCAATCTAAGCTTATATCATTGATTCTATAGCCATGAGAACTCACTCCACTCACTACTAAGAGCAAAATCAATGGTAGTAATAGTATTTTTTTCATTTTCCCCAGATTCAATTCATCAGTGTATGTTTATAATAGTTATGAATTTAAAAAAATTAATAAAAAAATATCTTATGATTAATAAAATTTAGTTTTGAAGCTCTTCCTCAATAAAGTGAAAATACTCATCCAATTCTACTAAACCAGATATTTTTCTACCGTTTACGTAAACAGTAGGTGTAGCTGATACTCCTAAGCTTTTACCAAGCTCTAAATCAGCTAACACTTCCTGTTCTTTTGCTCCTGAATCTAAACACTCATCAAAAGCCAATCCATCTAATTTTAACTCTTGTGCCCAAATTTTTAAATTCTCTACACTCAATTCTTTTTGTCGTTCGTAAATAATATCATGGTATTCCCAAAACTTTCCCTGCATTCGAGCACATAAAGCAGCTTCAGCAGCTTTTTGAGCCATAGGATGCTTGCTTACTATAGGAAGATCTTTGTAAACAAGTTTAACTTTTCCTTCATCAAATAATCCTTTCATTTGTGGTAAAATCTCTAAATTAAACGCTTTACAATAACCACATTGAAAATCTTCAAACGCTATTAAGGTAACTGGAGCATCTGTATTTCCTTTTACAGGATCTCCTTCTGTGTTAATAGTAACTCTTACAATATCCTCATGATGATCCATTTGTGCATGATCCATACACCCCAGGAACAGCAACACACTTAAAATAATAAGTATACTTTTTGTTTTTTTCATTCTTACACCTCTAAACTTTTTTTTCTTCAACAATTTCACCAGTATACGGCTCATGAATAGTAGCCATAATAATATGTTTATTTGTAATATCAGAGTTATAGGTTACAATAAATTCACTTAAAGAGTTATCTACATGTTCAACTCCTTCTATGCTTATAAAATCAAAAGAGATAGCTGGACCACATGAACCACAATATAATCCTTTGACACCTATAGTTAATTCTTTCATGCCTTGATTTTCAGGTGTTGTATCAATATCAACCATTTGTTCCATATGATGGAGCTCTGCTATCTCTACAATATTCCCAAGTGGCTTTTTTTCAACTTCAAGGTTTCCATAAACAACAGTAGCAAATGGTAGGACAATTAAATAATTGATTGCAAATAAAGTTACAATCATGATAAGTAATGCAGTTGCTATTGTTTTCCACTGCTGTTTAATTGATTTTAAATTACATGTGCCAGTTTGTCGTTTTATTAAATAAAGACTAATCAAGAGCATAAGAATAACTCCTGAAATAATACTAATATAATGAAAATGATGCATAATCATCATTGCAAACGCTGTCCCAAATCCTAAAAGAACTAATACTATTGGTGCGACGCAACATAATACTCCAGTAATTCCTCCTACTAAACCAGGTAAAAGATACTTTTTATTCCCCATTTTTTCTTTTAATAACTCTTTCTATTTAAAGCTTTTCATTTCTTGTAAAGCTTTCAGAAAGATTTAAATAGATGAACAATTTCAAATTGCTTATGGGGAAGATAAATTTAATTTTAATTGTTGGAGTTTTATTGATACTAGCAGGATGTATGCAAGGCCATGATCATGGTTCTCATAGCATGGAACAAATTAAAGCGCAAGCTAATGTAATAACAAATCCAAGTCCTATTCAAGCTGGAGAATTAACTAGTTTAACAGCAGTTTTCAAAGATGATAAAGGAAAACCTTTATACCCCTTAATGACTCATCATGGTAGAAAAGTGCATATGTTAATTATTAGTGAAGATTTAGGAATGATTGCTCATTTACACCCAGATGATTTTAATACTGTTTCTGAAGAAATGGAACTTGCTTCCCAATATGAGTTTGAATTTACATTTCCTAAAGCAGGAAAATATATTGTAGCATTAGATGTAATGAATAATGAAGGTGCATTTTCTAAACAATTTGTTGTTAATGTAGAAGGAGCAGAAAAACTTTCCAAAATAAATAAAGACCTATCAACCACAAAAATATTCCAAGGATTTGAAGAACAAGGTATTGATAGGTATGTTGATCCTGTATTTGTATCTGATTCTATTAGTGAATCAGGTTACACAGTAAAATTTTCAACTGATGTAGATCATCCTCATACTCATGAAGAGGTTACTTTATCTTATCACATTGAAAAAGATAATGTTCCTGTAACAGATTTAGTCCCATTTTTAGATGCCCCAATGCATTTTGGAATAGTTAAAGCAGGTTTAGATGGATTTATGCATACTCATGGAGGTCCACCTGGTATGAGTGATCAAGATGATCATGATGCAACCGTGCCTGATAAATTTGGTCCTGACTTAGAAGTTAAAGTTTCTTTTCCAGAACCAGGATTATGGCAGATATTTGGGCAAATTAAACATGAAAATAAAATTATTTTTACATCTTTTATGATGGAAGTTATAGAAGGACATGGAATAGGAGGGGATGATGAATAAAAAAATAATATTAACACTAGTTTTAGGATTAGTTTTAGTTGCATGCGCACCTAAAATTGATTTAGACTCTAATGAAGCAAAACTCGCTACTTGCTTAACTGAAAAAGGAGCAACTTTCTTTGGAGCATATTGGTGTGGTCATTGTAAAGCACAAAAAGAAATGTTTGGAGATGCTGTTACGTTATTACCATATGTAGAATGTTCCTTACCAGAAAGAGCTGGACAAAATCAAGTCTGCAAAGATGAAGATATTCAAAGCTATCCAACTTGGGAAATAAATGGTGAACGTGTAACAGGAACACAATCTTTAGCTCAACTAGCATCCTTAAGTGGCTGTGATAAATAATTTTTCACCCATTATTTCGGAAAGGATATACTGAAAAATAGAAAATAATATAAATAACCTCGAGGTAAAAAAAATGGAAGACACAAAAATGAAAAGAGCATATAAAATCATTATATTATCCCTAATATTTGGATTTATTGGTGGAGCAATTGGAACATCCTTTATGTTTCAATTTAATGAAAAAACAAATAGTGAATACGTTAAAGATTTTTATTATGCTGAGGGTGCAGTAGGAGTATCACCACACCATATCAGAAAAGCAATGGATAAAGGAGATACCTCTTTTATCTTAGTGGATTTAAGAAGTGACGAAGAGTATGAAGAAGAACACGTAACAGGTGCACTAAATATCCCTGCTTACAAAGATCCAGATACTTCTGCATATGGAGATGTTGAGAGAATTGTATCCAGTTTTGAAGCTTTACCAAAAGATAAGGAAGTAATTATGTATTGTTATTCTATCCCTTGTATGACTGGGAGAAAAATAGGTAAAATGCTTGCAGAACACGGCATTTATGTAAAACACTTAAATGTTGGCTGGAACGAATGGCGTTATGCTTGGAATACTTGGAATCATCCACACGAGTGGAATGTAACTGATGTTATGGATTATGTAATATCAGGAACTGAACCAGGAACTCCAAAAACAAACGCAGAATCCAAGGCATGTCCAATTGAAGGAACTTTTGGTTGTTAATTTTTTTTAAATTTTTCTTTTTTAATTTATTACATCAAAGGTAAAATCAATTTCATCATGTAGTTTTACTGTTCTTGGTTCCCAACTTGGAGTCCATGATATGATAGCAGGAAATATCTCATTTCCTGCCTGAAGATGTCCTCCAGGGGGTAATCCACTTGCTATTGCAGGAACATTCATTTTTATTGAAGGCCATTCACCTATTTTTTCATCAAGACACTCTGTATATTGTAATTCATAAGGATTATCAACTGCTCCAATATAATGTTTCCAAATGAGTAATTTTCCATTATAGGAATTAGCAGGAGTATTTTGGGGTTTTGCCCAAAATCTATGAACCCAAGTATCAAAGGGATCAAGCCAATAAGGATTTAATGATACAAACCAGTTCCATCCATTTTTAAAGGCAAATAAATGATTATCACTTAATTCTGTAAATGTAGAACCTATTGGACAAGATCCTCCATTTTCATCACAAACAAACTCAAGATAAAAACAAGTTTTCTTATTTTCTAAATTTTTAACTTTCATATCAAATACTTTTTCTTCATTAGATACAAGTTCACCTAAATCATTTGGAAAATCAGTTACCTTAGAAGCACTAACTGTATCAGGATAACAAGCATCTAAACCGCAACCAAACTGACAGGGTATTTCCTCATTAGCAAATGAATCTGAGTTTGGTGTTTCACAATAAACCTCTATAATAGCAGAATCATCATATTTACAATAATCTGAACTACCATATTCAACAATTTCTTGTTCTTCATTAGGTAATATTCTATAAATTGAACCTCCTTCTCCTTTTACGAAAGGATTATTACCATCATCATCTTCACAAATATAATTTATAGGATCATCAATCACAATTTCACTACAATCCCAAACCCATCGATTATATTCTGTTTCTCTCCATTTTCCTTTGCAAGGTGGAACAAGATTTCCCATTGGAGTATTTAGTGCTCCTTGTAAATTAATATCATTTAATATTGGTTGACTAAAATCTATCTCATCTATAGTATGAGTTTGTTTTACTTGTGCATATGCAATTACACTTAGGAATAAGATCAATAAGATTAATAAGTAAATTAAATGTGTTTTTCTAATCTCAAAACTAAATTTCATTAACTTATTTTCATTTTTTAACTATTTAAATATTCCTAAATACTAAAACTTTAAAAACTAAAAATCATTCCTATTCCCTATGAAATGGAAATTAATAGTAAGAAGGCCCTTATCTCCGTTATTTTTTAATTTCATAACTCAAGGGAAAAATAAAAAGTTTATGAAAGAAAAAGCAGGCATAGATATGTGGTATGACCATTATAAAGTTGTTGAAGGGGCAGTTTACTATGATGAAGATGAAATTAATAGGGCAGATGCATATGCTAAAAAAATGTATGATCTTCATGGTGCTAAATTTTTCGTAGATTTATTTAAAAGATGGCAGGGTTTTGTAGAAAACCTAGAAAAAGTTACTCATGACATTAGCAAAATTGAGTTTCACAACCCTTCAAACGATACTCTTTTAGAACAATTTGAAAAACTACAAGAATCGTATAAACTACTTTCAACTGCACTATATACTGTTACGATTATTGAAAAATTATCTAATACTGTTATCAAACCAAAATTACCTAAAGATAAAGTAGAAGAGTATTTCGCTATATTAACAACTCCAAGAAAAGAAAACGATGGTATTAAAGAAAATCTTGAATTGTATGAGTTAGCTATTAAATTTAAACTAGGACAAGATATTAAGGAAGATATTAAAGAACATATTGAAAAATGGGGATGGCTTACTACTAGGGGTTTTTTTGGCAATCCTTGGAATGAAAATGATGTCATGGAACGTATTAAATCAATTAAAGATCCTCAAAAACAATATGATTCATTATCCATTCATCTTAAAACTATTCAAGAGCAAACAGATAACATTTTAGATGAGATTAATGCAGATAATGATTTTAGAAATTTTATAGATGTAGAAAAAGATTATGTGTATTTTAGAACTGAAAGAATGGACGCATTTGTAAGAACAGGTTTTAGAGCTAGGAATTTATTTTATGCAATAGCTGATAAACTCAATATTGATTTACAAGAAGTATTCTGCTTAACTGCAGAGGAAATAAAAGCCTCTCTTAAAACAGGAAATGATTATTCTGCTTTAGCTAAGGAAAGAAGGCAAGGTTTTGCATTAGTATTATTAGGAGATGAAGAAATTCAAATGTTTTCTGGAGAAGCATTAAAAAAGTTTAAAGAGCAAGAAGAAAAGGATGAAATTGATTTATTTATTAAAGAAATTAAAGGTTCAATGGGTTGTAAAGGTAAAGTTACTGGAATTGTAAAAGTATTACATTCTAAAGAAGATGCTGAAAAAGTTCAAGAAGGAGATATTTTAGTTACATCAATGACTATCCCAGATTATCTTCCTGCAATGGAACGTGCAGCAGCTTTTGTAACTAATGAAGGAGGCATTACTTGCCACGCAGCAATTATAGCTAGAGAAATGAACAAACCCAGTGTCATAGGAACCATTATAGCCACAAAGGTTTTAAAAGATGGAGATAGAGTAGAAGTAGATGCTGATAATGGGGTTGTAAGAAGATTATAGACAAAGAATTATTACAAAAATTTACTTTTCCTGATTGGAACAGTCAATGGGCTGGAAATTGGAGTATTTTATCATTCTCTGGTTGGGGTTCTTTTTATTCTCAAAAGCCTTTCTCTGAATATGTAGATCAATATGTGCATCATACCATAATTATATGGAAAAATGGAAAATCTTTTGCTTATCAACGAGCTTCTGAAAAACAAGAATTTGCAAAGAAAGTAATAAAGAAAATTAAGGAAGATGATTCCTTTACACATTTTCTTTGTAAAAAACTAAAAGAAAAAACAGATGCGTTTGTAGAATTTGTAAAAAAGTGGAAAGGAAAACCTATTAATCTGAATCAATTTTTAGAATATCACAATATCCTTTATGAATATTATAGGTATCATATTACAATTAAGGTGTTAGTTGATTTTCTCCCTCAAGATATGTTAGAAAAATACCTTCCCAATTTTGAAGAGGCTAGAATTTATGCAGAACCTGTTTTTACAGAATCTATTGAATTTATGAAAGCACTTTCTGAATTAATTGAAAAAGATTCCTCGTATCCTGCTGAACTTATTCGATCACTTACTAAAGAAGAATTTGAAACATTCCTTAAAACAAAAGAATTGCCTCCAAAAGATATTTTAATTGCTCGTAAGCTAAGTGCATTTCTTTTTATTGAAGGAAAAACTAATATTATAACAGGAACAAATGTATCAGCAGTTGAAAAACTTTTAGCCAAAGATCAAGACAGTTCAACACTAAAAGGAACAACAGCGTATAAAGGAAAGGTTCAAGGAAAAGTTTGCATTATTGAAGATCCTTCTAAAGCAGAGCATTTTGAAGAAAACAACATCTTAGTAACAGGAATGACTCGTCCTGAATACCTTCACTTAATGAAAAAATCTGCTGCTATTGTTACAGATGCAGGAGGTATTTTATCTCATGCTGCAATTGTTGCCAGAGAGCTAAAGAAACCCTGTGTTATAGGAACTAATAATGCAACTAAAGTTCTCAAAGATGGAATGAACGTAGAAGTAGACGCTGATAATGGCATAGTTAAGATAATATAAAACCTCAATATTTTTAAATTCAGCTACATTCTTTAGTATATGAAAACAGATTTTTACAGACAATACACATTGAAGATTAGTCCATTTCCTCTTTATTGTATTTATTATAATCTTTGCCATGGTTTTAAAGAATTATTAGGAGATGCTATGGAATGTGTTTTCTCTGAATTTAAAGATGGAAAATCAATGGGATATTTTTCAAAGAGTGATGTGCTAAGAGTGGGTAATCTAGCTGTTTCTAAAATAGAAAAAGAAGATAACTTTATTCAATTTTTAAGAACTCATTTTGATAAAGAGATTAGTGTTTTACAAAATATAGCTGAAAAAGGAAATACTGTTAATGAATCAACTCCAAATGAAGAACTTTCTGAATTATTTACCAAATATGTAGAAGATTATAACAAAACTTATCTCTATGGAGGAATTCCATTTATAGTTGATTTTGCATTAGAAGAACAAGGTTTTAATATTATTCAAGATAAAGTTCCTGATCAAATTAAAGCTCAAAAAATATTCTCAGCTTTTACATTTCCAACTGGAAATTCTTGGAATATCATAGAAGAATTAGAACTATTATCATTTATTGAAAAAAAAAATCCAGATTTAACAGAACATGCAAAAAAATGGGAATGGTTAGAGTATGATTATGAAGGGAACTCATTATCCTTAGAGTATTTTCAAAACAAGATAAAAGAGTTTACACCTGAAAAAATTAAAAAACTAAAAACCTTAAAAGACACACAAACAAAGAATGAGGAATTAAAGAAAACATATTCTACTAAATTACAATTCTCTCAAGAAGAACAAAGAATATTAAATGCAGTAGGAAAATTAGCTTATTTTAAAGAATATCGAAAAGGATTGATCACTAAAACTCTTTTTTTAGTAGAACCATTATTAAAAGAAATTGGGAAAAGAAAAAACTTTACATTAGAACAAATTAGATATTTCCTTCCAGAAGAGATTAAAGAATTACTTGTACAAAATAAAGATTTTAAAGAAATAATTGAACAAAGAATGAATTACTCTATTTTTGTTCAAAAAAATAATTCTCAAAAATTCTTAGTAGAAAATGAAGCTAAACAATTTTATAAAGATAATTACAAAGAAGATATTGATTATGAAACTAAAGAAATTAAAGGAACAGTAGCTTCCATGGGAAAAGTAAAAGGTAAAGTAAAAATTATCATAACAGTTAAAGATATGGAAAAGATGAATCAAGGTGATATTATTGTAAGTTCTATGACAAATCCTGATTTAATGCCTGCTATTGGAAAAGCCGCTGCAATAATAACAGATACAGGTGGATTAACTTCTCATGCAGCAATAGTTTCTAGAGAACTTAATGTTCCTTGTATAATCGGAACAACACACGCAACTAGAATTCTAAAGGACAATGATGAAGTAGAAGTAGATGCAAACAAAGGAATAATTACAATTCTTTAATCTCTAACAGGAGTTTTCAAAGCTCTAGCAGCTCGCATTAAACCTTCAGATGCAGCAAATACTCTTTGAGTATATTTAGTTTCTCCAGGTTTAGGTAAATCCACTTTATCATAATACACCATAATTCCATTATTCATTCGAACAGGATCATTATGTTCTCTAATTAAAAACTGATCAGGTCTTTCTAGAATATCTACAGTTGCCCAATCACCTGGATCTTGTAAAAGGAGTGTTTTATTAGTAAATTCAGAACCTGCTACATCTATTTTCATTCTAGAACCATATACATGAACTTTCCCAGCTTTAAAAAGATAAATTTCCTCAATTTTAGAATCTTCTAGATGTAATTTTTCATTAATAATTCCTAAATAATCTCCAGATTGAATAAATGAACCATATCCACTAGATAATCCACTTACCATATCAAATAACAAATCAGGAGCATGTTCAATAAAACTAAAACGTTCAAATAAATTAGCTAATTTTCTATCTGTTATTTGTAATTTTTTCTGATATTTTTCAATTTTTAAATCTGCTAATGCTACTCTATCTTCATAACTATTCCCTTGTCCAATAGTTCTTCTTAATAATGTAACTGCATTACCATACTTTATTCTAGCAGCTTTTAACTCATTAAAAGTTTCCCATAAATCAAACATCAACATACTATAGAAAATTTAACTATCATTTATAAGATTTTGGGTTAAAGAGAAGGTATAATACTAATTCCTAAATAATCACTTTTTTGCAATAACTTGAGCAGCTTTCATCATAGGTTCAGTAACTTGAAAGAATCTTATTCTATCATCACGAAGTTGTTGTTGATTAAAATTTCCCTCTTCAGAATTAACAGGTTGATTTATTGCAAATCCAGTTTTGCCATCATATGTTGAAAGATGGTCCCTAGGTTGATCCCCT
>CALCXY010000034.1 GCA_937906345.1 Candidatus Woesearchaeota archaeon | reverse complement strand
TTTGGCATGCTCAGAAACCGAAGGTTTCTGACATATGAGGTTTTAGGCTTGAATTGTCAATAAGCGGAAATCTATTATTAATTATTATTGTCCGCTTCTATATTTACTAAAGAGGTAAATAAGAATAAGAATTCCTATTAAGGATATTATTAATCCATATTTGAGAGATTGTGGAAAATAGGATAAGGTAATTTTGTTTTTCCCAGGAGATAGTTTAACTGCTCTAAAGATTTTATGGGATTTTATGATTTCTGTGGGTTGATTATTAATGTAGGCTTTCCAGCCAGGATAGTATTGCTCTGAGAAGAATACATAGCCTGATGTGTTTGTTTCTGATTTTACTTTAATTTTATTTGGTGAGAATGTGATTATTTCTACTGATTGAATAGTGTCTTTGTTTATATCTAGTGTTTCAGTAAAGAATACTCTTGGGAGATAGTCTTTATTTAATTCTACTGTATAATCATATTGACTTGTTTTTATAAAATACTTCACATTGAGTAAATTAAGCATATCAGGATTATTATTGAGATTGTTATAGATATCTAAGTAATCATTCGGGATAACATTTGATCCTACGTCAATTGTATCAATGTCATGCACTTGAGCAAGGTAATCAGGGTATTTTTTGCTTGCATCAAAAATTCGATACATATCTGAGTCTTGCTGCAGGCCAGTTATGATTCTGTCAGGTGTATAGAGTTCATGAACAGGTTTTGTATCTATTAATGGAAGGGAGAATGCTCCTATTTCTATGAAGATAATGATTATAAGTGCAATTTTTGCTTTTTGATTGAATGTATTATTTTTAATTGAGTAGAGGAGGGTAATGCTAAGCGCTATGATTGATATGGTCAAAATAATTAAGTCACGCATAATTTGATTAAAGACTAAGGGTACATTGCTTAGATAGTATTCAATGGATTTGGCAAAAGGGCCTTCTGTTGGAAGCAAACCAGATGCTAGCCGTGTTTGAACCATATCTTGACCTAGGGAAATAATCTCTTGATTCTGTGAATGTATCACTAAAACACTTGAAAGTAGAATAGCAGATAGTATTAATGTAATTATTCCAAGTTTTTTTCTTGCTTTTTGATTTTCCATTAATGATTGAACACCAAATCCTGAAACAATTGCAACTGCTAAAACAAAGAGGATTAAAATTCTCGAAGGAGCTCTAAAAAGCGCAAAACCTGGCAGATACAGGAAGAGACGGAATAAGGGGGTATTGCTGCCTAATGCAAAAATTACACTAATCAAAGCTGTGAAGCTAAAAAAGTATGTGAAAAGGTTTCTATGATAAAGTAAGGCTGTGAGTGAAAGCAGTAAAGCAATAACTCCAACAAAGATCGTTAATTCCCAAAAGTTTTCTGCACCCCAATATGTGTGGGATAAGGGCGTGCCAAAAAGGTTTGGTACAAATAAGGTGATGAGATGAGTAGGAGGCATCGAAAATTCTGATACAAATGCAAAATCAGGTGCAGCTCGATCTGATTGTATTACTCCATCTCGTATGGGAAGAATATATGCAGCTGATATTAGCAAAGCTAAGAAAACAGCTAAGGAAAAAAAGAGTATCTGCTTTCCTATTTTTCTAGATGATTTTTCTTTTTTTAACAACCGGAAGAGAGCATATACTCCAACTAAACTACTAGAGTATAATACTATTTGGGGATGTAGAGAGAGTAGCTGTAAGGCTAGAGCTAAAGCGAAAAAAGCTAGGTATTTTGTTTTTTTCTTTTGAATATACTTCTCGGTTAGGTATAAAAGTAAAGGAGTATAGCAAATTGCAGTAAATACATAATGGCCTGCAAAGAGATGCGCCATTAATTTAGGAGAAAACATAAATAGGATTGAAGAGATTATTGCAGGATAATGTTTTAGTTTAATAGCTCTTGTAAAGAGATACATGAAAAGTCCTGCTAAGAAAACATGGATCATTGAAAATAGCCCAAAAAGAAAGTCTGGCTCAAAAAAGTAAAATGGGATATACAGTGGATAAAACATAAAACTCTCTGGGTCACCAACATAGGAGATTCCCATTGTGTAGATGGGGTTCCAAAGCAGAATCGTGTTTTCTCTTACTGCATCAAATTTCATTTTTTGCATTTTGTAATGATAAAATACAACATCAGATGCTTCACTATACATCATTTCATCAGGATTTAGAATTAACGTGTGGAAAAAAATCATTGTTAGAACTAAAAAAAGGATCAATGCAAATTTTATTTCTTTTTTTTCAACCATTTTTAACCATTTGTTCATATAATGTAGTATATGTTTTTCCTAACACATTCCAATCAGCTAATTCACGATATTTTTTAATTGAAGATTGGTATTTTGCGTAGTTTTTCTCAATATCTTTAATTCCTTTTACAATTTCTTCTGGGGATTCTGAAGAGATAACAGATCCAATTCCATATGTTGAAGGGATTTCCCAAACAGCACCTACTTTAGTAACTACCACTGGCAGATTATAAGATAGTGCATCGTGGATAACTGCTGAGGTGTAGGGGCCCCAAGTATAAGGAAGAATGACCATTGAAGAGTTTAGGTAATATTTATCTTTAGCTTCTTCACTAATCCAGCCAAAATCTGCAATAACGTTTGGAAGTGAGTTTTCTTGAATTAAATTGTTTAATTGGCTTTCATAGGTATGATCAACAGGTTTTCCTGCTATGATTAAAGAATGATCTTTAAGAGATTTCATTGCATTGATAAGAAAGGGATGGCCTTTTTCTCTAGAAACAATACCAAAGCAAAGTAAGGATTTATTATTTTTTGGTTTATGCTCTAAAGGAGTTATTCCCATTAACACGTGTTCTATGTTTGTATAATTGCTTTTTTCTAAAAATTCTTTTTGTAAAGGAGAATGTACAACAATTTTATCAGATTTTTTTATAATTTGTTTTTCAATAAATCGTAAAATTTTGTTTTTTAGTCCTTTATTACTATATTGGACTTCGTGAAGAGTTACAATAATAGGAATTTTTAATTTAAGGGATTGTATTAGGTTTTGATTTAGATTAAATTTTCCAAAATAAGGAGCTATGTATTGAATATGAAGCAAATCTAGGTTTTCTTTTTCTATTATTGTTTTGAGTTCTTTTTTTAGATTAAATGAGGTGAGATCAATTTTATATTCAGTATCAGATTTAAGATTACCTATTCTAATAACTTCTACATTATTGTTTTTTAACCCTTTATAGAGGTTATCCGAATAAATACCTATACCGCATTGTTCAGGTGGAAACCTTGAAACTAAGCCTATTTTCATAGTTATAGATAATTTCGATAGGTATATAAATCTGATGAAATTCTATTCAATGTGATATAAAGTGGAAAAAAAAGTTTCTATTGTATTGGCAACGTATAATGAGAAAGAGAATATTAAATTAGTTATCGAAGGGTTATTTAAACATGTAGAAGGGATGCATGAAGTGGTTGTTGTTGATGATAATAGTCCTGATGAAACATGGAAACTTGTTGGACAGTTAGCTAAAAAGGATTCTAGGATTAAATTAATTCATAGAACTCGGGAAAGAGGACTAGGAAGTGCAATTGCACGAGGAGTTTCTGAATCAACTGGTAATATGATTGGTTGGATGGATGCTGATTTAGCTCATCCTCCTGAAACAATGGGAAAAATGGTTAAATTTTTACCTGAGTTTGATATTGTTATTGGTTCTAGGTATGTTCCTGGTGGAGGGGATGATCGAGAAGGGCTTCGTATTATAACTAGTAAAATGCTTAATTGGTATACAGGAGCTGTTTTAGGAACCTTTAAGGTAAGTGATTGGCATACTGGATTTGTTGTAGCGAAAAGAGAGGTTTTTGATAAAGTAAAATTAATGGATACAGGGTATGCATTGTATTGTATTAAGTTCCTAAGAGATTGTGTAAGAGAAAAGTTTACTATTAAAGATATTCCTTTTGTTAATAGAGAAAGAACACAAGGAGAGAGTAAAAGTATCTCAAGTCATTGGGATTTGTTAAAGCATGGATGGAACTATGGAACTGGTTTATGGAAGATTAGATTTTCCAAATAGGCTAGATACTAAAAAAAATGTTAGAAGACGAATATCAAAGAATGTATGACTTTGAAGAGAATTATTGGTGGTTTAAGGGTAAGAGACATTTATTAAAAACATTTTTTCTTAAATATTATCGTGGCAGGCCAAAAGTTTTGGATATTGGTTGTGGAACAGGAATAGTCATGAAGGAATTTAAAAAGGTATGTGATATAAGTGGAGTGGATTTTAGTAAAGAGGCTATTACGTTTTGTAAAAATAGGGGATTAGTAAAAGTAAAAGAAGGGGATGCAATGGATTTGCCTTATGATAGTAATAGTTTTGAAGCTGTATTTATTTTAGATGTGATGTATCATAAATGGATTTTAAATGATGTAAAAGTGATGAAAGAGATTCATAGAGTTTTAAAGAAAAATGGTGAAGTGTTTATAACAGATTCTGCATTTCCTATGTTATGGGGAAAACATGATGTTGCAAGTCAAGCAGCAAGAAGATATACAAAAAAAGATCTTCAACAAAAATTAGAGTTAGCAGGGTTTGAAATTGAAAAAATAAGTTATTTCAACTTTTTTTTATTTCCTTTAGTATTTATAATGAGAAAATTGAGTAATTTGTTATCTGGAGCACCTAAAACAGACTTAAAGCCTTTACCTGGATTTATTAATGGTGCATTGTATGGTTTATTAAAAATAGAGACAATGATGGTTTCATTGATTTCTTTACCCTTTGGAGTAAGTATTTTCTGTGTTGCACGAAAGATTTAAGAAATAGACTCTGTTTTTCATATACATGAAAGATATTTGGAAAAATATTTGTTTATTAGTTGTAGTGTTGATTTTGGGTTTAGTAGTTGCAGAGGTAAGTGTTAGAGTTTTTTTACCTACACGTTTATTAGATTATAAGTATGATGAAGAAATAGGGATAAGATACTTACCTGATACTTCATACCAATTCATATCAGGATTTGATGAGTTTTCCGTAACAAATACCTATAATTCTAAAGGATTACGTGGCAAAGAATTTTCTTATGAGAAAAATGAGGTTAATAGGATTCTTGGATTAGGAGATTCATTTACGTTTGGGTATGGAGTAGAAGATGATGAGACTTATTTATCTTTATTGGGTGAAAATTTGGGGGAGTATGAAATTATTAATGCAGGATTAAGTGGATATGGGCCACAGCACATTTTAAAATTTCTTAAAAAAGAAGGAATGAAGTATAACCCTGATAAAGTATTAATTGCTTTGTATATAGGCAATGATATAGGATCACAAGGTCAAGAATTATTTTCAATTGAAAATGGGGTTTTGGTTGATAAAACTTTGCCCAAAGCATCATTTTCATTACAAGTAAGACAGTATTTAGCACATAAACTCGTTTTGTATAATTATTTGCATTTAATAAAATTTAGATTAGATGTTAATGCTGGAAAAGTAAATCCTTACACTCCAGAGGTGTATCCTTTTCTTTTAGATGAAGAAACTTTGAATAATGGGTTTTCATTTTTTCAAGAGATTATGAAAGAGATGAAGAATTATTTGGATAATAAAGGTGTAGAATTAACTGTTATTATTATTCCAACTAAAGAACAAGTTAGTGAAGAGTTTATGGAATCTTTTAAGGAAAAAATAAAAGAAGTATATGATAAGCCGGATTCTGTTTTGGAAAATTTAGGGAATTTAGATGTGTTGCATACTCGTTTATTATTATTTTTAGAAGAAGAGGGAATAGAACATATTGATTTATTGCCTGTTTTTAAGAAGCTAGATGAAGATTTATACTTTCCTATTGATTCTCATCTTAATGTGAAAGGGCATGAGGCAACTGCGATTATAGTTGCAAAACATTTAAAAGTGCCTTAAAATTAGTTTTTTATGGGGAAAGTTTAATGAAATTAACTCAATGTAGAATGTGTTTAAGTAAGGAATTTGAGATGTTTCTAGATTTAGGT
Source organism: Candidatus Woesearchaeota archaeon (assembly GCA_937906345.1). Lineage (GTDB taxonomy): Archaea > Nanobdellota > Nanobdellia > Woesearchaeales > CALCXY01 > CALCXY01. Next base: position 43,972 of record CALCXY010000034.1, on the reverse strand, counting down.
TTCACAGCATTAGCTGATAATTTTTTGAGTCCTGGAAAATTACATGATAAAGAGATGTTTTTCCCTTTACGAGTTGTTCTTTGTAAAAATTGTGGATTAGCTCAATTAGATTATGTTGTTGATCCAACATTAATGTATAATATGGATTATCCTTATGAATCTTCAACAACTAAAACAGGAAGAGAGCATTTTACAAAAATGGCTAAAGACATTATTGAAGAATTTAAAGTTGAAGATGGAAGTTTAGCTGTTGATTTAGGAAGTAATGTTGGAGTTTTACTTATGGGTTTTAAAGAATGTGGAATGGAAGTAATGGGAATTGAACCTAGTTTAAACATTATGAAGAAAGCTATTGAAAATGGTATAGCAACTATCCCTGCATTTTTTGGAAAAGAAGCAGTTGATCAAATTTTAAAAGAAAAAGGTCAAGCAAGTGTTCTTACTGCGACCAATGTTTTTGCACATATTCATGATTTAGATGAATTTATGGAATCTGCTAGTGCATTAGTAAATGAAAAAGGTATTTTTGTTTTTGAAGCACCGTATTTTAAACATTTATTAGATCAATTAGAATATGATACGATTTATCATGAACATTTAAGTTATTTATCTATTAAGCCTTTAGTTGCTTTTTTTGAGAGGCATGGTTGGGAATTGTTTAAAATTGAAGAAAAAACAATTCATGGCGGTTCTCTTAGATGTTTTGTTAGTAGAAAAGGAAATTATCCTATTCAAGGTATGGTAAAAGAATATCTTGATAATGAGGAAAAAGAAAAAATTCACGATATTGAAAGAATGAAAGAATTTGCTGTTAAAGTTAAAGAGCATAAAGAAAAGTTAAGGAATTTATTGATGGATCTTAAAAAACAAGGAAAGAAAATAGCTGGAATGAGTGCTCCTGCAAAAGGAAATACTTTACTTACGTATTGTAAAATTGATACAGAGATCCTAGATTTTGTTACGGAAAAGGCGCAGATTAAAATTGGAAAGTATACTCCAGGGACTCATATTCCTGTTTATCCTGATGAAAAATTACTTGAAGATAAAACAGAGTATGCATTGTTATTAGCATGGAATTTTGCAGAAGAGATTATTAAAAATAATGAAAAGTTTAGAAAAGCAGGAGGGAAATTTATTATTCCTATTCCTGAACCGAAAATTGTAGAATGAGGTGATACAATGCCAAATGTAGAAAAAATAAAACCAGCACATACTGATGATCGAGGAGATATTATTGATGTTGTAGATGGGGAATCATTTGTGCATGCAGGAATTTGCACCTTTGAAAAAGAAGGTGTAGAACGTGCAGCGCATTATCATAAAGAAACAGATCAAATTAATTATATTTTATCTGGGAAAATTCGTTATTTAACAAAAGATTTGAGTAAAGATGGAACTAAGGTAAATGAAGTTATTCTTGAAGAAGGAGATAAAGTTGAGTGTGATCCTTTTGAGTGGCATTGTATGATTGCGCTTGAGAAAAGTAAGTTATTATTTTTTACAAGGAAATCTAGACATGGGAAAGGATATGAAGAAGATGTATTCAGAGTTCCTCGAGACCAAATTGAAAAACAAGGTAAAGTAGAATGATTCCAGTATGTAAGCCTTGGCTTCCAGGAAATGAGAAAAAATATGTGGATGAGGCTTTAGATACTAATTGGATTTCTAGTGCAGGAAAGTTTATAGATCAATTTGAATCAGGATTTGCAGAGTTTTGTGGATCAAAATTTGGAGTAAGTTGTTCTAGTGGATTAGGTGCTTTACATTTAGCAACTGCAGCTCTTGGATTAAAAAAAGGAGATGAGGTAATAGTTCCTACTTTTACTATGGCTGCAACAATTAATGCGATTATCTTTACAGGCGCAACACCTGTTTTTGTTGATGCAGATAAAGAAACATGGTGTATGGATGCTGGGAAGATAATTGAGAAAATTACTAAGAATACTAAAGCAATTATGGTTGTGCATGTGTATGGACATATGTGTGATATGGATACAATTATGGAGATTGCTAAAGATAAAGGATTGAAAGTTATTGAAGATGCAGCAGAAGCACATGGTGCTGAATTAAATGGTAAAAAAGCAGGAAGTATAGGAGATATTGGATGTTTTAGTTTTTATGCTAATAAGATTTTTACAACAGGTGAAGGAGGCATGTGTGTAACGAATGATTCTGAGTTGGCTGATGAAATGAAGAAATTACGCAATCATGCTTTTGAGGTTCCTCGTTTTATCCATAAGAAAGTTGGTTTTAATTATAGGCTTACTAATATTCAAGCAGCAATAGGAGTTGCACAAGTTGAAAATGCTGAAAAACTTGTTTCAGCTCGTAGAAGTCTTGGAGAAAGGTATGGGAAAGCACTTAAAGGATTGCCACTTATTTTACCTGTTGAATTAAAGGGTTATAAAAATGTGTATTGGATGTATGGTGTTGTTTTGGATGATTCGGTGAGTAAGAGTAAGGAAGAGGTTATGTCTGAATTGAAGGAAAAGGGAGTTGATACTAGGAGTTTTTTTATTCCTATGCATAAGCAGCCAGTTTATGTTGATAAAACTGTTGAAAATGCTCCAGATTGTAGTGGAGAATATTCTATTGCTGAATGGCTTGGTGAGAAAGGGTTTTATCTGCCAAGTAGCTCTGATTTGACTGATGAGGAGATTCAGAAGGTTGCTGAGGCTTTGAAACAGGTTTTGGAGTAAGTATTAGTGAATAGTTTCCATTGCGCAAGGTATTAAATTTAAGCCTTCTTGCAGTAACATCATAGAGCATAAATGTATCGTTGGGTAAAGGTTTTACTTCCCACTCACTATGTTTTGCTATTTGATTTTTTGTTTCTTGATCAATTTCATGGCGTAAAGATTCTTGAAAAGTCATATCTCTTGGAAGATATCCTAATTCTTGTAGATTTTGATATGTTCTTTGAGCTAAATAATTATTACTTGCAGATAATATTCTTACTTCTGGAATGTTTAATGCTTTTGCCCAATCAACTGCAAAACTTACTAATGCATGAGTCCATTTAATTTTTTGTAAGGGATTTACTCTGACAGTGGTTCCTTTAAGTTCTCTAATCATAATATTATCAAAGCCAGGTTCAAATCCTAAAGATGCAATGCAGCTCCAACCATAGAATAAAGAAAAATTGAAGGGGTTTTCAAAATATCGTGATTCTCCTAAGGAGAAAAAGTCTCTGCTTCTTTTAGCATAGCCATTATCTTTTAATCTAAAAAAACCATGTGCAGGCACATCAAAGCGAAGAGTATATTTATCTCTTTGTTTTTTAGATAATGTGTGGGATTCTTTAACATGTCTTTCAATGTATTTCTCACCAAAATCAGGAATTTTTAAACCATTTACAAAATCAAATAAAGCAGTTTCAACTGTATCAGTATTTGAAAAGTTTTGGGCCTGCTTTCTTACATTTTTTCTAAATAAATTTGTTTGATACATTATATAGAGAGTTTAATATGACTATTTAAAAGTATACTTATTTACTGCAGGAACAGATATCCACAACGTTTATATATGGTATGGGGTTGATAATTTTCATGGAAAAAGTGTTAGTAACAGGAGGAGCTGGTTTTATAGGAAGCCATATAGTAGATGAACTTCTTGCATTAGGGTATGAAGTTGTTGTGCTAGATGATTTATCAGGGGGTTTTACTGATAATGTTAATAGTAAAGCAACTTTTGTAGAAGGAAGTGTTGTAGATCATGAGTTAGTTGATAAGATTTTTGCTGATCATAAGATTGATTATGTTTTTCATTTAGCTGCTTATGCAGCTGAGATTTTAAGTCCTCATATACGGCGTTTTAATTATATGGTTAATTTAGTAGGAAGTGCTAATTTGATTAATGCTTCTGTAAATAATAAAGTAAAATGCTTTGTATTTACTTCTTCAATTGGTGTTTATGGAAATCAGAAACCTCCATTTGATGAAAAAACCGTGCCGGTACCTGCAGATCCTTATGGGACTAGCAAGTATGCAGTTGAGATTGACTTAAAAAATGCAAAAGATCTTTTTGGACTTAATTATATTATTTTTAGACCTCATAATGTTTATGGAGAAAGGCAAAATTTAGGAGATAAATATAGAAATGTGTTAGGAATCTTTATGAATCAGATTATGCAAGGCAAAACATTAACTATTTTTGGCGATGGAGAGCAAACACGTGCATTTTCTTATATTGGAGACATGGCAAAGGTTATGGCATCTAGTATAAGCGTAAAAGAGGCTTATAATGAGATATTTAACATTGGTGCTGATAAAGCGTATTCTATCAATGAATTAGCCAAAGAAATCATGAAATCTATGAATAAAGAGGTAAAAATGAACTATTTAGAGACTAGGCATGAAGTAAAGCATGCTTTCAGTTCTCATGACAAAATCAAAAAGGTTTTTAAAGGGATGCAGAATACCTCTTTACAGGAAGGTATAGCTAAAATGAGTGAATGGGCGAAAAGCGCAGGAATTCGTGAAAGTAAGCCTTTTGAAAATATAGAAGTAAGGGAACACTTACCCGAAGGGTGGTAAGAGTAATTGATAGGAGGTGAGTAAATATGAACGGAACAGTAAAATTTTTTAATGAATCTAAAGGATTTGGATTCATAACTGGTGAAGACGGAAAAGAATACTTCGTGCACACTACTGGAATTCAAGAAGGAACAACATTACGTGAAAACGATGCAGTTACTTTTGATGTTACTGAAGGCGATAGAGGCCCAAAGGCTGAAAACGTTGCTTTAGGAAGTGGTAGTTCTGATGCTGATTCAGGCGCTGATGCAGATGATAGTTCAGATGCTGGTGCAGAAGATGCAGGTTCAGACGAAGCTTCAGAAACACAAGAAGAATAAGTATTCTGAATGTGGAATAAACAGTAAAACTTTTTTCTTTTTTTCTTTATTTTTTTAATTCTTATAATTTAGAATTTTTCTTGATTATTTGATTTGCAGCGTAGACTCCTGTTATAAATGAGTCTTCTAAACCACATACATTGTGATCACCAATAAGATAGAGATTTTTTGCATGGTTAGAATCCCATAAAACATTTCCTTCGATATTAAATGCAGGGTTCCAAAATTTATGTTTAATAATTTTATACTTTGTAAAATATTCATCAAATTTAGGATTTTTTCCTCTAGAATAAAAAAGATACGTATCATTTGGTTGGTGTGCGATAGCAAGCATTCGATTATTGTCTGCAAAGAAATTTTCTTCACAATAATCCCATTCTTTTTTAATAGTGCCTTTTATATGGAACATATGTGCTGAAACAGGTCCTCTACATTTTTTCATTTTTAATAGTTTTTGAGAAATATGTGGAGGTGTTGCTACTACAATATTTTTTGCTAAATAGGATTTTGTTTTTGTTTTGATACAATGTAATTTGTTCTTTTTTGTAAGACTTTTTACTGATTCTTTAATTATGTTCTTTTTAAATTTATTTGTCATTTTATTTTTTTCAAAAATAAATTCATAACATGGGACAATTGTTGGTAATGTGAAATGTAAAAAGGAAAATGCATTAATATTTTTTATGTCAGTAAATGTGGTTCCATGTAAACATTCAGCATAGTAATCATAAGTGATTTCTTTTATGTTATATTCTTTAATGAGCTGAGTTGCTTTTTGTTTATATAGTTTGAATAAAAATGGATCTGATTGTAATGCTTCTACTTGAGACATAAACATACTATTTTTTTTAAATTTTCGATAATGTTTCTTGAATTTTTTTAATAGCAATAAAGATCTTACAAGTTGAGGAATGTAAGGGAGGGATCTTGGTGTAAATAATTTATAAGTATTATGACCTTTGTGAAATTTAAATTTTCCCAATTCAATTCTCCTTCCCAATTTTATGAAAGGTAATATATGGCTATATCCTTTCATTACATAGAAAGCACCATATTCAACATGATCTTCTGAGGATTCTACAATTCTACCTCCTATATTTTCAGATATTATTTTGAACTTTTTATTTGCTTGGCTTAGTGTGTGTGCACAAGCTAATCCAGATATTCCTGCTCCGATGATAATTGTTTCATGAATTTTCATTTTTTAAGCACTATAGGCCTACGAGGTAATTTTGAAATTTTTAATGGTTCTAAAATATGAAATATAAACATATTTTTAATCAACAAAAAAAAGGATTTTGCGGTAAAAAGTTTAATTAATATTTTTGGAGTTAGTTTAGATACAAGAATATCATAATAATCCTGATCATTAAATTTTTTAAGTTTTTCTGTAAATAGGTTTAATTCTTTATTTGTAGTATATCTTAAATACATAAATCTCCAAAGATAAGACCATTTATACCATTTTCCAAATTCATCATTGAACTTTTTACTATATATCTGGAGAGCTCTTTTTGAAAAATCATTTAATTTAAAAACTTCTTTTATGGTATCATATGCTGAATCTGCCATTGCAAATGTCATCCTAAAGCCATCTCCAATAAATGGGCCTCCTGCACCTGCAGCGTCACCAACTGCTATATAATTATCCTCTACAATTGAAGAATGCATTGTAGTTGTTGGTCCAGCCATGCAAAACTCTTCTATAATTTTTGCATTTTTCAAATATTTATTTAATGGATAAAAGTTTTTAACATAAGAGATTAATCTTTTTCTTAATTCTTTTTTGCCAAGTGTATTAGGTCCAGTAAATTCTGCACAACCAACTAAGCATTTCCCATTTTCAAGGGTATGAAACCATCCTCCACAATTTGTAAGATTAGAATCCTGAAAATAAAACATTTCGTTTCTATTCTTTGATTTATGATTTTTCATAATAAAAACATAATTTAGAAAATCACACTTACTTTTTTTAATACCTAACAATGTTGATATGGTTTGTGCAATTCCACTACAATCTACAACCAGTTTTGCAGTATACTTATGATTTTTTTGATCATATAGAGTAATTTGTTCCTTTTCTCTCTTTAATTTTACAATCTGAATATTAGTTTTTTTATCACATTTTAATTTTAATGATCTTGTCCATTTATTCATTTCTAATACACATAAAGATTTACCTTTCAATTTTTTAAAAGTTTGACTTCTTGTAGTATAAAATCCCCAACCACATTTATAGATCAAATATTTTTGTAGTTTCCAACGTTGAATATATTCAAGAAATGTGCCAAAGTAATTTTTAGTTAATGTTTTAATTGTACTTCTTTTCTCAATCAAAAGAACATTAAGTTTAGAATTGTTTAAAAGTTCTGCAAGCTTTAAACCACCTAATCCAGCACCTACTATAATTACATCATAGCTCTTTTTTACCATAGGCTTTTCATTAGAATTAGGATTTATAAATTAATTGGTTAAATGTTTCTCACTGACCATCATGTGGGTTATTCTGAAATACCAAGGGAAGGTGTAGACTTTCTTCACAGTGAATTTTTTACTTAGTTTGTCAATGATTTCTTTTTTAGAATATTCATACAAAGTAACTTCATCTTCAACTTCTGTGTGGATTCCAAAGAGTTTTGCTATCCAATATACTTTTTTTCTTAAATATTCATTAGGAAAGGTAACTATAAGTTTTCCTCCAGGTTTTAACACTCTGAAAGATTCGCTAATTACTTTATCCAATTCAGGCATGTGTTCAAAGACTTCTGTTGCAACAACATAATCAAATTGAGAATCTTTTAAGGGAAGTTTTTGTGCTATAGCAGCGAAAGGTGTGATGTCTTTAATATTATGTTTAATGAGTTTTTCTTTAAATTTTTTTAAAGCTGGAATACAAAGATCAAAACTTGTAACTTTAGCATGTGCCTGGTTCATCATTAAGGAAACATATCCAGCTTCACAACCTAAATCTAAAACCTTTTTATCTTTAAAATTGGCTTCTTTGAGTATTTTCTTTACTCTTAGCCTAGAAAAGTAACCTGCTATTTTATTTGAATATAGTTGATCCATAGGTTCTACTTTAAACTCTAAGTATGCAGCATCTACTGACTTTTTAAACTCATTTTCCATGGTTTTGATTAATTCCATAAAGTATTTAAATCTTGAGGTAATCCTCAAAATGATGAAAGTATTAATTATTAATGCACCTCTTAGCTTAGCAGAACAAGCAGGAAACAGTTCTTTAGCTAAAGTAGGGAATTTACAACAGCCTTTAGGAATTGCTTATATTGGAGCTATATTAGAGAAAGCAGGATTTGAGGTTGTTATTTATGATTGTCCACAAATGGATGTGAGTATACCTGAATTAAGAGATAAAGTTGCTGAGTTAAAACCTAAATTAATTGGATTTTCATGCACAACGCTTAGTTTTAATAATACGCTTAAAGCTGCTAGTTTGATCAAAAAGGCTTTGCCAGAAACACATCTTATTGTAGGAGGTCCTCACGTTGCAGCAGACCCAAAAGGATCAGTAGATAATGATATTTTTGAATTAGGAGTAACAGGAGAAGCAGAATATACATTTTTAGAATTAGCAGAGAGAATTCGAGATGGAAAAACTCAAGATACTAAAATTTTAGGGATAGATGAGATTAAAGGTGTTGTATATAGTGAAAATGGTGCATTTAGATCAACTCCTTCAAGAGGATTTATTAGTGATTTAGATGAGCTGCCTATTCCAGCAAGGCATTTACTTCCTCCTTTATCAGATTATAAAGCTACTATAGCAAGTTCAATGAAACATCCTGTTGGGAGTATTATGTCAAGTAGAGGATGCCCAGCACAATGTAAGTTTTGTGATAGAACTGTGTTTGGGAATAGATTTAGGGCACATTCTCCTAAGAGGATTGCGGATGAAATGGAATTGCTTGTAAAAAGGTTTGGTGCTAAAGAAATTAAGTTTTGGGATGATACTTTTACTCTAAACAAAAAAAGGGTTTATGATCTTTGTGAAGAGATTTATAAGCGAAAAATAAAAGTTGTATGGGCTTGTTTAACACGAGTTGATGCTGCTGATTATGATTTGTATAAAGCTATGAAAAAAGCAGGATGCTGGCAGGTTTTATTTGGTTTAGAGCATGGTAATAATAGGATGCTTGAAAAAATGAAAAAAGGGTTTACAATAGATAAAGCTGCTGAAAGTGTTAGAGCTGCGAAAAAAGCAGGATTAAACGTAAGAGGATCTTTTGTAGTAGGATATCCTGGAGAAACTAAGGAGACTATGCAAGATACTCTTGATTTTGCTAAAAGTATTCCACTTGATGTAGCGAGTTTTTATGTTTTTACTCCTTACCATGGAACTCAAGCTTTCCAAGAATTAGTTAAAGAAGGGAAAATACGACATAATGATTATGACTTTTATCATGAGATGATAGATCCAGACTCTGCAAAGCTAGCATATGTTCCAGATGGTTTAACAGAAAAAGAGATAGCACTGTTTGTTAAAAAGTGCTATAGTGAATTCTTTTTAAGGCCTAGCTATATTATGAAGCAAATTATGGCTATAAGGAATTTAAACCAAATAAAAGGCTATTGGGATGGAGCTATGGCAGTGATTGGATTGTAACTACATCTTCTTCATAATAGATTATTGGTTTTTCTTGTGTTTTGAAAGGAACAATTTTTTCCTTAACCAAAGTTTTCAAATTGTTTAATTGTAAACGAGCATTTGAAAATGTGTAAAGGAAATTCTCAATATAGAGACTTCTTCTAATATTTGCATCACCATTAAAATAATAACCAGATTTTAAGTAAATCTCTGGATCATCATAATGGGAAACTTCTCCTCTAAGTTGGAATCCATCTTTTAAAGTAAGGTCATACACATATGCTCCTTGGAAAACAAAATCTCCATATTGATTATCTCTAGATTTTTCTCCTTTAATCTTAGCTAAAGTAATAGGTAAGACTAAGAGGTTTTTTTCTTTATCGAAGAGGAAAGCTTTGTGGTCATGTAGAGCTTCACTTTCAGTTCCACGATCTCCAATAATTACTTTATGCAATTCAATTGGATTATTTACATCTGAAACATCAAAGATAGCCATTTTAATGCCTTGATACCAAGCAAAGTTAAGATTTCTTTGATTTTGAAGTGATTCTTCAGCTTCAACAGTATCCTTTCCAATTCCAATTAAATGATTTTCATCATAAGGATGTAGATAATCAGAGTATCCAGGAATTTTTAGTTTACCTAATACACTTGGATCTTCAGGATCTAGGTCAATAACAAATAAAGGATCTACTTTTTTGAAAGTTACAATGTATCCTTTTTTACCCATAAATCTAACTGAGTAAATTTTCTCTCCAGGTGCAAGATCTTCTACTTCACTTACTTGTTCAAGGTCTTGATTGAGAATGTAAATATTATTTGTTGATTTTTGCGGTTCATCCCAAACATTACCTCTAGTGGTAGCGATTCTAAAATGATTTTCAAATTCGTCCATTGAAAATTGGTTTAGGATAGTTCCTTTAACAGAACCTGTGTTTTGGTAGAAAATATCACCATTTTCAATAGCAAATTTTGTGATAACTGTTTTCTCTTCATCTTCCTCAACAGGATTTCCTATTCCACCATAATTTGCATAATCTGTTTGTGCAATATAGATATTGTTTTGGGAAGCGTAAACGTTTTCTCCAGATCCAACAATTACTTGTTTTTCAAGTTCTCCAGATTCTAATGAGATACTTGCTATTGTAATGAATTGTGAAGCTTTTACATCTTCAATATAACCAATATCTGTGCATCTTGCAATGGGTATGAAATCTTCTTGTTGAGGATCTAATGTTGATGCACTTTCATATAACTTTGGTAAAATCTCTACACAATCTCTAGGATTATCAAAATACCTTGGATAGGTGTTTACAACAAAGTATGCATAATTATCTATTTTTCTTGAAGTTAAGTAATTTCCTTCAATATCAATTGTTTTGATTATTTTTGGCTGGGTTTTAATTGATGTGTCAATAAGTTTTACAGCCATAGTGCTATAGTAGGATGGGTATCGAGGTGCAATTCTCAAAATTTCTCCAATTATAGGTGTAGGTTCTTGAATATCAAATTCATAGCTTTGAGAACCGAAAATTAAAACTCTATTTTTTTGAATAAAAAGCTCTCGTGGTGAGAAACGATCTAAATCAATTTGTGAAACTATTTCTACTTGTGAAGCAGGATATGCTTTTATGATATATAATATGTTTTGAGCAACAGCATAAATATATTCTCCATCTGTTTTGATAATATCTGCTTCATCTACTCCTGCAACTTGAATATTAGTTTCTGAAAAATCAACACTTGCAGATGCGTCTGCTGATGTTACTGGTGCTGATTCAGCTGTTGTTGCAAATGATTTGAAAATTGCTAATTCAGGGAATCCTCTTCCTCTATTTTGTTGAGCATCTTCAAATGCTTTTAATAATTCTTTCCCACTTGAAAAAGTAGGTAGATTATTATCCTTAATTACATAGGTTTGCCCATTATTGGTATTATCTTGTGGTATGTAGGGTTGACAGCCTAATACTACTATTAACATTAAAATCATTGATATAAGTGTTTTTTTCATGTGTATTCACCAAAATATAGAATAGATAGTATATATAAATACCTTTTTTAAGCTTTAAATTGAGTTGAAGCTATTGCTACAAATTCATAACAAAGGTTTGAAATGTTTCTTATACACTTCTTCCAAAGAATCCTTACTATTATTGACAACCCATTCTTTCTTAATATGCTTTGATTTTACGCAATTAACCTGATTTTTTACATGTTCCTTAATCTGTTTATTTTGCTTATCATTTTCTCGACCCCTAATTTTAATTCTTTTCATTATGGCAGATGCTGTGGGTCTTAAAACTTTAACTACAACATCAACATTATGCTTTAATAGTGCTTTTTCATAAAAAATTAAGGGTTTTGGAGGATTTTCATAAATAATAAATTCAAAAACTACATTTTTTCCCTTCTTTAAGATTTTTAATATTTTTTTAACTGCCATGGGCTGAACAATTTTTTGTTCTTTGACTGTTCTAAATTCTCCAGGCGGGCGACCTTTTTTTATTTCTACCCAAAAATCATCTTCTGATAGGTGAATCCAGTCTTTGTTTTTAGCTATACGATCAGCAGTGCTTGTTTTTCCGCTTCCTGCAGGACCTAAGAGTAAGATAACTTTGTTTTTTACCATGAGAAAGCTATTTAATATCTATTTAAATGATTTTTGGTAAATCCAATAGAAAAAAGAAAAGTTCCTATGATGTAGAAAGTCATTATTTATCTGGAAAATAAAGTCAACAGCGTAATGGAAACTATAGCTTACAGCTAAAACAATGAAAACTTCATGATAAAATGATAGGATTATTAGGATGATTAAGAATTCTACAGAATGAAAAGGCTGGAATATGTTATCAAAGTCTGTTGTTTTATAATAATGTTTTAATTTCTTGAATGATAATGCTTTTTCTGTTTTAAAGTATTCAATAAGATGATCCACATCAACTAATACTCCTGATATGTATGCTGCTAAGACCCAGATTCCGTAGAATGGGTAGAGTATAGCTGCTATAATTGTTGAGAGAATGATGTGGAATAATGGTGGCATGAATTTATTTATTTAGGGTTGTTTATAAAATTTTTGTATATTTTAACAGTAATGAATCTTTAATTCATTACCTTTTTAAAGCATAATCTGTTCCCAAATCAATATGAAAGCTTATAAATATAAATCTGGGAAAAAGACTCAGGAATTTGATACTATTCTTGATTTTAAGCAAACAAAAGAAGTATCTGTTATTCTTCCTACCTATAATGAGGAAGAAGGTATTAAACGAATGATTGATTCTATAATTGAAACTTTAAATGGAAGATATCAATTCGAGGTTATTATTGTTGATGATAATAGCAAGGATAAAACTCCAGAGATTATAGATAGTTATGATAAAGATTATGTTGTTGCTTTACACAGATATCAAGAAAAAGGAATATTTTCTGCATTGCAAGATGGAATTAAAGCTGCAAGGAGTAATGTGGTTGTTATTATGGATGCGGATTTTTCACATCCTCCAGCAAAGATTATTGAATTATTATCTTATATGAATGAAGCAGATATTGTGAATTGTTCAAGGTTTGCACCAGGAGGAGGAGTTGAGATGCCTTGGTTTAAACGATTAGCTACTTTTAGTTTGAATCTTTTCTTGCGAATTATTCTTGGATTTAAGGTAACAGATTTTACAGGTGGCTTTCACGCTATGAAAAGAGATAAATTTTTAGCATTGCCTTTCAAATACAAAGCACGATGGGGAGAATTTGATATGGAATTATTTTATCGAGCTATACGAAGAGGATATACTATTAAAGAAATTCCTTTTGTTTACAAATACAGAGAAGAAGGACATTCTAAATCTCAAAGTTATATTTATTATGCTTATCTTTATTGGAAACGTGCATTACAATTGAGGTTTTTTGGATAATGAAAGATTTTATACCTATTTATGAACCAACATTGGAAGGAAACGAATTAAAGTATGTTACAGAGGCTGTTAAAAGCACATGGATAAGTTCTTTAGGAAAATACATTAGTTTATTTGAAACAGGTTTTGCAGAGTTTTGTGGTTCTAAATTAGGAGTTAGTGTTTGTAATGGGACTGCAGCGTTACATATTGCATTAAAAGGACTAAATATTGGAGAGGGTGATGAGGTTATTGTTCCTGATTTGACTTTTGTTGCTAGTCCAAATGCTGTTACGTATGTAGGTGCTAAACCTGTATTTGTTGATGCTGATAAAGAAACATGGTGTATGGATGTTACTCAAATTGAAAAAAAGATCACAAAGAAAACTAAGGCAATTATGCCGGTTCATTTGTATGGGCATCCTTGTGATATGGATCCTATTATGGAATTGGCTGAGAAATATAATCTTAAAGTCATAGAAGATGCAGCAGAGGCACATGGTGCAACATATAAAGGCGCTAAAGTTGGGAGTATAGGTCATGTAGGTTGTTTTAGTTTTTATGGTAATAAAACTATTACAACAGGAGAAGGAGGAATGATTGTAACAGATGATCCTAAACTTGCTGAAAGAATGCGTTTTCTTAAAGATCATGCTATGGATCCTGATAAAAGATATTATCATCCAGAGATTGGATTTAATTTAAGATTAACAAATGTGCAAGCAGCAATAGGTTTAGCACAATTGGAAAATATTGAAAAAACTATTACTAATAAAAGGCAGATAGCACAATGGTATAATGAGCAACTAGGCAATGTGAAAGGAGTTATTTTACCTCCAGAACAAGACCATTGTAAAAATGTATATTGGATGTATTGTATTCTTATAGATAAAAATTTTGGTATGAGTAGGGATGAGCTTATTAACAAATTATCAGAAAAGGGAATAGGGACAAGGCCATTTTTTATTCCTATGCATTTAATGCCAATGTATAAAGAAACTAAAGAATATCCAGTTTCTAAAGCACTATCCTTACAAGGGATTAGCTTGCCTTCAAGTGCTCATTTAACAAAAGAAGAGGTTTTACATATTTGTAATGTGTTAAAATCACTACAATGAACTATAAAGATATTTTATTCTTAACAATTTTGTTTTTAGTAGCTTTTTTTACATGGACCTTGCCTTTACAAGAAAGTTGGCTGCCATTTGGAGAAGGAGATAGTGCATGGCATTTTGCAAATGGTGATCCTCAATTTAATTTAGATCGTTCAACTACTAAAATGCCTTATTTTATTGGATTATGGTATTATAATTTAAGCAGTTTAGGACCTTTATATCCTGAGTATCCTCCACCAAGTCATTTGAATTATGCGCTTATGCAAATAGCAGGAGGAGAACGAATATTGAGTCCGTTTCTTTACATGGCTATAACAGGGTTTTTAGGTGTATTAGTTACTTATTTTTTCATTAGAAAATTATACAGTCCTATGATTGGTTTTTTAGCAGCGTTTCCCTTAATTTATTCTATGAGAGAAATAATGCTTTATCTTTGGGGACAAAGGCCTAGTTTGTTAAGCTTTATTTTTGTTCCTATCATACTTTATGCACTCTATAAGTATCTTGATGGATATTATACAAAAAACCAGAGAGTGGTTTATCTTTATATTTTTCTATTGCTAGTTGCTGCGCAGTTTTTATTGCATATTCAAGGATCAGTTATTAGTTTTCTTTGTAGTTTAGTGTATGTCATAACAATGTCCATAAAATACAAAAAAATACCTATTGGAAAAGATAATCTAAAACATGTACTTATCTCTGGATTACTTCTTTTAATAATAATTGCTCCTTTCGCACCAATTTATTATGGATTGGAATTAGGAGAAGCATCTGGAGAACGAACAGTTCCTCTATCAAGATTATTAATGTGGAATGTTCAAAAAGGAACTTATCAAGGAAGTTATCCTGAGAGTTATGTTGAGTTATCAGGGCATTATCATTGGATATTATTAGTATTAGTAGCTTTAGGTGTTTTACTTTTATTAATGAGAAGAAAAAATAAGGATTTACTTATTTTATCTTGGTTGGGAGGGATTTACTTAGCTTTACATTTTGATGTGTTTTTAGGGACAACAAGTCCTAGGCTCATTAGAATGATGGTTACAGAGCCTCCAGTGTTTTTTGCATTAATTAGTATAGGAGTTATGTCTTTAGTAAGTTTATTACCTACAAAAACTCAAGTTAAAAAAATTGCGAAGATTATGGTTTTTGTTGTATTGCTTGTATTTATTTTTCAAACAAAAAGTCCAGAAGCATTACAAACATTAGAGGGAGCTTATTCAAGTTTAGGAAGAATGACTCAGCAACAATATGAATTCGCTGAATGGTTAAGGCTAAGTGATATTCCTCAAGATGCTTTTATTTACAATAGGGGCACTATTACATATCCAAAAGTAAGATGGCAGTTAAGTGTTTCAAATAGGCATATTGCACAATGGTATGGTAAAATGAGAAATGATACCTATTTAACTGGTAAGCAATATTTTATTGCAGATTATTCTGATTTAAGATATTTAACGCAAAATGCGCAGTATGCACAAAAGTTAAAAGACTTGCAGAATTTTGAGATCAAAAATTTTGAAAATCAGGTGCCTTTATACAATAAAGATGATATTAGGCTCTATGAAGTTATCCAACCCTTAGAGGAGATAGCATGAAACTAAATAATAAGATTTTAGGAGGGGTATGCAGCATTATTATACTCATCTATGTATTGTATTTATTTCAATTTGAAGGAGTGAGAAGTGTGTTAGCTATGGTTTTGATTTATGTTATTCCTACGTATATGATTCTTAATAATTTTAATCTTGAGACAGATGAGAAAATATTCTTTTCTTTATTTTTAGGGTTGAGCTTGTTTACTTTAGCTGTTTGGTTTGTTGATAGAATTTTACCAAGTTTAAAGTTGTCCTTATTTGTTACTTTTATTTTGGTTGTGGGTGTGGGGTTTTTATTAAAGCGATATAGAACCCAGCTAGGATTAACAGTAAAGGAAGAATAAAGTGAAAATTTACATTTAATCCTATAAGTGCAATATAATAACTTACAACTCCTAGTATTGCTCCACTTAGAGCAATTCCTAAAACAGTTCTTTCAATAAATTCAATTTTAGCATTCCAATAATATAACATAAGATATCCTGGAATTATAAATATGTAAAAAATTGATAAGATAATCCTAATTATGCTTCCTAATGGTTCATTTAAGAAAATAAGTTTAAATAAAATAATAGAACCTACTAAGATGATGCCTAATTGTGTTAATTCTTGCTTTAGTCTATCCAACACAGTCTTCACCTGGTTTAGGGTTGAAAATAATTCCAACTAATTGATTAGCAAATAATTCTTTCATTCCATGATTTTTGAAAATTGTTGTTATAGCATTGTTAAAAATAGGAAATTCTTGGTTTATGAATGAGGCTTTATCATAAATATAATAATCAAAGTTACAAATATCATGTTTAAGGCCGTGTTCAAATTCAGTAGTTTCGTCTAAATAATAGCCAAAAGATAAAAATGATTTCCAATAAGGGTAGCTGTTAACGTTATCTCCATAGATATTGATAATAAATTCTCTCTCAGGTTGAGGGTTTTGAAGGGTAGTGAAAAAATCTTGTGGATCTACTTTGTAAGGGACTCTTTTAACTGAAAGAAGATAGTTTGTTTGAGAAAATTGATCACCATATAGGAAAAGGACTTTAGCATCTTTAGGAGAGTTTTCGTGCATCCAAGAATACGCTTCCCAATGATAAGGATCCATCATTCCAGGAGAAGATAATTTTTCATAAAAAGGAACATTTGGAATAGATGCAGATACATTCCCTAGATTTGCAAAAAGTGCTAATAGGACAAATGCTATTATGTAAGAATACATAATATTCCATTTCAAGAATTTTTTTGGAATAGTGTAAAATATTAAACCAATGAAAAAACAAAGGTAGATTGGCCAAAAATATCTGATTTGAAAAGCTCTACTATGAAAACCAATATAATTTGTGTAACCCATAATTAAAAAGAAGATAGAAGAGATAATAGGTAGCTGGTTTTTCTTTTGTTTTAAGAGTAAGAGTGAAAGAATAAATCCTATGATGATAATAAATGCAAAGATTCCATAATCTGCAAATTGCACGCTTGGAGAGCCCCCTGTTGAGGTGATTATTGAAAATTCATACCCTTGATTATGAGTCCAAGTTCCTTTAAAGATAATTAAATACCAAAGTGAGAGAATGAATGAGAGTATACCCGCTTTCAAAAATGTAAAGAATTTTTCTTTAGGCTTGTTTTTGTGCCAAAACATAATTGCAAGGTAAAAAATAATAAAGAAAAATCCCATTATAGCTTCACTTGTATGCGCTAAAATTGTTGCTGTGAAGAAAGCTGCAATTAAAAGATATGATTTTTTGAGATCAATATTTTTAATGCTCCAAAGAACAGCTATTAAATAAAATTGTGCTAATAAAGATGGCCAATGTCCCCAAGTAAATCCAGTATAGGAAGCGCCTGAGAAAATAAGTAAAGAGAATGGTAATGAAATTATAGCAATATGTTTATTAAAATCTTTTAAAATGAAATAGATGATTAATGTTGCTAAGATTGCTGTTAGGAAGATGAGGAAAAGAATTGCGTCATAGGTTGGTAAACCCGAGACGTTGCTGAAAATAATTGAGAGGTGGAACAATAAAGGAGGATAATCTCCAATAACATCATCATAACCATACGTTTGAAAACTTGCTCTATTACGATAATTACCTGCATCTTTAATACCCTCTGTTCTTACCCAATGTTGGAAGGTATCTCCTGCAAGGTATGAGTAGGGACGATCATGTGTTATTTGTTTATTCCATAAGTTTGCAATTCCTGTTGTGAGCATAAGTGCAAGGAAGATAATTAAGAAGATATGTTCAAATTTAATTTTTGGGAAGTTCATTTATTAGCCTCAATAAAATAACCAAAAGGGTATTGTCTTACTCCTGAATGGGATATTTTGATGTTTGAAAAGTTTTGGAAGATTTTCTTTAAAGAATGTTCAGTAAAACGCCAATAATCATGAGGTTCATCGTGTAAAGGATAATATCCTGGAACAAAAAAAAGAAGGGTTCCTTGTGGTTTTAACGCTGCGTGGATGTTATCTATTGCTTTTTGAAATTCATACACATGCTCGAGGACATTTAGACAAAGAATAACATCAAACTCATTTTTATAATTCATTTTTGTTGCGTCTAGAACCTTATGCCCAAAATCAGGATTCATATCTGTTTGCAAAAAATCATTTGTAAGGTTGAAGAATTTTTTTGAGCTATAGGAATGTTTACCTTTCTCACTTTTTCCAGATCCAAGTTCTAAAATTTTTTTATTATTGCAATTTTTAGCAAACTTTTTGAGGTGTTTATTAACAAAAGGGCGTGTTCTAAACAAAATATGTGAAAATTTTCTAAAGATTGCTTTCATTTTTTTGATGTTGTTTTATTCTTTTTTCAAAACCTTTAAGATAGCACTTGCTAACGCAGTATGATTTAATTCTTTTACTAAAATTCCTTCTTTAACAACTTCTTGATGTGATCCTATATCAAAGCATACAACTTCTTTTCCTATGGCTTGAGCTTCAACACAGGGAATATCAAAACCTTCCCAGAGAGATGCGGTAACATAAAGATCAGATGCTGCATAATATTCGGGTAATGCTTCATCAGCAACAAATCCTGGGAAAATAACATTATCATCTGCTATTTTTTTAAGTTTTTTAATATATTTTTTAAAAGTGGGTTTACCAATAATAAGTAGTTTAGCATTGGGAAAATGATTTAAGACTAAATTAAAGGCTTCAATTAATGTGTGCACATTTTTATGAGGGGAAATTCTACCAACATACAGCAACGTAGGGAATTCAAGGTTGAGTTGTTTTTTAACATCGGTTCCTTTCACATCTTTATGAAAACGTTTAGTATCAATTTTAACATATTCAATAGAAGTAGGTTTTCCATATGTTTTTTTCATCTCTTGTCTTAGAAAATTGGATATAAAAATAAATTCATCTGCATTTTTTATAGAGCGTTTAGTGAAAAATGAGAATAGTCTAAGGTATAAACGTTCAGAGAATTTTGAGAATAATCTTGGATAGGCTATTCCTGCATCATGGTATGTGTATTTTGTTTTATATTTTTTTCTTGCTTTAGATGCGATAATAGTCATTGGATATTGATGAGCTATGATATGTTTGAAGGGTTTTAATTTTTCTACTGTTTGTTTAATTTTTTTTCTATGAAAGAAAAAGAAGAGTCTATAGATTCTTTGCCAGAAAGGAGATTTTGGCATGCCTATTTTTTCAATATTAGCTAAGTTAGTTTCAATATCTGCATCAAAGCAGAATATGGTTACTTCATCTCCATTTTTTTTATAATCAGGGAGTTTATTTTCAATTAATCTATCTATTCCAGAGAATTTAGAGAATGTTGGTGTTAAGATTGCTATCTTCATTGTATTTTAAAATTCAATATGGTTTATATTGTTTATGATTGTTTAAATTGTATTTATCATATCTAAGGTTAAATCATGAAGAGAAGATATTATTTTATCAGCTTTGGAAAGATCTTGTTTAGGTGTGAAAGGGTTTTCAACTGCTATACACTTACATCCAGCTGCTTTAGCTGAATCAATGCCATTCCATGCATCTTCTAATACAAGGCATTGATTTGGGAGGATGTTTAGCTTTTCAGCTGTTATAGCATAAGGTTCTGGATCTGGTTTTCCTTTAGAAACATCTTCACCTGTAACAACAACATCAAAAAAATCAGATAGGTTGAGTTTTTCAATTACAAGGCTAGAATATTCTATTAAACTTGAAGTTGTTAGAGCTATTTTGTATTTTTCTTTAACAAGTTGAACAGTTTCTAAAAATCCTGGCATTAAGGGAAGGTCTTTTTTAATTAAATCTAAGAAAATTTGGTTTCGTTTTTTCATAAACTCTTCATAATTAACATCAATCTTGTAAAAATCAATAATTTCTTTTCCAATTTCACTTACTCTTCTTCCCATGAAATCATGTGCCATTTTTTCAGGGAGTTCATCAATAGAATGATTATATTCTTTCAGCATCACATCCCAAGCATCAATATGTAATTGTAAACAATTCACCATAAGATCATCCATGTCAAAGATTATTGCTTTTATCATTAGAAAAAAGAGAGTGTGTTGTTTTATATAACTTGTGGACTTCTATACTAAAGATTCATAGACTTTATATATGAGTTCTTTAACCTATTTTTTAATGTCAGAACAAAAAACAGCATTAATAACTGGAATAACAGGACAAGATGGATCATACTTAGCTGAGTTTCTTTTAGAAAAAGGCTACAAAGTATTTGGAGTTGTTAGGAGGAATTCTACTGAGAATTTTGATAGAATTGATCATATTAAAGATAAGATAACTTTGATTGAAGCTGATTTGCTAGATCAGATATCTCTTATTGATGCGTTAAAAGAATCAAAGCCAGATGAAGTGTATAATTTGGCTGCACAAAGCTTTGTTCCTACTTCATTTCAACAGCCTGTTTTAACAGGAGAGTTTACAGCATTAGGAGTTACAAGAGTTTTAGATGCTGTTAAAGTTGTAAATCCAAAAATTAAGTTTTACCAAGCTTCTTCAAGCGAAATGTTTGGAAAGGTTCGTGAGACACCTCAAAAAGAAACTACACCTTTTTATCCAAGAAGTCCATATGGAGTTGCAAAAGTATACGGACATTTTATTACTGTAAATTATCGAGAAAGCTATAATATTTTTGCATGTTCAGGAATTTTATTTAATCATGAATCTCCTAGACGTGGAAAAGAATTTGTTACAAGAAAGATAACTTATGCTGTTGCTCGAATTAAAAAAGGACTCCAAAAAGAATTATTATTAGGAAATTTAGATGCAAAGCGAGATTGGGGCTATGCAAAAGACTATGTGGAGATGATGTGGACTATGCTACAACAAGATGAACCAGATGATTATGTTGTTGCAACAGGTGAAACTCATTCTGTAAAAGAATTTGTTGAAGCTGCGTTTAATTCTGTAGGATTAAAATATCAAGATTATGTCAAAACAGACCCTAAATTTATGAGACCTGCTGAGGTGCAACTTCTTGTTGGAGATGTTTCTAAGGCAAAAGAAAAATTAGGATGGGAACCTAAGACAAAATTTAAAGAATTAGTAAAAATAATGGTGGATGCTGATATTAAATTAGTAGAAAAGGAAATGCACAATGCATCCTATAAGGAAGTTGCTTAAGAATAAAGGGTACTCTAATGGTAAAGTTTTAAAAGAACAAAAATATTCAGATTTCTTATGAAAGCATTAATAACAGGCATTGGAGGTTTTGTTGGTTCATATCTAGCTGAGCATCTACAATCTGAAGGTATTGTAGTGAGTGGATTTGACCGAGTGAAGAGCAATGTTAAAGATGCTACTACCTATGAAGCAGATTTATTGGATATTGATTCTATGGTGAAGATTCTTGAAACTGAGAAGCCTGATTTAATTTTCCATTTAGCTGGGCAAAGTAGTGTGGATATTAGTTTTAAAGAACCTGAATTAACACAAAAAATTAATATTGATGGAACAGAAAATTTATTTAAAGCTATTATCCAAGTGGGAATTACTCCTAAAATTTTAGTTGTTAGTTCTGCAGAAGTGTATGGAATTCCTAAAAGTTTACCTATTCAAGAAAGTCATCCTTTACAGCCTATTAGTCCTTATGGTGTTTCACGAGTAGGACAAGAAAAATTGTGTAAAAAGTATGCAGATAAATTACATATTGTAGTGAGCAGGAGTTTTAATCATACAGGGCCTAAACAACCAGATAAATTTGTATGTCCAACTATCACTAAACAAGTTGCTGAGATTAATAAAGGTAAAAGAGAAGCAGAAGTGATGTTAGGAGATCCAAGTGTTAGACGAGATTTTTCAGATGTGAGAGATATAGTGATTGCGTATCTTCTTGCTTTACAAAAAGGTAAAAAAGGAGAAACATATAATCTTTGTTCAGGAACATCTGTTTCACTTAGAGAGATTATTGAAATGCTTGGCAAAGTTATTGGGAAAACCATCTCAGTAACTAAGAATCCTGATTGGGATAGAAAAGTAGATATTCCAGAATTAGTAGGAGATCACAGTAAATTTATTAAGGATACTCAATGGCAACAAAAATACAAGCTTAGTGATACTCTAGGAGATATGGTTGAATATTGGGAGAAAGAGATTTAATTCTTAAGAAGTGATTTATACAAATTAAGATATTTTTTCACATTATCTTCCCAAGTAAATTTCACTAAAGGTTTTGTTTGGTATTTTTTGTTCTTTATTGCTATGATGCCTTTAGCAATACTTTCTGGATTTTTTGGTTTTACTAAAACAAACTTTCCAGAGACTACTTCTGGTAAAGAAGTGGTGTTAGAAACTGCAACAGGAATTCCTAATGCAGAGGCTTCTGCTGCAGAAAAACCAAATCCTTCTGCGATAGAAGGAATAACAACACAATCTGATGCTATCATATAATTGGGTAATTCATGATAAGGAACAGGATCCTTTAAGATAATGTTTTGTTTTAAGTTGAGTTGATCAATTAGTTTGAGAATCATATTGTATCTTTTTTTGTAAGCAGGATCTTTACTAAGGATAAGGAGAAGTTTTGCATCTGGAATAGATTTAAGGACAATAGGGAGTGCTTTTACAGCATATTCAATTCCTTTTGAGACTCCAGGTCTACCAGAGCAAAATAATGTAAACGTATTAAGATTTAATTTTTTTCTCATTATTGATTTGCTGTATTTTTTAGGATCCCATAAATTATAATCGAGACCATTGTAGATAACAGAGGTTTTGTTTTGTTTAATATTTCTTTCTAAAAGTTGATTTTGAGTAGATTTTGAAACGCAAGCATATTTATCATATGATAGAAAATAAATCATTCTTTCTAATAGGTCATGGATAAACGCACTTATAGGATTTAATTGAGTAAGTTGAGTCCATCTATTAATCCAAACCTCATGTACTGTTAAGAGAATAGGTTTTCCTGTAACTTTTGAAGAGAACCATCCAGGTGGAGCACCATTAAAGGTTGTTGCATGAATAATATCAGCTTGTTTAGCAAGCTTTATTGCTTTAGGTATTGCAAAAAAACTAAATAGGTATCGAGAATTAAAACAACTTATTCTGATAATTTTAGCACCATCAATAATTTCTTCTTTAGGGGTATTAGGGAGTTTATGTGTAAGGACTGTTAGATCATGGCCTTGCTTTACTAACCCAGAGATGAGATTTTTGAAAACTATTTCAACTCCTCCTATATGAGGGAGATAATTTTCCAAAATAAATAGAATTTTCATTTCTTTTGCTCTTTTTTTTCGATATCAAAAGCAACTTTTCTTACAATTCCATCTAAACGTTTTTGATTTATTCTTACAAGACCATACGTATAGATTACACACCCAATTAAAAACATAAATCCTAGGATAACAAATAAATCTAAAGTTCTTGCAATTCTTAAAGTACTAATAACAGGGTCAAGAATTTGAGGGACTAATGTAAGAAATAAGAAAAGAGTCCAAATCACAAACCAAAATACAGATTCCTTTACTGTAAATTCGTTTTTCTTATAATGAATGAAAGTATAATATATCATAAAGAGTGAAAATAAAATTCCTATAATTTGTATTCCTATAATCATTTACGTAGCCTCCATAAAATCATGTTTAAAACAATTTGCATGCCATCGAGCACATTTGTTCCTTTGTACTTATCTGAATAAATGGTTTGAATGGGAATTTGGGCAAAACTTAAATGTTCTCTACCTACATTAGCAATCATTTCACCTTCTACAAAATATCCAGTGGTTTCCCATCGGATTTTTTTATATGTGGATGTGGTTAATGCTCTATAGCCGCATGTAGTATCATAGAGATTTAATCCATATAAAAGTTTTGCGGAAGCATTTATGAACCAATTACCAAAACGTAATATAGCAGGCATGGTTTTATCTATCTTTCTATATCCAAATACAATATCTACATTTTTTAATTCTTTTAAAAATCGAGGAATTTCATTAGGATCATGTTGCATATCAGAATCAATTAAGATTAAGTTGGTTGCGAGATTTTTAATAGCGAATTCGCAGCCTGTTTTTAATGCTCCTCCTTTGCCAAGGTTGATAACATGTCTTAAAACAGGTATTTTTTCTTTTTTAGCAGTTTCATACGTATTATCTTTGCTACCATCATCAACCACTACAATATGTTTAACATATTTTTTGACTTTTTTAATTACTTCTCTAATGTTTTTCTCTTCATTATATGCCGGAATAATAGCGAATGTTTTCATTTTAACAAAGGATAAAATTTAATTTAAAAAGCTTATGCATTTGAGGAATAGAATTAAGCTGCAGATTCATTAGCAGGTTCTTCTTCAACGGTATCGTTTAAAGGTGTTGATACTGGTGCTAGTTCTGGAACTTGGAGATATACTTTTCTATTAGTATTACAATCCCAATTGACTTTCCAAGTAATTATTTTTGTTCCAAATGTGCTTGTTTGTTGATCAAATTTTTCAAAGCACTCTAGACCGTGTCCATCCATATAGAAAAGTCGTGTAAACATACTTCCAGCTAAGTTGAAATCCTGGAAGAGGGTAGCATAATTTGTTCCTTCAGTGTCTGTTGGAATAATAGCTAATCCTAATGGTCTACCATTACTTAGAGATATAAAATTTTCAGTATAGTCTTTTTGAATTAAACCTTCTTTTGTAATTATAGTTAATCTTCTTGGGTGCCTAATTCCTTCAGCTGTTAAGACCTCTGCGTGATGAGTATCTAGATCAATCTTAAAATTATTTACACAAGTTAATTGATTTCCTTCTTTTTGACAGCCATCTACTCCAGATGAGTAGCTTGGCCATGGTGCAATCCAAGTATTTGAATCTCTATTAGGATCAATGGTTTGAATTTCAAAGTATAACGAAGATGCGTCTTCCTTTGTCATATTGAATTCAGATGTTAATAATTCAATTGATGGATTTTTTTCAGCACCATACACTTGATTATACATTGTTGCTTTTCTAAAATCCCAAATTCCAAAATGGGCCCATACTCCTGATTTTCCTACCATGTCTTGTGAAGTAATAAAATAATTTTCAGGTGGATCACAATGAGTTAATTCAATAACTTCATCTATTTGTTCAGGTGTTAGTATAGTGTTTTGATATACTTTAAGGGCAGCAGCTCTATCTAAGGAATATACACTTCTTAATAATTCAATGGCTTTATAGGTTCTTCCTAGATACGTTTCAAGTCTCTCAACTGCAGAAGATGAGCCACAATCAAGCATACGTAATGTTCCTATGGCTTGTTGTTCATCGTCATTAAGTAAAGCGTTACCTACAAAATGAGCCATAGGTGTGTTTTGTGTTGTTCCATCAAATGTGACAGCTCTATCACCAATAGCTTTAAACCAATGTCCAAAATCCCACCAAGAGTTTATAATTGCATCGTGTGTTGCTTCTCTATTAATTTTATCAAGAGTATTATACCATGCATCATTCATAGAAGGAACTTCATGAAATGCAGTATTTTTTCCTGATGCACAAATTCCAAATTTACAAAATGGAGGGAAAGGCGCTATACCAATAACTAATAATAATATGATGATTAATACAACCATAGAGATAATTTTATTTATTTTAAATTCTTTGTTTAGGTAGCGAGTGCCGTTTTTTAATGTTAATCCTAAAGTAATACCAATAGCTATACCCAAAGGTGCTGCACCTAATAATACCCAACGAATACCTTTTGTTGCTGCGAATATTGTTGCGATAAGCCAAATAATAAGAATTGTAGAATATTTGATATCAATGGATTCGTCTTTTTTATACATTGCCCAAAAAATCTTGATAGCAATAGGAATGATAATTAAAACCATGAACGTTGTAGGATCAACGGCAAAATAGTTAACAACCACTAAATAATACAGAGCTGAAACAATGAGATATGTTATTTCGTGTAATTTTTTATTTTTGGTAGACCAAAGAGTTAAGGTAATTCCTATTAAAGCAAGATAGAATAGTAATTTACCTCCAAACTGGGAAATAATTCCAGGTAAATTAACTTCATTTTGCTCAGCAACAGTTGTAAAAACATTTGGATATGCACTAGAGATTCCTACTTCTTTGATTTGTGAGAATCCAAAAGGAGATATGAACCCTGATTTGACAACACCATAAAATGTAAAAAGTGAAACAAATATTATGGTACCTATCAAGAATAATAAAAGAATAATTAATGGTTTTTTGAACGTATCTGAAGTTATGAATCCTTTAAGATTATTTTTAATGGAGCTTCTATGAATTACTATCAAATATAATATAATCAAAATAGATGAGATTAAAAGGAAATGAAAGATATGCCACCATCCTGACCAAGCATAGGCATACAATCCTGTTGAGAAAGCTGCTGCAATGGAATAGGCAATCATTTTTTTATTATCTTTAGCATCAAGTGCAAGTAAGAAAAACCATGTGATAAATAAAGGAAAGAAAATATTGTAAGCATCTGTATCTGAGAATCCTGCTGTTGTTCTGGACATGACACTTGGATGCAATGCAACAATTAAAGATGCGATAATCCCTCCAAAGTTACCTCCAATTTTTTTAGCAATGAAAAACGCAGGAATAATAGCTAATGATGCTATAATCATAGGTAAGAAAAAAGCTACAGTCAATAAGTCAAGATCTTTATTGAATATTTTGAGGAAATTATAGCTATACGCTTCAAGATAAGCATGGAATTTATCCGGAGGAACTTCTCTTCCTCTAGGGGCAAGCATATGATCATCAATTTGTTTTCCATCAACAAGTTTATCTCCTGGATGGCCATTCTCTACGATGTTGCGAGCATGCCTGTACCAGAACCAAGGATCAATAGCAATAAGATATGTTTGTCCATTATCATTTTGTAAGCGTGATTTGAAAAATTCTGATGTGGATTTGATTTGGGCCTCATAGGCGTCTTTGTTTTCTATTCTAAATTTAATCAATTCTTCATTCACTAAAACATCTTTATTTTGATCTGGAAGATTAGGATAATTTTGATTGACTTGGTTGCGAATTTGATTTAATATATTAGAATCAACAGAACTAATAGCCCAATTATCAGTTATAGGTAATGTTGCTGGTAATGATCTAAAATATATACTCACTAATAAAGGAATTAAAATTAATAATAACACATGATATTTTTTTAGTATAGCAGATGCGCGTTTCCAATCAACGTTAATGTCATTATCATCTTCTTGGGAAAATGCGGTTTTACCTTTTTTCCAGAATCCTTTAATGCCAGATGAAACTTTTCCCCAATCAATCTCTTCATCTACTTCTTCTTCAACTTGTTCTAGCTTAGCTTCTTGCTCTTCTAATTTTTTATCAAATTGAGTAGATGATTTATCTATTTGAGTAGCAGATTTTTCAAGAACTTTAGTATCTTTTTCAATTTCTTTTACTTTATTTTCTTCTTCTTTGAGTTTAGTAGGGTCTTGAGGAGAATCAGATTCACGATGTTTAATATCTTTTTCTAATTGTTCGGCTTGGGATTCAACTTGTTTTACTTGATCCTTCTTGCCTTTAAAGATTTTTTTCATCCATGAGAAATCTAATTCTAAATCTTCATCCTCTGTTTTATCTTCTTTCATTTTAGATCAAGTAATGAAATGGAAAGTTAGGGAGGTTAAAAAGCTTTCTTTTTTGGTTTTCCTTTTACAATATGAATTTTAGATAAGTTAATAGCTTTGGTTCTGTTAAGGGTAATTGAAATAAAAACTTTGATATTTTTTCTCTATTATTATTTTCTAAAATAGATTTTAGTTTTGGCTGTTGGAATAAAGCAATGAGTTTATTCCAATCATGAGCTTTAAGTTTTTGTAAAATCTTATGTGTTTTGAGATGGAGGTATAAATCAAAGAATAGCTTTTTTCTCCACTCAACATCATAATTTTTTTTGTGGATAATTGAATGAGTTAAGGCTTTTGCAGCAATCATGCTTTGGATAATTCCTCCAGCTGTTGTGGCTTTGACTTGAGTAGCAGCATCTCCTAAAAGAAAAATATTATTTTTTTGTGTTTTCAAATAAGGATCAAAAATAGGAACATAGCCTCCATTACGTTCTAGGATTTGAGATTTGGTTATGTTAAGACGAGTCATGAAGGATTGCATTAATTTTAAAGAATCTTTGTAAGCTAATAATCCAATTAATGCTGTGTTTTTAGTTACTGGCGTGACCCAAGCAAATGTTCCTAGGTTTGTGTATAAGTCGATAATATTATCGTTAGGGAATTCTGCTAATATTTGAGGTGCTTCAAAGAATTTTCTTTGTGTTTTGAAACCATAGGTTTTTCCAATAGTTGAATTAGGAGAATCTGCTCCTATAATATATTGTGAGTTAAGTTTAGTTGAAGGTGTGAATTTTTGTTGTTTTATTTTTACACCTTGTTTTTCAGCTAAATCAGCTATGTGTTGAACAAATTGTGTTCTTTTTAAGATATAATTTCCGTTTTTGAGCTTAACTTTAACAAATTCTTTGTTTGGTGCATGGATTCTAGCGTGATTTATTGTAGTATGGATGAGTTTATTTGGTATTTTTAATAAGGAATCAATATCTCTCGTAACAATGCCAGTGCATTGCGCAGGAGAGCCTATAATCTTGTTTTTTTCTAATATTTCAACTGTGTGGTTTTGTTTTGCTAAAAGGTATGCAGCGTAACATCCTGCGTGTCCTGCACCAATAATATATATCATTATAAGATGGAATTTTTCAAACTTAAAAAAGATATTGTTTATTAATTCTTTAATGTTAAGGAGTATACACTGAAAAAACCCTTATTTTGTATTCATTACGTAATAGTAACAAAAACGAAAAGTTTATAAATGATACTGTATTACCTGTTTAGATAATACTTGCGAGGTAATGATAAAATGGCTGAAAATGATGATGACTTTTTAACTGAACAAAGTGGTGATGGACAAGGTGAAGAACAAGATAATGGACCTGATACAGGAACATTTGAGGCAGTACAACTTGAAAATCCTGTTACAATTGGTCTTGCTGATGTAACTGTAGATACAAGGAGTAGAAAACGAAAAGTTCTTGAGTTTCTGGGATATCGTGTTGTTTTACCTGCATTAGTTACTTTATCTGTTGCTGGATGGGTAGCAGACAAATATGATCTTCTTAATACTATTACATCTACAGAATTAAATGAATCAAATAAACAAAGAGATGAAGCTTTAAAACTTAGTCAAAGTAATATTGCTACATTAACAAAGGCACAAGGTGAATATACAATTGGTCTTGCTGATGTAACTGATCAATTAGCACAAGCACAATTAGAACTTCAAAGATTAAATGTTCTCCCTCCATTAGTAACTGCACCACCACCTACTACAACAAGTGGAACACCTCCTCCTAAAACTGAATATCAATTAATGTATGAGACTATAACTCATCAAGCTGCTACATCTTCTGATGTATCTAACTTAAATAATGGGATTGTATCATATCTAAATGGTTTAAGTATAGATGATGCAGTAAAATCTGTTGAAGCAATTAAATTACAAACATTACCAACAAAATTTGATGATCCAAGAACAGCATTAATATCATTAGGTGATAATGTTGTTGCTACAAAAGATTTAGCTAAAGAGTATAATGCTTTAACTGGAGAATCAACAACTGGTAAATCATTCCGTGATATAATTGGAATGGTTACTCAAACTATTGTAACAAGTGATTATAAATCAGGTAAGAAATTTCTTGGAGATTTAGATGGAAAACTTACTCATGCTAAAGATGAGTTTGCTGGATTAAAAGATACTTTATCTGATGAACTTCAAGATAAATTTGATGCAGAGCATAGGGGTCTTTCATTAACTGAAAAGATTGATGCATATGCAGGCTTATCACAAAGTTTAGGTTCAGCTTTAACGCAAACCACAGATAAAAAATATATTTTAGCTTTAACTGAAAATGGAGTATCTGCTATCAGAGTAAGTGATGGAAAAGTTTTCAATAAAGTAGATAGAAACAACAGATATGAAATTGATAATTTTACATATGGACAAGCAGAAGCTCATGATGGAAGTCCTGAAAGGCAATTAACAGGTCAAAAACTTCAAAATGCGCTAGATGAGTATAGAAATGAAGGATCTGATAAAGGTGCTGCTAAAGAACTTTACAAAACTTTAGCAGATATGCAAACTGATTTGGATCAATATGAGTTTACTGTTTCAACAACTAAAATTGATGGTAAATTTAGGAATGCAGCTGGTGGAACTGATAGAGTCTTAGAAGATACTACACCTTTCCAAATAAAGCTTTCAGATTTACCTCTTGAAGAGCTTTTAGGAGATAAAAAAGCAAGAAAGGTTATGGATGCGCTATTAGGACAAATGTTAGTACCTAAAGCTGATAGAGAATCAATCTATATTAACGGTGGATTTGGAAGAGGAGACAATGCAGATGATGAATTAGTAAGTGATACTGTTATAGCACTCAATCCACATACTGGTTGGACTGCTGAACAAAAAGCTGCTGTTGACAAAGTATCAAAAAACGGTAGAATTGAATTAATGTATACTGGTCCGCAATTATTACAATAAGATCTAAAGATCTTGTTTTTATTTTTTTCATTTCAATTTAACGGGAGTGGTCACAATCATTAAACAAATCAAAGAGCATTTTACTCGAAGCAATAATAATACGTTTTCTCCTGCTTCAGTTGGGTTTCAAGAATCATTACGATTATCTAAAATTAATGCTTTACCAAATACCTCTTATACACGTAGTGAACCAACTCCAGAAGTTGATTTTTCAAGGCAATCTTATGTTGCGCAACCTGTTAGAGGGAATGTAGATTTAACTCAAAGAGTAAGTACTCCTGAAAATTTAACAGAAGTTACAGTAACTGAACCAATTGTTTCACAATCAAAACCTGATGCTGCTTATGTTAAACCAGTAGAATCAGTTAAACCTGTTGCACAATCACAAGCTGAAACTTATTCAGATTCTGATGATAAAGTAGATCATGTTCCTATGTATAGGAGAGTTTTCAATAGTGGAAGACAAAAAGCTTTAGCTGCTATTTTAACTGGCACTATTTTATTAGGACCTTTTGTTGATAGTTTATATGCAAGAGGATCTTCACCTGTAAGAGGAAGAACATCTAGTGCTAGAGTTATTAAAATTGATGATTCAATTCCGGTTCCTAGTGGTATGAGTTCTTATAAGAGTATAAGAAGTTCAGCACCTACTGTTTTAGAAGAAGAGATTGCACATACAATTTTTCCAAAACCAATTATTGCTTCTGCTCCACAAGTTAAAAGTAAGTATGGTGGAGTTTTAGAACCTGTTAAAGAGGTAAAAGAAGATATTGTAGTTCCAAGTGGAATGGTATCTTATGAAAGTAAGAAAAGTACAGTGCCTACTAGTTTAGAAGAAAAAATTAAACCAGTTGAGCCTAAAGATGATTTAGTTCCTGTTCCAAGTGGAATGGCATCTTATAAAAAAGAATCAAAACCAGATCCTGATGCTATTGCAGTTCCAAGTGGGATGAAATCATATGCAAAAGTTGAGAAAAGAAAAGGATGGTTTAGAAGAGGATTTTCACAATATAGAGAAAATGTTAATGAGTATGGTGATCATGTTCGTAAAGATAGATTACGAGATAGAGTAAAATCTAGATTTGTACAATCTGGGAGATTATTAAAGAATATTTTTAGTAAAAATACATTAAGCGGTGAAAAGAAAAGAGTACTTGATTATATTCCAGTAGGTAATGTTGTTAGAGCTGGTACAAATTTAGTAGTTGGATTACCAACAGATGGTGGTTTACGAGCAATTGGAAAAATAAGTGGAAAAAATAAACATAATGTTCCTGAAGATATTGCAAGTGGAGTAGTTTATCATGTTACTAGAGTTCTTAGAGGCCAAGATTATGGTACTGGTGCTGATGCTGATGTTTTTTATCCTGGTAATTTTACAGCTGCAAAACAAAAATTAAAATTACAAGCAGGAGATCCAGCTGTTACTTTAGAAAAAAGAATTAGGTCTAATAATAAATTATTAGATGGATTATCAAAAATAGCTTATACTTTTCCAGTAACTTCACAATTTGTTACAAAAAATCATAGTAGAAGTGGAGATTTAAACAGGCCTATAGTTCAAGTTATACCCGAAACTCTTACTTATGGACTTTTTGCTTATCTTCTTAATAAGGCTAAATCAGGATCAAGGAAAATAAGAGATGTTGTTAAAAAGAAAGGAAAGCATGGAAGAGATGGTAGTGGAGATGCTTTTGATGTATTTGATCCATCAGATGTAATTGTTGACCCTGAAACAGGCGAAGTTATTATAAATAGATAATGATTCACTATTGCTATTATTGTTTAAATTTAAAAAATAGGGGTTGAAAAAGAGGAATATGGTAGAGAAGAGAAGACATGGGTGTAAAGAGAGTTTTGGGGGTACTAACATTAATCCTTTTGATGCAGATAGTGGTAGCTTCTGCAACCTTTGATGAAAAGAATTTTTTCTTTGAGAAATCTAATAATAATCCTGTTACACAAGTCCAAGGTGTAGTTTACAAGTGTCAAGATACTAATTGTGTTAATGTAGGAAATAAAATATTTGATCAAAATTCAGGAGGATCTAATAAATTAGTTATTCCTTTTCCAAGCACCAATAATATTGTTTATTATGGAGAATATTTTTATGCTAATTGTTTTATTCCTAAAGAATTTAGAGTATTTTCTCAAGGAGATGGTGCTATAACTTATAACAATTTCTTTAACCAGGCAAAGAATTGTAGAAGTCCTGTATCTATTAAAGTGGTTAATTCAGGATTTGTAAATGAACCTATAGTAATAGGTATTGATGCTGATATCTCTACTACAACTCAAAGTGCTTTTAGAGAAAATCAACAACCTCCTTTTTTTACTCCAAATGGATTTGATGATCATTATTCAGCTGAAACAAAGCTTAAAATTACTGTAAAAGATGCATCCAATACAGTTGTTTTTTCAAAAACTAAAAATCTTAACTTAAGGATGGATTCTACTGATAAGAGAACCTTTACTTTTACACCTGCATCAACTGGTCAATTTACAGTTGAAGCGACAACTGATGTTACAGATTGTCAATGTTCTTCAAAAGTAAATCAAGCTTCTACTAAAGTAATACAAGTGCAACCAGCAAGGCCCTTAAATAAATGTTATACAATCTTAAATGATTTACTTCCAAGAGATAGTTTTCCTGTTGAAGGAGAATTAGTTACCTTTGATGTAGAAAAAATTAGTAATTATATGAATAATGGAGGGGTTAATACGCCTTTAGGAACTGAGGTTGATTTAAAAGTTACAAAATCAGGTACAAATATTTTAGATACTACTATACAATTTGCTTCTAATCCTGATGATAAAGCGAAAAAAGTAAATTTTGATGTTACATTTCCAAATGATGGGCAGTTTTTAGTTTCTTTAGAAGGTGAAGCACTTAATTGTCCTGCTACTGCGTTAGATAATATTAAAGATAGTATTAGTAAAACCGTTTTTGTAGATAAGCAACCAACATCTTCAGTTACTTGGAGTATAAGTGAAGAAGGAACAGGAACAGTGTTACCAGGAGCTGCTATAACTGTTAATAATGGTTTTAATGGAGTTACAGATGCGCTTGGACAATTAGTCTTATCAGGATTTGTTACAGGAACATACACTTATACTATTGCTCTTAATGGATTTAACACTATTCAAGATTCTTTTGTTATTTTAACTACTGATTTAGATATTGCTAGACAAATGTCAACAACAAATAATGCACCTTTTATTTTACCTATTCCAGATCAAGAACAAGTGAAGAATAAACAAATCATTTTTGATTTGGATTTATATGGGGATGATATAGATGATCCTCAATCAAGTTTAACATGGACTGCTAATCCTTCAAATGGAATCATCACAAGTGTTGATGCTTTAACTCATGTATTAACAATAACTCCTACTCTTAATTTTTTAGGGCAAACTCTTGTTGATTTTGTTTTAACTGATCCTAAAGGTGCTAGTGCATCTTCAAGTGTAAATGTTTTTTATTTTAATTGTTTTGTTAATGGTGATTGTGATGATAATGATGCAAATACTGAAGATTTGTGCTTAAATGCTGGAACTGTTAATTCAGTATGTCAAAATAATCCTATTGCGTGTTTTGTTGAAGGAGATTGTGGTGTTGATGGTTTTTTAGGACAGCCTTTTTGTGATGGTAATAATGATGCAGCTGACACTTTCATAGATCATACATGTAATAATGGTGGGACTGGAAACGCAGCTTGTACTGCAACTACAACTCCTATGGTAATTGATGATTGTACTGCAACTGAAACATGTGAAAATGGGGCATGTGTGAGTGTTGCGTGTTTTGTTAATGGTGATTGTGATGATGGGAATGTGAATACTCAAGATGATTGCATAAGTCCTGGAACAGGAGCAAGTTTTTGTTTGAATACTGCTATAGTATGTAATCAAGAGAGTGATTGTGGAATAGATGGTTTTTTAGGTAATACTTTTTGTGATGGTAGTGGAGATGTGTCTGATACGTTAAGAGATCATACATGTAATAATGCAGGAACTAATACTAGTTCTTGTAGTGCAGTAGATACTGTTTTGTTATTTGATGATTGTACTGCTAGTGAAGCTTGTGAGAATGGTGCTTGTCAGACTGTTGCGTGTTTTGTTAATGGTGATTGTGATGATGGGAATGTGAATACTGAGGATGTTTGTGTTGGTCCTGGTACTGCTAATGCTACTTGTGTGAATACTGCTATTACTTGTTTTGTTAATGGTGATTGTGGTGTTGATGGTTTACTAGGTAATACTTTTTGTGATGGTAGTGGGGATGTGTCTGATACTTTTAGGTCTCATTTGTGTAATAATGCTGGGACTGGTACGAGTTTTTGTAATTTTAATGATAATGTGCAGTTAGCAACTGATTGTACTGCTAGTGAAGCTTGTGAGAATGGCGCTTGTCATACTGTTGCTTGTTTTGTTAATGGTGATTGTGATGATGGGAATGTGAATACTCAAGATGATTGTATTAATCCAGGTGCTGCTAATGCTACTTGTTTGAATACTGCTATAGCATGTAGTCAAGAGAGTGATTGTGGAGTAGATGGTTTTTTAGGAAGTCCTTTTTGTGATGGTAATGATGATGCAGCTGACACGTTTATTGATCATACCTGTGTTAATCCAGGAACAAATGCATCTGAATGTCAAGTAGGAGGAGTATTCCAAGTTATAGATGATTGTACAGCAAGTGAAACGTGTGAAAACGGTGCTTGTTTCAATGTAGCATGTAGCCAAGAGAGTGATTGTGGTGTTGATGGTTTACTAGGTAATACTTTTTGTGATGGTGATGGTAATGTGTCTGATACGTTTAGAGATCATACTTGTAATTTAGCAGGTCAAGCAAATAGTAGTTGTAGTTTTGTAGATTCTACTCAATTAGTAACTGATTGTGCTAATAATCAAGTTTGTGAGAATGCGGCTTGTGCAAATGTTGCTTGTAATCTAGAAACTGATTGTGGAATAGATGGATTTTTAGGAAATCCATTTTGTGATATTAATGGTAATGTGTCTGATACGTTTAGGGATCACACTTGTTTAAATGCTGGAACAGGAAGTGCAACATGTCAGATTCAAGATATTCCTACATTATTCCAAGATTGTAATAATACTCAAGTATGTGAAAACGATGCATGTACTGATGTTGCATGTTTTAATGATAATGATTGTGATGATAATAATCCATTTACTCAGGATACATGTACTAATCCTGGAACAGGTGCAAGTTTCTGCGGATTCCAAAATATTTTATGTTTAGTGAATACTGATTGTGGTGCTGATAATATTATAGGGAAGTTTACTTGCAGTGGTAATGATATTGTGCAAAACTTTAGAAGCTTTGTATGTTTGAGTGCAGGAACTCCAACAAGTAGTTGTGTAGCTAGTGATACGCCAAATTTTGTACAATCATGTAGATTTGGATGTTTAAATGGACAATGTCTTTCAAAGCCTCAACCAGGATTAAAAGTAGAGCATATTTCATTGAGAGGGGCAGGAAGTGTTAGAGGATCTAGCTTATATTTTGCTCAAATAACAGTAAGGAATGATGGAGAGACTAATTTAAGAAATTTGCAAATGACAGCAACCTTAACTGAATTTGGAGCAGTTGCTAAGAGTAGGCATTTTGATTTATCAAAGAGAGGAACACAATCTAGGAAATTATTCCTTGAATTACCGACACTAGAGCCTGGATTATATGATGCAAGATTTGTGATTAGTAATGATAAGGTAAGGAGAGTTGTGCATAGAGAAATATTGGTGGAATAATGATAAGAATAATATATATTCAATTATCTAAATATTTAAATATGAGTTGTGATTACTAATGGATAGTTGTTTTTGTTAACTACTATTAAATTAACAAAAAAGGAAAGGTTTATATATAACAGGGGTATTTACAAAGTAAATGTTGGGGGTATCAACTATGAAAAATAAAATAACATTGATATTTTTATGTTTAATTAGTTTAGTTCTAGTAAGTGGTTTAGCAAGTGCTTTAACTATAACTTTGGAAGAAGTTAAGGTTGATGGTACTGAATTAACTGCAACTGGTAATGCTGGAGCTCAAACATTAGATATTGAAAGAGGACAAACCTTTGATGTAAGGGTAGAATTAAAATCTATTGCTGATGTTAAAGATGTTGAAATTGAAGCTTTCATATCAGGTTATGAATATAATGATAGAGAGAGACTATCAGATACTTCCCATGTTTTCGATATGGATGCAAATGTTACTTATGTTAAAAGACTTGAATTAAGACTTCCTGAGAGGGTTGACGAAGACACTTACAGATTAAGAATTTTAATAACTGATAGAGATGGAGACGAATTAATTGAAAGTTTTAATTTAAAATTAGATGTTCCAAGACACTCTATTACTATTGATGATGTTATTTTTTCACCTGAAGGATATGTTAA
This sequence comes from Candidatus Woesearchaeota archaeon, assembly GCA_937906345.1. Taxonomy (GTDB): domain Archaea; phylum Nanobdellota; class Nanobdellia; order Woesearchaeales; family CALCXY01; genus CALCXY01. Next base: position 6,469 of record CALCXY010000034.1, on the reverse strand, counting down.
AGCTGGAAGAGCTTTACTTACAACTGTAAGAGTATCTAACAGAGGAGAAAAAGACGAAGAAGGTGTAAGAATCAGAGTTGCTATTCCTGAATTAGGAATTAGTGCAAGTGATTACATTGACGAAGTTGAAAAAGAAGGTTCAGGAAGCGATGATGAGGTAACCTCAGAAGAATTATATATGAGAATACCTGATTGTACAGAACCTGGACGATACGATGTTGTTATCGAAGTAAGATACGATGAAGGATTTGAAACTGAAACACGATCAAGTGCTGTTGAAGTTTTAGACAGTGATACTTGTGGTGTAAAACCTTCAAGTGGTTCAAGTTCAAGCGGTACAACACCACAAACAATCATAAATGTTGGTTCAGTAGCACAAGATGTTACTGCAGGTGTTGGAGGAGCTACATACCCTATTACTTTAACAAATGGTGGAAGTTCAAGTAGAACTTACACAGTAAGTGTATCAGGTTTATCTGATTGGGGTAGTACAACTATTACACCAACTAACACAATTGTTCTAGGAAAAGGTGAAACAGAATCAGTTTATGTGTATGTTTCAGCTGCTTCAGGAACTCAAGGTCCAAGAATGTTTTCAGTGAGTGTAAGCTCAAATGGCAATGTTTTAAAACAAATTCCATTAACAGCAAATGTTGCAGGTGGAATTGTTTCAGGCGGAGTTAAGAAAGCACTTGAATTAGGACTTGTTATCTTAGTTGTTTTACTGGTTATCTTAGGATTAATCATAGGATTCAACAAGTTAAAAGGTTCTGACCAAGAAGGTTCTGATGAAGGCCAAACTTATTATTAATTTTTTTTTACCATTTTTTCTATTAGTTTCTTTGTCTGAGATGGCACTACTGGACTCAATAATCATGGGGGATATAAATGTTTAAAAAAGCAGCATTGATGGGCATTGTTTTTTTGTTCTTAATGATAAGTGTTCATGCTGCAGAGGATTTTTCAATACTCAATTCAAGAAATTCTATTCCTGTATGTGGTTGTACTGCAACAGAAGATTTTGTTTCTATTTTAAATCAGAATTCAGGTGTAGAATCAAAGACATTTGTAGTAACTGATGTGGTTCAAGAATCTAGTGTTGTTGCGGTATCACCAAGTACCTATACTATTAGCCATGGAGGAGATGCAGCTGTATTTACTTCATCTACGCCTAGTATTTTCTCATTAGATCAAGGTCAAACAGGAACTTTCAAAAATGTGATAGCGGTTCCATGCGGGATTATAGGTGATTTTTCTTTAACAACTCAAATAGCGACAGGTGATGGAGTATTTAAGCAATTAAATCAAGTCGTAAGTGTTCAAGACTGCGTTAATATTGCTGTTCAACCAATTGTTTCTCAACAACAAGTTTGTCCATGTAGTCCTTCACAATTTTCATTTAGAATAACAAATAGTGGTACTTTTGTAGAAACCTATAAAGTAGAAGTTAATCATTGGTTAGGAGAATATATTGCATTAAGTGCACATCCTGTTACATTAGCTCCAGGAGCAACAACTGTTGTACAAATGTTTGTGAATAGCCCATGTGACGTATATGGTTATCAAGAGATTCCTATTAGTGTTATAGCTGAGAATACTCAACAAGTTACTCCATTAGTATTTGAACTTAATTTAGATCAAGACTGTTATGATTATGAAGTTGCTTTTGGAAAAGAAATAGTTCCTTCAAATGTATCAGTAGATTTTGAAGCTTATGCAGGATCATATAGTTTATGTGAAAAAGAAAGTTTAATTGTTCCTATTTTAGTAAAACACACATCCAATATATCAAATGCATATAGTGTAGAATTTGATGGGCAAGGAGTGGCAGGAATCGATTCTACTGAGTTTAGCTTAAATCCAAATCAGCAAACATTTATTAGAGTATTATTACAACCTGGTGAGGGAGTAAATGTATCTACAAGTTTACCTGTTGATATTACTACTTTATTTGGAGAATATAAGAAATCAGGTGTTCTTAATGTAAAAATAGAAAGTTGTTATTTTCCTCAAATAGTTGAGAATAAAGCAAAAATAAATTATTCAGGAATTTTAAGTTTCTTTGATGTTGAAAATATAGGGACACAAAATGCAGTATATAATGTAAGTGTATCTGGAGAAGATTGGATAAGTGTTAGAGATACCTTATTAGTTATTGAACCAGGAAAAGTTGCACAAGTAGGAGTACAAACAGTTCCAGATGAAACAGTAGAAGAAGGAAGATATTCAGCAAGATTATCTTTTGTTTCACAAAATGGTGCAATATATGAAAGAGATATTGAATTTAATTTAGTTGATACTAGTAAGAATTTACAAAGAACTCTAACAGCTGTATTCTTCATAGGATTATTTTTTATTGTATTAGGGTATTTATTAATCCCTAGAGAAATTTTTAATTTTTTAAAGAAAAAGAAAACAACTACTAAAAAAGTAAAAAAGGTAGCTAAGAAAAAAGGTCCTATTAAAAATTTATACTTTTATATCATATTAGCAGTTGTTGCAATTGCTTTACTTACAAGTGTAGTTGTATTTAAAGATAAGATATTACCTTTCTTAGGATCTGAAGAAGGAGAGATAGCTAAACCTGTTATTATTTCATCAGGTGCAGAGCAGGAAGCTGGAGAGCTTACATTTGTAGATACTATTAAAGAAAAACTCAAACCAATATCTGATAAGATTCCTTTCTTTTGGTATATTGTCTTAGGGTTACTTGTGGTTATTCTTATTATTATCATATCAGAATTTCAAAAGAGAAGAAAAAAGAAAACCTCTGATGTTATTGAAACTCCTAAAGAAGTCGAGGAAGTTAAAGAAATAAAAGAAGAGCCTAAAGAAGCTCCAAAAGAAGTTAAAAAAGAATTAAAAGCAATAACTCAAAAAGAACCTTCTCAAGGATTTAAAAATTGGAAAAGATATTTAGTTATTATTGGATTACTTATTTTAATAGCATTAGGATATTTATTTTGGCCTCAATTATCTGGATTGATTCCTGAGAAAGCAGAACCTGTAAAGGAAGTTGTAAAAGAAGTTGCTGCTGAAACAGGTCCAGGATTTTTTACAACGTATTGGAAGTTTATAGTTTTAGGATTAGTAATTTTAGCTGTTATCATTATTATTTGGGAAATCTTTAGGAGAAGAAAGGTAAAAGGATCAATACAAGATTTTGTTGAATCTGAAGAGATAGAAGAACCTGTTAAAGAAAAGGAAATAAAGAAAGAAGTTAAAAAAGAAGCAAAGAAAAAAGCGAAAAAAGAAAAGAAATCTAAACAAACAAAAGAACCAGGGAAATGGAAAGTCATCCTATTACCTCTTATTATATTGGCAATATTATTGTTAGGAATTGTGGCTTATAGAGCATTTGTTTTACCTCAAGAAGGAACTCAAGAACCAGTTCAAGAAGATCCAGTGAAAGAACCTACGAAAGAGCCTGTGAAACAAGTTCCTAAAGAAGAAATCAAGTGTGATATTACTATTGATCAGGGTACTACTCATACATTAGATTTAAGTGCAAGTTTTAATGATCCAGATATGGATTTATTAGATTTTCAAACTACCACTCCTAAGAATTTGGAAGTGGTTATTGAAGGAAGTGAAGCTCAACTTACACCTAAGGAAGGTTTTACAGGAAATGATTTTATAGTAATATCAGCAGATGATGGAAAAGGTGGAAAAGCTACATCAGGAATAATTAATTTATGTGTTCAAAAAGTGTCTTTACCAAAAATACGAGCATTAAGTTCTTCGTTAGGAGAGAAAATGGAATCTTTTAACAATAAAGTTTTAACTTTTACTCAAGCATATAAAATATTTATATTAGTTGGATTTGGCATTCTTGTGTTTTTAATTTTGCTCATCTATTATAGAAAACCTATTCTCCATTTCTTAGAGGAAGAAGAAAAACCTGTTAGGAAGAAAAGAAAGTCAAAATAATATTCTATAAAATTCAAATAACACTCCTAATAAGAAAACTAAGATAATTGCAGATTCTAAAATTTTATTATCTTTGATAGTATATTCAGGTTTTCTTTTACCAAATTTTTTTGCTTTCCAAATCATTGGAACAATTACAAATCCTGCTAGGCCTCCAGCAATAATTCCTGTTATATCTATTATTCTAAAAAAAGCATTTTGAATATCCATAAGAATAATGATAGTTGCGATTCCTAATGGGAGAAGTGATGTTAATAAGTATGCAGTGGTTTTTTTCATTTTATAATCAAACATATAACATTCTTTAAGAGCCATTCCAATTGCAATAAACGATGTGCCCATAGTTAATAAACCAAAAATCACTCCAAGTACTAAGAATTTTGGTCCTAAAATATTTCCTAATCCAATAACTGCACCATCTGTAACATTAGTTCCAGATATTCCTACAACTACTGTTGCAAAAATAACATATACTGCTAATACAATTAAAGCTCCAGTCATAATGGTTTTTTTCATCAAATATTTTTTCTTTTTTAATTCTTCTCTAATTTCTGGAACTGCGCCTGTTCCTAAAAATGCGAACATGACAACTCCGAAAGGCAAGAAAAAAAGTTCTTTATTAAATCCTTGAAGGTTTTGAATTTCAATATGGGGTAAACTAATAACTGTGAAAAGTATAATAATAAATAAGATAATAGCTACCATAATAACCTCAGAATGTTTTACGCTTTTTAATCCACGATACACTAAAATTGTTAAGGGTATAATAAATATTAATGAGTAGATAATATGGAATCCTCCTAAATAAGGTGCTAAAACAGTTTGTAAAAATTCTCCACCTTTTACAATGTAAGCAATTAAGGATCCTGTCATTCCAAAAATAACTGAGAATGCCATAAGCATTTTTCCTTTTGAGCCAAGGTAAATATTTGCATAGCCAACTAATTGATGAGACCCTTTAGTTCTTAATACAATTTCTCCTAGATACATATTTAAAACCAGGAAAATAAGTCCAATGAGGATAATATCGATTAAGCCTACTAAGTATCCTGATTTTGCAACAACAAAAGGAATACCTAGAATTCCAGCACCAATAACAAAACCTACATATGTTGCAACTCCTTCAATGTATTCTTTTTCCATTCTCTCCAAATTATGAATTGGGTTTTTAAAGGTTATTGATTATTTTAATTATTTTAAATCACCTAAAATATCATTAAACTATTAAATTATGATTTTTTTTCGAAATTCTTCCGACTTTACATGCGTATTCTCGGAAGATTTTCCACAACCACTGGACAAGTAGGAGTGGAGTTTATAAAATCAATTAGATAGATTCAAATTGGGAAAAGATGGTGATTTAAAATGAAATTTAAAAATAAATTAAAATACAATTCAAATTTGGCAGAAATTGTTGGAATCATGTTAGGTGATGGATGTTTATATAAAGATTATAAAAACAAATATCATTCAACAGTAACTTTTCATAAAAACGAAGTAGCTTACAAGAACTATGTTAAAAAATTATTTGAAGAATATTTTGGGTATAAGTTTTATTTTAAAGATTTAAAATTTTGTAACCAACTTACTAATGTGTCTGTTTTTGTTGGAGAACAATTTTTGTATGCAAAGCTGAAAGTTGGAAGTAAACTTAAATACAAAGCTACGATTCCAGAGTGGATATTTAAAAGGAAGCTCTGGTTAAAATGTTGTATCAGAGGAATATTTGATACAGACGGATGTGTTTATCGTAAATACGATTATTTTAAACAAATCCAGATAAAATTTGCTTGCTTGGAAACTACCCAGTCAGTGCATAGAGCTTTTTTACTACTCGGATTTAAACCAACTAGAATTCAAAAAGGAGTATCCGGTAATTATATTCATTGGAAATTTTACCTGTCAAAACAACAAGAAATTGACAAGTTTTTTACCTTTGTTCAACCAAGAAATAAGAAGCATGTAGATAGGTATCTCGAGATAGTAAAATAATGGGGACGTTGGGATTCGAACCCAAATCCACCGGTATCACCACAGTCATTGTCTTTCGACTCATCGTTCCATTACTGGAGCCAGTAATAATCGCCAGGATGTACCCAATAAAATTGGTTTATACTACGTCCCCTTGCATAGAATAAAGTCTTAGATTGTTTAAAAATGTTACTACTCTTCTTACAAAGAAAGGATAACTAATCCAATAAGAATACCTACAATTCCTAGTTTTTGAATATTCAAAACTTTTTCTTTTAGGAGTAATCGAGCAAGGATTAAAGTAATTGCAGGGTATAATGCTCCAATTGGTCCTACTATTGATAATAGTTCTTTAGTTGCTCCAATTGCAAAGAAAATAGATCCTAAAGTGTCTAAAATACCTACTGTTGCCATAATTCCAAGGGTATTTTTTTCAGGAATTTTAAGAGAGATTTTTTTTACTGTAAAAAATAAGATACTAGCTATAAATGTTATTACTCTAAAAAATAAAATTGTAAAAACCCAATATACTTCTTTTGCAAGCATTCCAAAAATGAACAATGAGGTT
>CALCXY010000033.1 GCA_937906345.1 Candidatus Woesearchaeota archaeon | reverse complement strand
TTGAAGATATTGATGACGATGATGATTTAGAACCTGAAGATGATCCAGATGATTTTGATCTTGATGATCCAGGAGATAAAAAAACTATTACCCTAGAATATGAAATTCCTATTAGAGTTGAAGAAGATACATTCGACTTAACAGTTGAAATTGAAGGTATTAACAACTCTGGTGTCAAACAAAATGTTTCACTTGACTTTGTTATTGAAGTTGATAAAGAAAACCACCTATTACAATTCGAAAGACTTTCTTTAAGTCAAGAAAAAGTAAGATGTGGTAGAAACACTGAATTAGATGTTTTAATATTTAACATTGGTAGTGAAGAGGAAGAAGATGTTGAATTATCTATTAAAAATGAAGATTTAGAAATTTCATTTAGCGAAATTTTTGACATTGATGAAGGTGGAGAAGATGATGATAGTGAATTTGGAAAATCATACACTGTTGCAGTTCCAAAAACAGCTCAATCTGGAATCTACACCCTTGCTGGAGAAGTTGAATACAGAAGCGGTAGAGAAACTGAAAGAAAAACAACAGATTTAGAAGTGGATTGTGAAGCAATCGTAACTCCTGCAGCTACTACACCAAAACCTGTTGTAACTCAACCAGTTGTAACAACTCAAGTTGTCCAACCTACACAACCAATTGTGACTCAAGCACCTGTAACACAAACAGTACCCGCTACTACATCAGGAGCTTTTAAAACAAATACATCTTCAGGCTTAGATTCAGGTTTAACCTTAATCATAGCAGGTTATGTTATTGGAATCATTGTGTTAATAGGTTTAATAGCTTTCTTCGTTAGAAGAAGGCCATAATTTTTTATTTTTTTATTACTATTTTTTTCAAAACCATAAAGTTTATAAAGGATTTATAACTTAATATTTTGTGTTATAAGAGTTCTAAGATGGAACAAAAAAATATTTTAAAAACAGGCACTACTACCGTAGGTATTGTTTGTAAAGATGGAATTGTACTAGCAGCTGATAAAAGAGCTACTGCAGGCCATTTAATTGCCTCTAAGCGTGCAAAGAAAGTAGAGGAAATAACAGATAATATTGCAGTTACCATGGCAGGTACTGTAAGTGATGCTCAATTACTCATTCGTTTAGTTCAAGCTGAATCTCGATTAAAATCAATGAGAACAGGACAAGAACCCTTTGTTAAAGAAACTGCAAATTTAATGGCCCGAATGGTCTATAATAACATTAGAAAAATGAGTATGATCCCAGGAATAGCACACTTTTTAATGGGTGGTAAAGACAGAGATGGTTTATTTGTATATGAAATATTCGCTGATGGAAGTATTCAAAAAATTGATGATTTTATTTCTTCTGGTTCTGGAAGTGTAATGGCTTATGGTGTTTTAGAAAGTCAATATACAAAGGATATAACCGTTGAAAATGGAATTAAAATGGCAGTAACTTGTATTAATGCAGCAATTCAAAGAGACTCAGCATCAGGAAATGGAATTGATGTAGTGACTATAACTGCTGATGGTATGAAAAGAGTTATAGACCACGACTTAAAGACAAAAATTGAAGTATAAGATTCCTAAATAAAAATGGGTAATATATTAGATGAAGTTTTAAAGCAGCTTCCTAAAGATAAAATAAGTGAAGCCTGCTTTGAAGCAGCAAACATTGTTCTGTATACAAAGGATAAAGAGTTTTTTCTAGATAATAAAGGTTCAATTAAGAAAATTGTTGATGATATTAAGAAACGTGTTGAACTTCGCCCAGATCCAAAAATCACAATGGATCAAGATAAAGCAGAAAAAGCTATTAAAAAAATATTACCTAAAGAAGCATTAGCTGATAATGTTATTTTTGATCCTTTTAGGTCTATTGTGATTATAGAAGCTGAAAAACCTGGCTTAGCTATAGGAAAACAAGGATCAATTCTTAAAGATATTAGAGAAAAAACAACGTGGGTTCCTTTAATCAGAAGAACTCCTGCTATTAGATCACAATTAATTGAAAACATTCGTGCTGTATTATATCAAAATTCAGAATATAGAAGAAAATTTTTAGATAAAATAGGACATAGAATTTATGATGGTTGGATTCGTGAAAAAAGAAAGGAATGGATCAGGCTATCTTATTTAGGTGGTGGAAGACAAGTAGGAAGGTCCTGTATCTTACTACAAACCCCAGAATCCAGAGTCTTAATGGACTGTGGAATTAATGTTGCTTCTACAGAAGAGGCGTATCCTCATTTAGAATTACCTGAATTTAATATTGAACAATTAGATGCAGTTATTTTAAGCCACTCGCATATTGATCATTGTGGTTTTTTACCATACCTATTCAAATATGGCTATAAAGGACCTGTATATTGTACTGCTCCAACTAGAGATGTTTCTGCATTATTATTAATGGATTATGTTAAAATCATGAAAAATGATAAAAAAGAATCTATTTTTGATATTGAAGAAATTAGAGAAATGGTTAAACACACTATAACATTAGAGTTTGGTGAAGTTTCTGATATCACTCCTGATGTAAGATTAACCATGTATAATTCAGGACATATTTTAGGTGCTGCAATGTCTCATTTACATATTGGTAACGGCTTACACAATCTTTGTTATGGAGCTGATATGAAATATGGAAAAACAGCTTTATTAGACTCTGCTGTTGACTCCTTCCCTAGATTAGAAACTATGATGATGGAATCTACATATGGTGCAAGAGACAAAATAATGCCTCCTCAAAAAGAATCAGATGAATACTTGAAAAAAATTATTAAAGACACGTTAGCTAGAAGAGGAAAAGTATTAATGCCAACTTTAGGTTCTGGTAGAGCCCAAGAAATCATGATGATGATTGAAGGCATGGTACGAAAAAAAGAATTAGAAGAAATATCTGTTTTTATTGATGGATTAGTTTGGGACGTAACAGCTATACATACTGCTTATCCTGAATTTTTAACATCTAATATTAGAAAAAATATTTTCCATAAAGATTTAAATCCTTTCTTAAGTCCTATCTTCAAGCGTGTAGGAAGTAAAAAAGAACGTATCTCTATTATTGAAGATGAAGGCCCTTGTGTTATTTTAGCAACATCTGGAATGCTTGTAGGCGGCCCTTCTGTTGAGTATCTTAAAAATCTTGCTGGAAATAAAAAGAATTCACTCATATTTACATGTTATCAAGGTGAAGGTTCATTAGGAAGAAGAATTATGAATGGAGATAGAGAAATTATCTTTAAAGAAGGTCAAAAAACAGAGATGTTTAAAATTAATATGGAAGTTCATAGATTAGAAGTTACTAATCACTCTGATAGAGCCCAACTCATGGAATTTATAAAAAGAGTTGATCCAAGACCTAAAAAGGTTATCTTAAATCATGGTGAAAACTCTTCCTGTTTGGATCTTGCTAGTTCAATTCATAAAACATTCAGAATTGAAACAAATGCTCCTAGGAACTTAGAGTCTATAAGGATTAAGTAATATTCTACCATTGTTCTAATATTCTATCGTTGAACTAAAGAATTTATAAATAAGCTATACATTCCCTATGCTATTGGAGGCGATATAAATGGATGATAATACTGAAAAAACAATTCTTAAAGTATGTATTGCAGCAGTTATTGTATTTTTAATTGGAATAACGAGTATTTTTGCATCAGGTGTATTAAACAATAATAATGCACCTAAGATTATTAGTGCTCAACCACAACAAATCACAACTACAACTCAAACAATGATTAGTGCACAACACGCAACTAACATTGCTTCTTCTACAATTCAAGGAACAATAAAAGAAGTTGAATTAACAACTGTTAATGGAAAACAAGTATATGAAGTTGATGTTGAACAAGGAGAAAAAGAATTCTCTATTGAAATTGATCCTTTTACAAGTGAAGTATTAAGAGTAGTAGAAGAGACTGAATTAGGACAACAAGATATTGATCTTATCAATCCCTTAATTTCAAAAGAACAAGCGAAAACCTTAGCTTTAACGCAAGTCCAAGGCACTATAACAGAGGTTGAAGCTGAAAAGGAGAATGACGTCTATATTTGGGATGTTGAATTTAAAGGTGCAGATATTGAAATATCAGTAAAAATTGATATGATGTCAGGAAAAATCTTAAGAATTGAACAAGAAGCTGCAGATGACGATGATGAAGACGAGCAAATACCATCTACTGTCCCAGCTACTCCAACTGACACATCAGTCACCATAGAACAAGCAAAACAAATAGCACTTAAAGAACTTGGTGGAGGTAGAGTAACAGATACTGATACCAAATCATCAGGATCTATCTTTGAAATTGAAGTTAAAAAAGATGGAAAAGAATATGATGTTCTTGTTCAAAAAAGCAATGGAAAAGTCCTAGGTATTGAAAGGGATTAATTTTTTTACAATATTCGATGAATGAACCAATTTGTTTATATATCTAATTAGATTCACCACCATATACACTAGTATTTGGAGGTTTACCATGAAAACTAAAATATTTATTTTTGTAGTCCTCTTATTAGCATTATCTCCTGCTGTATTAGCAGATGATGATATTGAGGTATTTGGACTGGAATTAGAGAAACTGTTGAATCTAGGTTCAGGAATATTAGCCTTAGGCTTATTCGTTGTTACAGCAATAGCCTATAAGCGTAATCAGAGATCTAAACTGCTCTTTATTTGTTTAGCATTCCTCTTATTTTCTCTGAAAGGATTTTTGACAGCACATGAGCTTTTTATTCCAGAACTAGAATTTGTTGATCCTATAGCAAGTTTTCTTGACTTTGGAATCCTCCTAAGCTTTTTTACTGGTGTATTGAAACGGTAAAATGCAGGAAATCTTTTCTGATAGCGAAAAAAAGGTGCTTGAACTAAATTCAAGAAGAAAAATTTATGAAGTTGTACGAAAATTTGCAGGAGCTCATTTTAGAGAAATTGAAAGAAAAAGTAAATTATCCACTGGATCAACTCGCTATCACTTAAATTTTTTAGTAAAAAAAGATTTGATTAATGAAAAAGGTGAAGGAAATACAATTAGGTATTTTCCTAAAGGTTTTTCTTCTGAAAATAAAATATTATTATCTTTATTACGTCAAAAAAGTATAAGAGGTATCTTACTTTTTATTTTAACGCATGATAACTGCATCCATGAACAAATTGTGCAATCTGTAAAATTAAGCCCTTCTACTGTATCCTGGCATATTAAAAAACTTACACAAGCTAATATTATAGAATCATCTAGAGTTGGTAGAAAAACCAATTTTAAACTTATAGTTGATAAAGAAGAAATAATGAAATTATTAATTGCGTATAGGGAGAGCTTTTTAGATTCCTTAGTAGATAATGTAGTTGAAATGTGGGATGTGGAGTAGATAATAAGTAAAAAGAAAAAAAAGCCCCTGCTGAGATTTGCACTCAGGATCTCCACATTTTTGTTTAGTATACCAATGTATTGCGGATGTTTTTAACATCTGACGCAATGGCTACTATGCTACAGGGGCATAAAGAATAAGGTTAAGAAATTGTTTTTAAACTTATCGTTCATAAATTCTAATAATCTTTAAAAAGAAAGAATTATTTCAATTTATTAAGGGCCCATGGTCTAGTAGCTATGACATTGCCTTGACTTGGCAAAGATCGCCGGTGCAACTCCGGCTGGGCCCATGTTTTTCTTTATTTCTAATCTGAAAAAATAAAAAGCGATGGATGTTAGAAAGACAAAGCTACCTACCAAGAAGAGTTATATGCCCTTTTTGCACATCAATAGACATTGCAATAGGATTATCTTGGACTACATCATCAGGAATAAACATACGATAGGTTCCATGACCTTCAAGGTTAAATGTCTCATAACCCCAATGCCCTGGAATATGATTAACATTTTGATTATCTGACCAATCATCTCTATAATAAACAAGTGTTCTATCTCTTCGACTAACTTCAACATTACCATTTTCCAGCCTTAAAGCCAAGGGAACAGCTCCTTGAATAGCAACTCTACCCTCTTGAAGATTTATAAAAGCAGAACTCTGCTCTGGAATATGCAAAGTTCCACAAAAATTAGATATGTGAAGATTTCCTTCACCAGGGATATTTGTTCCAAAACCAAACATGTGAACTTTATTGTTATGTGAAGGCACTAATACTATTGATCCATACAAAGAATTAACATGAATTCTTTCTGCCGAACAAAAACCACTCACTAAATGATAATTCTCAATGAGAAGATCAGCAACTTCCTTATCTGATGTTATATCAGGTACCAATATATCAAGACCTCTAGGCTTATTATCCTTTTTTAAAACCAAAACATACATAAGAAGATCCATAAGATAGTTTTGTTCTGCTGGACACAACTTTTCAGCAAACCCTTTCAAAGGAGGATGCCACATAACCTCACGAAGCTTATTCTGTGCAGTAGCATAATCACCTTCACGATCATACTTAAAAACCTCACTTAAATCATCTTTAAGCAGTTCCTTAAGTAACATATAAAAGAATAACTACGAACAATACTTAAATCTTCACAAAAACATTTATATAGCCTAAAATTTACTGCTACTATAAGAAGAGGTGAACCTTCTTTAAAACATGATAAAAAAGAATGATGTAAAGTACTTTTTCATAATTGCATTTATAGCAATTCTCTATTTAAGTTTCTTAGTTGTAAAACCATTTATTACTCCAATATTAATCGCAACCATATTTGCATTTATCTTTCATCCAGGATATAAATGGCTTGATAAAAAATTAAAAAAACCAAATCTATCTTCTTTAATTGTAGCTATTGTTTTTGTGATCCTAATTTCAATTCCTGCTTTTATTCTTTTAAATTCAGCTGTGGATGAAGCTCAAGTATTTTACTTTACTACAAGACAAAAATTTATATCAGGAGAATTATTTCCTGCTGAGTGTGATGAAGAATCAACAACTACAATATGCAAGGTTTCATCATTATTTAAAAATATCATAACAGATGCTCAATTTCAATATTACATCAATGAAGGTCTGAAAAATGTCACAAAAGCTATTATTAATTTTGCACAAAACTTTTTCCTTTCTATTCCTAAAATTATGCTATCTTTATTCATTATTATTTTTACAACATTTTACCTCACAAGAGATGGTATTAATCTAGTAAATAAAATAAAGAAACTATTACCATTAAAAACAAAAGATCAAAATAAAATTATGAAACAATTTCAAAATATTACATCAGCTATACTTTTTGGATATATCCTAACAGCAATGATACAGGGCCTATTAGGAGCACTCATGTTTGCCATTGTAGGAATATCCTCACCAATACTTTGGGGAGTTATCATGACAATAGCTGCATTCATTCCTTTTGTAGGAACTGCATTTATTTGGGGTCCTGCATTCCTAATTCAATTAGGAGCTGGAAATGGTTGGCAAGCAATTACATTACTTATTGGAGGATTAATTATTGGTAATATAGATAATTTCATAAGACCTAAAATAATTGGGGATAAAGCACAAATCCATCCAGTGATTGTTTTAATTGGGGTATTAGGAGGTTTATTCCTCTTTGGATTAATGGGCTTTTTAATAGGGCCTATTATTTTAGCATTATTTTTAACATTCTTAAATATATATGAAACAGAGACAAATGAAGCTAAACGTTAAACTCATTGAGATATCAACAGGAGATACACTTGTTGGTTTAATTAACCATAATGATGCTGAGCATTTTGACTTGCATCCGATGGATAGGATCAAGGTAAAAAAAGGATCTAAAGTTGAAACAATTTTTGTTGATATTGCTAAAAATAAGATTGTAGAACCTGGAAAAATAGGTTTGTATAAAGAAGTTTCTGATTCATTAAAAGTCAAAAATAATGATAGCATAGAAATCATTCCTACAAAAAAACCACTTTCTTTAGCTTCAATTAAAAAAAAGCTAGATGGTGAAAAACTCTCTAAAGAAGAAATTGAACAAATTGTTTGGGATATTGTCCATAATAAATTAAGCCACGTTGAATTAACGTATTTTGTTTCTGCTTGTTATACACATAAACTCAGTTTACAAGAAACAGTTATGTTAACTAAAGCAATGGCAAGCGAAGGTGAAACCTTAAAATTAAGAGATAAAATTGTTATGGACAAACATTGTGTAGGAGGAGTTGCTGGAAACAGAACAACAATGATTGTTGTTCCTATTATTGCTGCAGCGGGATTAAAAATTCCTAAAACATCTTCTAGATCAATAACAAGCCCTGCTGGAACAGCAGATACTATGGAGATATTATCAAATGTAGATGTTCCTCTTAATAAAATGAAAAGTATTCTTCAAAAAACAAATGGATGCATAATTTGGGGAGGCTCTTTAAATTTAGCTCCTGCTGATGATAAAATTATAAAAGTTGAAAAACCATTATCCATAGATGCCAAATCACAATTACTCGCATCTGTGATGTCTAAAAAATTATCAGTTTCTGCTACACATTTACTCATTGATATTCCTTGGGGAAAAGGTAGTAAGATTGAGAATAAAAAACACGCATTAACTTTAAAGAAAAATTTTGAACAAGTAGCAAAACGAGTAGGTATTAAAGCTATTGTTGTTTTAACAGATGGAAAAGCACCTATAGGTAATGGAATTGGCCCTTTATTAGAAGCTCGTGATGTTCTTTGGGTTTTAGAAGATGATAAAAGAAAACCAAGGGATTTATATTTAAAATCAATAAAATTAGCAGGGATAATGTTAGAATTGTCAGGAAAAGCCAAAAAAGACACTGGTTTTGCGTTAGCTAAAGAAATTGTTGATTCGGGTTTAGCTTACAAAAAAATGGTTGAGATTATTAGAGCTCAAGGCAAAAAAATTATTGATTCAGGAAGAATGCGTGTAGCTCCACTTTCTAAACATGTATATGCATCTAAATCTGGAAAAGTTACATTAATCCATAATGATTCAATATCAAAAATAGCTCGAACAGCTGGTGCTCCTAAAAATTCTTCAGCTGGAATATATTTTCATGTTAACACTAATGATGAAATTAAAAAAGGAACATTATTGTATACTATTTATGCAGAATCATCTTTTAAGTTAGATTATGCTTTTGCAATAGCTAAAGAATTAGGTTTTGGTGTGGGGATTAGATAGGGAGCAAGATTTATAAACCCAGTTAGTTTCTTTCTTTTCTAAGCCACCGTGGCACAATCTGGTACTGCGCCGATTCTAGGTTTTCAATCTAGGAGCGTAAGCCTTGAGTGAGAAATCACCAAGTACCAAGTTAGCCGGTTCCCTTTGGGTATCCCGGTTCGAATCCGGGCGGTGGCGTTTTACTTCTAAAAAACCAAAACCCTTATATACTACTTAATAGTAACAATAATTATGGCAGAACAATCACCAATTGAAATTACAGTTTTAGAATTTCCTGATTCATGGAAGATTACAAAAGAGATGTTTAAATATATTAAACATCGTTCTATCTATGAATTAGCAAAATTATCTATGGCTTATTTAAAAGATGAAAACCCTTCAGAATATAATAAAATGTTTGGTTCCAGATTTCCTTCTATGAAAGAGTATGTTGGGAGAATTTTTCCTGAACAACCCTCATTTTCTCGACTCACTCGCTAAACGCTCGTGGAACGTTGCACTTTCGAGCTTCGTCCTCACCTAGCCTAATCCCAATTTCTTTGTAAAACTTTAACAGAAATTTTGGTTATAAATTTAGTAGATTTCACAGCTTCCCACTCTCCAGCAGCAACCCCAAACAGAAGAGATTAAATACTATTAACTTCATAAACCTAATTAAAGAAACAATCAACTTCAAGACTTCCACCACACGCACGACTTCGGGCGCTGGCGTTTTCTTTCAATTCTATGACCTCATATATACTAGAGGTTTACCACTCAAGGTGTCGGAAGATTATATACTTCATCGACATAAAACTGTACCTTTGGAATTATATGTTCACTAAAATAATCCAATGCATTTAGTGTCCCTGGAGGAATATATTTTCCAGTCAAACGATCTAGAATAAAAAATCCTTCATCAGCAAGACATCCTGATGCGTCTCTTTCAAACACACAAGTATCAATTACTTGGCAAAAAAGACCTGTTGCAGCAACCTTGGGAGCAAAAAAGACCCTTGAGAATTGAGAACATGCCACAACAATCTTTTGGAGATTAACTGGAGCTGATTCGTAAAATTCTTTGTACACTTCCAAACCTTCAACATCTCGGAAAATCAAATTTTCCTTATATTTTAGAAAATTTGTGAATATATACCTTTTTTCATGGTCATCATATTCAAAACTAAGATAATACGGTTTAATGTCTTCAGGACCAACCCAAGTAAAAACTGTTGCATCATCAGAACTCGCAACTTGAATCATTCCCGAATAAAATTCCTTCACCTCTTGGAGTTGTAAACTCTCAACTAGCTCCTCTATTGCATTCTCTGTAAATATTAATTCTGCTGATTTTTGACTTTCAATTTTAAGCTCCTCAAACTTTGCATTCTCAGCCAATCTAATTTCCTCCTCTTGATTATGCTTAAGCAAATCTTGCTCTTCATCAAAAAGCCTATTTGATTCTCTATACAATTCTTCTGCAGAAGGTAAGTGAATACCAAACCAAGCTAATTCTCTAAGGTAACGTCTTGTGCTTGCAATACCTAATGAATGCTTAAGGTCATCCATAAGGTTTCGCTCTGATTCTCCAGCACGAACTTTTGCAACCATATTTACACCTTGATTAAGAAGATCAATCATAGATTGCTCATAGTGACCCATCAAACTCCTTATGATTCCTCTATATTCAGATTGTTGACTTAGAATACGATCCTGAATCACTCCCCCACGTTCATTACGTTGTTGTGCCTTCTCCTGAATATATTTATTTAAGTCCTCAGGAAAAATATCTGGTAGTGACTTCTGTAAAAGGGGTTCTAAAGAATTACCACTTACAGCAAATACAGATTTCTCAAGTAATTGAGCACCTTGTAAACGTTGAAGAACCTGGTTACTAATTTGTGTATCAGTAAGGAATGTGTCTTCTTCCTCTAACTCTTCAACTACAACTTCAATTCCCTGGGAGATAATTAAATTATCAACAATTAAAGGAGCAGCCCAATTAGAAAACCCAACAAGATTATTAGGATAATTACCAGTAGGAGTTCCAGCAATACGATAATCACCAATTGTTACAGTAACAATATCTCCATCATCCTTCACATGAACATTAAAATCCTCATTATTAGGAATAACAACATTTTTTAGTTCAGCAATACGCTTTGTACCACCATTCAACACCTCACTAATCGAAAGAACCATACCAGCAGTATCAAGCTCAATACGCACCTCATTATTACTACGATAACCTCCCAAATCAGTTGTCCCATCAGAACGAGTAACAATATACAAACTATCAACCCTAGGAAACCTAGATGAAAGAGAAATCTCCAACGGAGTCTCTAAAGTTGGAACATACTCATCAATAGATAATAAAGTATCACGCACACCCATAACAAGCTCATTATTCGCAACATGCATACGCCTATTCTCCTGACCACTCATAAGAAACCTCAACCCCTCAAACACATTACCATCAAAATTATTAGAAAGAACATCAGCAGTATTAATTAAAACTTTATCATTTACAAGTTCAATTTCCTGAATTTCTACAACAGGCTCTAGTTCTTCTTCTATTCCATGAGTTATCCTAAAATTATCTATTTGTATAGGTTCAACCCAATTTGAAATACCAAAATAATTTTTAGAGTATGATCTTGAAGTAGCCCCTGATACAGTATATTCTCCAATTTTAACAGTTATTTTAGATCCATCATCTATATATTGTATATTCACATCTTCATTAAGGGGAATATGTACATTCTCCAATACTTTAATAGCTTTCCAAGATCCTCCATTAACCTCTCTAATTCTAATAACTCCAGAGCCAGAATCAAATGATATTCGCACCTCATTTGAACTCCTATATCCTCCAACAGATGTAGACCCTTCTGAACGTGAAAAAATGTACAAACTATCATGCTTAGGAAAACGAGCAATAAAAGAAACTTCCAATGGCTCCTCTATTGTGGGAATATACTCAGAAGAAGAAAGTAAACTATCCCTCACACCAATTACAACCCTACCATTTTCAACGTGCATTCTCCTACTCTCTTGACCACTCATCAAGAATCGAACACCATTTATTTCATTTTCAAAATCATTGAAAACAGACTCAGCCCCAAAAACAAAAATTGATTGAATAAGAAAGAAAAATAGTATAAAAAATACAATCCAACTCCAACGTCTTATCCCCATTTTAGATAAAAACCCCACACCTAAGTAATCTTGCAAAAAAGTTGTTTACAAAATCCTAATTTGTTTAATTATGATCCATATTTAAATAGTTCCTGTTCTGTTTAATGTAAAATTTTACAAACTTGTTCCATTTGGAACTTTTGTTACATATGGGACTAATTCGTTATATTTAAATACTTAAGAAGCACCCTATTCCCTATGCCATCAACCACTGAATTAACACAAGAATATATATCTGAACATAGATCAATAAAAGA
The DNA here is from genome assembly GCA_937906345.1 of Candidatus Woesearchaeota archaeon. GTDB lineage: Archaea > Nanobdellota > Nanobdellia > Woesearchaeales > CALCXY01 > CALCXY01. The sequence continues at coordinate 8,806 of CALCXY010000033.1, read as the reverse complement.
CTGCTTAAAAAGAGGCATTATTAATTATTCAGCACTCTCCAGATTAATCGCAAAGGAATTAGGAATAGAAAAAAAAGCATCAAGAGAAGCAATATTAATAGCAGCACGTAGATATAAAGACAAAATCAAAGGTCCAGTATTAGAGGATAGTATAGCTAAATTAATTAAAAATATCAATATAGACATAAAAAATAATATTGTTATTTGTACACTTGACAAACGTGTGCACACAGATTCCCTCATAGATGTAGAAAAAACAATTAAAGAAGAAAAAGACTTATTCTTTTCCATAGAAGGAACAAAAACCATAACAATCATTATTCAAGAAAAAAATGCAAAATTAATGACTCAAAAATTCAAAAAGCACATAGTAAAGAAAGAAGAAAATCTTTCTCTAATCACAATATCCCACCTACCTAATGTTGAAGAAACACCTGGAGTGCTCCATCATCTATTTGGACTTTTCTTTGAGCATGAAATTAATATAGAAGAGTTCATGAGTTGCCATCATGATACTTTAATAGTTGTGCAGTCTAAAAATATAAATAAATTAATTGAATTTTTAAAGTTTTGATGTAATTCTCACCATGATAATAATAGTAATAATAAACACAGATTTATAAATTTTTTTACATTCTCACTTTTTATGAATCCAGAATATATAGGTTTAGGGGGAGGTTTATTAGCCACTCTTACTGGCACTCTGAGCGGAGCAAAGGCATATCATGATATGTATATTCGTGGTGAAGATACTTTTTTCTCTAGATATCTCATGAAACGCATACATAATAGACTCTGCCATAAAGGAGAAGAAATTCATACTGAAATGCAATTTTTAAAGTTTTTAGATGAGAGAAAACAAGAAAGACAAAACCTAAGGCAAAACCAAACCTGAACCTTGACTTAATTCTATATCAGGACATAATTAAAAATTTATAAGCCTTGCCACAAAACATTTATATAAAATCATTTTATTAAAACAACAATGGTTGAATTTAATCCTGATGGGAGTTTAAAACTTCCTGACAATATTATTAAAGAAAAACAGCAAAATAAAGATAAACTTATTTCTCAAAGAGCTATTAAAATAAAAAGAGATCTTGTATCTATAGAATCGCCTAAAAAATGTATTTTACATATTACTTTATCAGATGCTATTCAAGATAATAGATTTATTGAAACCCTATACAAACAATCTAATGAAAAAGCATCTACACCTTTTAAATTAATTAAAATTGATGATAAAAAATTTGAAGTACATATTGGAACTGATTTTAAGAGATGCAGTGATTGCAGATCATTACGATGCAATTATAGAGAATTCTTAGATGGTAATATAATTGATGAAAAAAGTGCTTGTACCTTTGAAGACACTAACTTTGCTTTTGAGGATTATTTTGATTAAAATACCACATTTTTTAAAAAAACCCTCATTCTCATTTATTATGAAATATCCTTATATGTTTCAAGACCTACAAACCCATACTACATGGTCTGATGGAGACAACTCTGTTCATGAAATGGTAGAACAAGCCTATAATAAAGAATTACACACTTATGGAATAACTGACCACTTTCGCAGTCAAAAATTAAAAAGAGGAGATTATGTAAGCAGCACAAGAATTCCCACTTATAAAAGCACAATTATATTCTTTAAAGATCAATTTCCTTCTCTTAATCTTGTAGTTGGTTTAGAAATTGACACAACTAGCCAAGGACCAGGATTACGTGGAATGGCTCAAGATCCATTTACAATGAAAAACTTGCAACAATTAGATTATTTATTAATGGAACATGTAGCTGATAAACAATATGACGAAGTAAGAAAATTTGTTGCTGACAAAAAAGGTGAAAAGAAAATCGAAGAATTATCATATATGGGCATAGATAATTTTCTAAGAACCATAGCATTGTGGAGAGATAAAGGAATCACAATCCCCATAGGATTAGCCCATAATAGTATAGATCGGAATTTATCTATTCCTGAATTAGAAAAACTAGCTGCTGAAGAGATTTTTATTGAATTATGCTCAGATGTTTTAGATATTGAAACAGGCAAACCCTTTTATTTGAACCATGAATATACTCCTAAGTTATTACATTTTATTAATGCAGGTGGAAAAATATCTATTGGTTCAGATGCACATGAAGTTTCTATGGTTGGAAAAGTTAATTCAGCTATTGAATATATTGAAAAATTAGAAATTGAAGATAGTGTAATAGAGATTAAACCTAATGATTAAAGAGTCTTCAAATATTTTAGCACTTCCTCAGAATGCCCTTTAGCTTTAACATTCTTAAAAACATGAATTATCTCCTTATCTTTATTGAGAATGAATGTAGTGCGTGTTATCCCCTTAAATATCCTCCCAATAAACTTTTTAGAACCATATACCCCATAAGCCTTAGAAACTGCAAAATTTGAATCAGATAAAAGCAACACTTTAAGATTATATTTATCACAAAACTTTGTTTTTGTTGTCTCATCTCCACCACTAATTCCAATAACAACTGTTTTTAACGCATTATATTTCTTTAAATCCTCTGAAAAATCAATAGCTTCTATTGTGCACCCAGGAGTATTATCTCTTGGATAGAAATAAATCACAAAATAAGAAGCATCAATTGATTTAAGATTATGCTCAACACCATTCTTATCAGGTAAATCAATATTTGGTGCTTTTCCTGATTGTAAGACCATACTCCTATTTTACTTAACTTATTCTTAAAACTTTGTATAGAAAAAGGAAAAGTTTAAATAATTAAACGTATTTACGTTTTTACACGTAAATGGAGGTTTTCCAAATGGTATCTATAACATTATCAGTTCCAGAAGATGTAAGAAAGTCAATGAAAAAACATGATGAAATTAATTGGTCTGGATTTGTAAGAAAAGCAATAGAAGAAAAAACTAGCGAATTAAATAAATTTGAAACATTAAAAAAAGAATTACAAAAAGATAATGAATTCTCAAAATGGGCTGTTAAGGCACAAAGAGCATCAAGATCTGGAAAATTAGAAAAACTAAAGAAAAAAGGATTGATATAATGAGACTAGTTGTAGATGCAAATATATTATTTAACTTTTTTAATCATCGCTCTAAAACAATAGAATTTCTATTATTAGAATATCTAGAGCTCTTTGCTCCAGAATTTGCTCTCAAAGAGATTAATAAAATGAGCGATTTACTAAAAAAGAAATGTAAAATATCAAATAAAGAGTTTAATATTATGATTGGAGATATTCCTTTAGAGATATATTTTACACCTAAAGACCAATATAGTATGGTTTGGGATAAAGCTGAAAAAATATGTGGAGATCCGGATGATATTGATTACTTAGCCTTAGCTTTAAAACTAAATGTTCCACTTTGGTCAAATGATAAAAAATTAGCTGAACAACAACAAGTAGAAGTATTATCTACCCTTGATATTATCCAACATCCAAAATTTAAAAAACTCTTCGTAGAGGAAAAAGTTTTATAAACTCTATTTAACTCCATATTCTAATGAAACTTTCTAATATCAAAATCCCTGATAAGATAAAGAAACGTTTAGAAAAAGATGTTAAAACCTTGAGACCTGCTCAAGAAAAAGCAGTTAAGCAAGGTTTATTAGATTTTAAATCTCAATTAATTTGTACTCCAACTGCAAGTGGAAAAACATTTATTGCAGAATTAGCTGCTATTAATCACATAACTAATAATAAAGGAAAAGTAATATACATAGTTCCATTAAAAGCCTTAGCTTCTGAAAAATTTAAAAATTTTAAAGCTAGATATGAAAACTTTTTTAGAATCGCACTTAGTATTGGAGACAGAGATGGTGCTGATGCTTACTTAACTGAATATGATTTAATTATCTGCACAGCTGAAAAACTTGACTCATTAATCAGGCATCATACTCCTTGGTTAAAATATGTTTCTTTGGTTGTTATTGATGAGATCCATTTAATGAACGATCCTGGAAGAGGACCTACGTTAGAGATTTTAATTACAATTTTAAGAGAAATTCTAAAAAATGTACAAATTATAGGATTATCTGCAACAATAGGAAACCCTAAAGAGTTATCAACGTGGTTAAAAGCAGAATTAGTTGAAGATGATTGGAGACCTGTTAAATTACATAAAGGAATTTATTTAGATGGTAAAATAGAATATTACTAGAAAAACCTTATAAATTAGTCTGAATTCTAACAATGAATGACACAAACAATTGTAGAACCCACTAGGTTTTCTCGAACAGATTTAGAATATTTAAAAGACGTAAGTCCCTATGGTGTGGAAGCAGCAATCATCTATATGATGCTTCAAGAAGTACCAAAAACATACATTCCTGGTAAAAAGGTATTAGCTATGTCTATTGGACCTGGAAATCTTACCAAAGAAGGAAAGTTGATAAGAGATTTTCACCGATTAAGCAGAGGTATTGTTGGTGAAAACATAACAGTTCTCAGTTGTGATACATACTCAAGAATAATTGATCAACCAGAAGATAGATTTGATTTTGAGATTAGAGGCCCAGATAGAGGAGATGCTAATACCCATATACCCTGGTTAAGAGGATTAGCTATTGCAGAAGAGAAAAAAACTTCTTATGATCATATTCATATTAGCAACCCAGATTTTTCACTTCAGTTTAAAACCTGGAAAAGCATTTTTGAAATGGCACTTTATTACTTATCAGATCAAGGCATAATAACATCTATTAGCTTACGCCCAACTGATAGAGGACATCTGAAAAACTTATGCAGTCACCTTATACAGAAAGGATTATCTGAAACAACAATTTGTAGAAGGTATAAATATTTTTTTGATGAAAGAAATTATTTTGATTATAGTATAGCAGTTATTCAAAGAAAGATCACTTCAAATCCTTAAAAGCTTGACCAAAAAGAGTAATAGCAGTTATTCCTACAACAAATCTATAAATTCCAATTAAAAGAATAGGTCCAATAACTGTAAAAGCAATAAAACTATTGATAACTGCAATAACAAAACCCAAAACTACATAATACAAAACAGCCTGAATCCATCCTTTAAACCATGTTTTTGTAAAACAACTTGAAAATATCTCTGAAAATCTAAACGCTTCCTTAAAACTTTCTCTATCAATATACAGTAAGATTGCATAAGGTGCTACATACGCTAATAATAAAGCTAATGCTACTCCAATATACAAAGTAAAACCTGAATTACTTAATTGATATAAAACATTACCCCCATTTAATAAATTTAAAAAAGGATCTGCTAAATTAAACATATTCACATAAATCATAACAGGAAGCATAAAAACTCCCCAAATAACCATAGCTAATACTCCTTTAATGAACAAATCTACCCAATCTGTCCAAAGAGGTAATTCTTTAGCATTATTAATAGTATTTTTCCCAGAAACTAAGATATAACCGTTTGCTAATAATGATGTTAAAATATTAATGTAAGGAATCATAAATAATAAAGCACCAATAGCTAGCTTTTTAGGCTCATCAAATGGTCTTTTTATTGCAAACTTAAAATCCACCATAGGTTTATTTTATTATTTTTGATTTATATACTTATTGTTTTACAACCCCAAACTACCCATTATCTTCTCAGAATCAAACTTTTCTAAATCTTCATACTTTTGCCCAACACCAATAAATAAAACAGGTTTTTTAGTAACATAACTAACAGAAACAGCAGCTCCGCCTTTTTCATCTACATCTGCTTTTGATAAAATAATTCCATCCAAACCTACAGCTTCATTAAACTGCTTTGCTTGTTCAACACAATCATTCCCTGTTATGCTTTCACCAACAAAGATAATAGAATCTGGTTTTGAAACTCTGATTATTTTCTTCATTTCATCAACTAAATTATCATTAGAATGTAATCTTCCTGCTGTATCGATTAAAACAACATCAATATGCTTTGCTTTTGCATGCTCTACTGCATCAAATGCAACTGCTGCTGGATCAGAACCATAATCATGTTTAATTAACTTAACATCTAAAGCATCTGCATGTTTTTGCAATTGATCTATAGCAGCAGCTCTAAAAGTATCAGACGCTGCCAAAACAACTGATTTATCATGATTCATTAAATATTTTGCAAACTTTGCAATAGAAGTTGTTTTTCCAGAACCATTAACACCAACAAAACAAATAACATAAGGCTTTTTTTCTTTAATTTTATCCATAATGTCAAATGTTTCAATAGTTAATATTTCTCCTAATGATTTTTTTAGCGATGCTAAAACTTCTTCAACAATTTTACCCCTTCTTAGAGGTTTTGTAGTTAAATCATTCTTTAAATCTGATTTTATTTTTTCAATAACCTCAACAGCAACATTATTTTCCATTAACGCTACCTCCAATTCCCAAAACAATTCTTCAAACTTTTTTTCAGATAAAGTAGTAGTTGTTAATGGTGCTGTTATCTTTTTGAATATGCTTTTTTTCTCTACTTTAGGCTCTTCAACAGGCTCTTCTTCAACCTCTTCTTTTACATCTTCAATGATATCTTCTTTTACTTCCTCAACAACAGGTTCTTTTTTTTCTTTTTTACTAAATAATTTCTTAAAAAAACCTTTTTTCTCAGGTTCTTTTTCTAATTCTTTAATCTCTTGCTTTTCTTCAACTAGAGCTTGTTCAACTTCTTTATCAGGTTTAATTTCCTCTGGTTTAATATCTTCAATGACTTTATCTTTTTCTACTATTTCTTCAACTAGTTTTTCTGTTTTTTGAACTTCTGGTGGTTTTTCTTCAATAACAGGTTCTTCTTTAACTTCCTCAACAGTTTCAGGAATAGGTTCTTCCTTAACTTCCTCAATAACTGGTTCTTTAACAGGTTCAGGAACTGGCTCTTCTTTAACCTCAGGAACTGGTTCTTCAATAACTAATTCCTCTTCAATAGGTTTTTCTACAATAGTTTCAGGAATAGGCTCATCTTTAACTTCTTCAACAGGTTCTGGAACAGGTTCCTCTTTAACAGGTTCAGGAACTGGCTCCTTTACAGATTCTGGAACTGGCTCGTCCTCAACAGGTTCTTTAAGTTCTTCTTCAACCTTCTCCACAGTTTCTTCTACTTCTTCTATAGTTTCCTCTACTTCCTCTTTTACATCTTCAGGATCTTCTTCTACTTTTTTAGAAAACTTAGAAATTGCACCCTTTAATTTGTCTTTTAAAAATTTAAACATTTTATTTTTCAACAAAAGTTTTTAGTTTTTTCTCTATTTCTTCTGATTTTTGATGAAGTTGTTGGAATTGCACCATTAAGTTTCCATGTAATTCTTCTAAATCATTTTGTTGTTGTCCTAACATCTCATTAACATCATTAAATGACTTTTTTACAACAGTATCTCCACCCACATTAACCAATAAATTCTTATTATCTTTTAATGTAGTTTCTACAAAGATACCGTTTGCAATAGGAATAAACATATCTTTTTTATTTTCTACTTTACCTAAAGAAGTAATATTCTGAGTAACATCTGTTATATCTGCTATTTGCTCTTGTATTTTCTCTAATTGCTCCTGAGTTTGCTTAACTTGCTGAGTAATCATTTGATACTCTACATACATTTCTTTCATTTCCTTCTCATTTTGATCTTTTGCCATGAAAATTAAGAAATAAAGAGCTTTTAAAAAGCTTTCCTTCTAATCGTATTTTTTCGGAAATTATACGGTAATTTATAAAATATAAGGGTCATTATTATAAACTTTGTTCATTTCTCAATAAATATGAGAAAATATGATTATTGGGATGCTGAAAGATTAGGATTTATGTATGACTTAAATAAAGGTGGGTTTGGTCATCTAGATATGGGATGGGGGGAATTAGAAACAGCCACAAATTTATTTCTTAGAGAATGTTTAGAAAATGGAACTCTTAAAGGAGTTTCTCAAAAAGATTTCGACAATCTAACTAGAGATCAACAATGCAGATTAGTAGATATATCAGGAACTGAAATGGGACCTTTAGTTACAACTACAAATTTATTGATAATAAGAGGGTTAGTCTATCCAGTTGAGTTTGAAGGAACTTTCCTCTTTCCACATGAGGATCTTCTTAAGGAAGCAAAATTTGAAAGAATCAACCAAGATAAAGAACCCCCTCCTAAGAGAACATATTTTTAACTTTCATTTATCCCCAACTGTTTTTTCACTTGTTTTTTGTCTCTTTTTAAGAAAATTTGAATATCTCCAAAGTGTTCTTGCTGATCTAAGTCTAATTTCCTAGAATTTGTTAAATGTAATAATGGAATAAATGTTCCTACTTTATCATCTTTTGCAGCATCTTCTGGAACTAAATTATGATAAAATAACTTATCTCTCCCTAATTTAAAATAAGTTAAGATTTTATTATATGTGGTTCTAATCATCAATCCAACATCCATTCTAATAGGGGTATATTCAAAATTACCTGCTGGAATACTTCTCTCAACTCTCCTTTTTTTCACTTCTAAAGCTTGTTCTAACGCATTTACTAAATCATAAACACTTACTTTTCTCTTTCGAGGTTGGGGGGTTCTAGGAATAAGTTTTTTCATCTCTTCTGGAGTTTTTGCCTTGCCTCCAAATTGCTCTAATTCTTCATAAAACTCATCTTGTGACATCTCTTCTGTTGATGCAATAATTCTATCTAATTCTAATAAGTCTTCTTCTACAAATCTTACTGATTTCATTTTGAGTAAAATCGCAGCAGCTAAAACAACTTTTCCAGATAATCTAAAATCAGTTTCCTGCATCTCTTTAACAGTTTTAAGGAACTTTTGAGCTAATTGACTAACATTCACATCCCATGGATCCATGCCTTCTTTTTTAA
>CALCXY010000032.1 GCA_937906345.1 Candidatus Woesearchaeota archaeon | reverse complement strand
TTATTCTGCTTTATAGACGACAAAATTATTTGCTATTTTTCAGTCGGATATACTGATTGATTGGATGCATAATCTTTTTTATCAGGAAAGAGAAGCTAAATGGAAATAATCACTTTACCTTAGGCATAACATACTTAACCATCTCTTTAGGCCAATTCTCTTTAATCTCATCTTTATACTTATTAGCATCTGTTTTAAACCTATCAGTAAACTCATCCTGTAAACCCGATAATAAATCAACTATCTCTGCTTTTACCCACTTTGGAGTCCTCTTTAAATTTAAAGCCATGAGTTTCATCGCATCAAGTTTCTCATCTTTTTCCTCTAATTTTTTTTGAGAAGCTTTTTCCCAAGATTCCTCATAACTAAAGTCTTTATAATCTAAATCTTCTATATCTTCTTTAGTTCCCTTCAAAGCAATTTTAGCGATAACAGCGTTATGCATTCTCCGTAAAAACTCTTGTCTCTCTTCCATCCTTAAAATATCTGCTATTCCTTGACTGATTAAATTAAAGGCAAATGGACTAGGTAAAGGAGTTGTTTTTTCTTCAACCTTAATTTTACCATCTTCAATTCCCTTCAAAATTACTTTTGTATTTTTTATATCCATTAAATCCTCTAAAACTTCTCTACGAGCCTCTTTTAAGATAGGAAAATCATCACTAATCCTTTTTACAGCATTAATTAATATTTGAGAACTAACTTGCTGCCTACCAACTCTTTTCTTTCTTCCTTTATAGATTCTTAAAATCATAAGTGATCTTCCTGCACAATGCCTAAACCTTCTCTTCAAAACTTCACTATTATCAATAGCATTATACAAAACAACATCTAATTTTTCACTCTTCAAAATTTTAAAAGCCTTCATTACATTAATTTTTTTCTCAGAAGTTATGTAAAATCCATTATCATTAATTCCTATCTCTACATCTTGATGCTGCATTCTATGAATTGCAAAACCAACTGCCCGACTTAAACAATCATTAACTCTTCTCCCAAATAAGGTTTGAAATAAATAATACGTTTGTTTACCATCATTATACACTTCTACTATAATTTTCTTATCTGTAGGAATCTCCATAAATAAGTTTTGTTCTTTAAAATAAGTATATAATGCTTGAGCAGCTTTTGTATCTAAATATAAATACTCATTAATGAATTTTATAATTTCCTTTTTAGTTTTTTTAGATTGAAACATTTCCTTTAGCAAACGTCTAAATTTCCCTATATCCATAGCAAGATCAAAACTTAATGGTAACATCTGAGAAAACCAACTAGGAACTGTTGGAGGCCTATTTACAGAAGCATTTACTTGCGCAACCATTCCTCGTGAATATTTAAATTCATAAACTGAACCTCCTAAAACAAAAACATCACCTGGACGCAATTTTTCTAAGAAGCCTTCTTCTACCATTCCAACTATTGTTTCACCAACCTTAACAGAAACAGCTGTCTCATCTGGAATTGTCCCTATATTAGTCATATAAATAACACGAGCCATTTTGCCTTTCTTACCAATCATTTTAGTTTCTTCATCATACCATATTTTAGCGTAAATATGTCTATCCTCTAGAGAAATATGTTTTCCAGATAAATAATCAATAACACTCATAAAATCTTTTGAAGTTAAATCCTTGTAGCAATAACTTTTCTTAATCATTTTAAACACTTCATCAATATTACTCCTATCTGATATTGCAATTCCATAGATTTGTTGCGCTAAAACATCTAAAGCATTTTGAGGAATATGAATCCTATCTATTTTTTTCTCAATTCCAGATTTTAATAATACAGCACATTCAACTAAGTCATCTCTATCCATAACAACTAATCTTCCTTTAGCTTTTGCATGTAATTGATGCCCTGCTCGTCCAACTCGCTGCAAAGCACGAGCAACTGACTTTGGACTGCTAAGTAAAATAACTAAATCAATAAAACCAATATCAATTCCTAATTCTAAACTTGTTGAACATACAACTACTTTTAATTTTCCATCACGTAAACTGTTTTCAATATGCATCCTATGCTCTTTTGATAAACTGCTATGATGTGCACCTATATTCTCTGTATAATGTTTTGGAAACCTTTCTTTTAGATGATGAACTACTCTCTCAGTAGCAGATCGTGTATTTGTAAAAATAAGTGTTGTCCTATGTTTTTGAATGAGCTTATCAATTTCATCATAAAGTTGTTTATGTAAATCCTCATGACTCACATTAATAAAATCCTTAACAGGGCTTAGCACTTTCAAATCTAAATCTTTAATAAATTGCACATCAACAATTAAACAATCTCGTTTTGCACCAACTAAAAACTGCGCAATATCATTTAATGGTGCAACAGTAGCTGATAATCCCACTCGAGAAATTCCTGGAGACAACGTTTGTAAACGCTCCATACTAATAGATAAGTAAACCCCTCTCTTATTTTCAGCTAATGCATGAATCTCATCAATAAGAAGCCATTCTACTCCACGCATATATTCTCTAAATTTTGTAGTGGTAAGCATAATTGCTAAACTCTCAGGAGTTGTTATTAAAATATGAGGTGCGTTTTTACTCATCTTAGCTTTTTCAGCTTGAGTTGTATCTCCTGTTCTTACTCCAATTCTAATTCCTAGTTTTTTACCTGCTATTTCCTCGATTTCTTGCAAAGGCTCAATTAAATTCTTAGCAATATCATTATTTAATGCCTTTAATGGAGAAATATAAACAGCATAGACTCTATTTTCTAAAATGCCTTTCTCAGCTGAATCTATTAACTCATTTAAAATACTTAAAAAACCTGTTAAGGTTTTAGTAGCACCTGTTGGAGCACTCACTAAGATATTTTTCCTAGAGTGTATCTCCATAACACCATGTAATTGAGGTAAAGAAAAAGCCTTAAATTTACTATAAAACCACTTTTTTACTAGTGGATGCAGTATCTTCTCTATCTGCTTTACAGTATTTGGTGTTTTTTTCTCTTTGATCATACAATTATGAAGAATGAGAGTGTTTATATAGGTTTGCTAGGGTTGTCCAGTGCGAATTTTATCAAATCTATGTTCTCTAGAATAAAAGTATTTATAAACTCTATAAGGATCTCCTATTTAATATAATATTAAGCGAGGTTATAACTATGGGATTTTCATTACCACAAACAATGCGAGCAGCTACAATAGCAGCAAATAGAGCACTTTATAAAAAAGAAGTAGAACATTTACAAAAATATGGGATTCTTGGAACACCTAGCAATCCACTTTCAATTGAAAGATGGGGTCAAGATGCTTGGCATACAAGAGTTGGCCGTGCTAGAAGAAGAGGTATTGCAGCACAAAACCCAGGATATGAAATTCTATTACAAAGAGCTATTGAAACAGAAGCTTTGATGGGTAAAGTTAGTAGTAAACCTCTTTCCTTTGTTCAATCAGTTATACAAGCAGTTGGTGAATCACCTGTTGTTGCATATTCAATTGGACCACGTCCAAATGCAATGAGTTATCAGAGTGATGTAACAGCTGCAGTTTTTGCTGGACCAGGATCTACTTTTTCTATTGCTAGAAATTATTTATTAGGAGATGATTGGAAAGTAAATAATAGCAAAACAGAAGGTGATTTTATAGTTGTTAGTTTTGCAAATGATTATATAAGTTCTAGTATGAGAGCTGAAAGATCTTTAGAATCTAATTTAGGAACTGGAACAACTATCAAACGTGCATCTAGATCTGAAACAGGCCATAGATCTGTATACTCAGGAACTATGAAAAGTGCTGATGTTATCAGAGATCTAAAATAAGTTAACTTGCCTTTTTATCATAACCAGGCTCTTGATAATCAGCTTTACCTTCTAAAGCTTTTTTTATTTTTTCAATTTGTTCTTTTTTAGCATCAATTCCTGCTTTTCCTTTTTGAAAATCAACAGGACCTTCATCTGTTTTCTCAGTTGTATAAACACCATCCAAAATATTATTCAAAACATGAGTTCCGTGTCCTCCCATCTCGGGATGTGCTTGAATTCCATAAATATTCCTAGTTTTATGCTTAACAACTTCTGCAATTTTAGCTTTCCCATCCTTATGTTCTTTATTTTTAGAATCTACAGTAGAATAAGCTAAAACCTCTAATTCTCCTGGATTAGTTACACCTTGAATATGATCTTTATACATCTCTAACTCTTTATCTTCTGAATACATTGCTTTTCCATCTTGTTTAAACAAATCATGCTCTTTACTAACAATTACTTTTTTCTTTCCCTTTTGCCTTTCTTCTAATTTTTCAACAGTTCCACCATACTTCTCAGCTATGTATTGATGACCTCTACAAACTCCAACAATAGTAGTGTTAGGTTTTGCATTGTCAATAATATAATCATGAGCTTTATTATTATTCCCTGAACCGCCAGAAAATACAATCGCATCATATTGTTGAAAATAATCAGGTTTTTGATCTAAAACTTTTTTAACATCCAGTTTAGTAACTTTATTTCCACCTTTACCATGATTCTTAACACTATCAACCAAATTCTCCATGTATCTACGGCCATTCTGTATAATAAGATAATTACGACCCTGTTTTTTAGCCATAACACACAATTAATATTAGAATTATATAAAATTTTCCCTAATCTCTCTCCAAATTAACCAAATTACTCTTCAACACTTCAATTCCACTTTCTTCTTTCTTTTGGTAGACTATATGTATTTTAAAATAGCTATCATTAACAATCCCTATGCCACCATGCCTTAATGCATCATAACCTAAACGTGATGAGATCTTATGTAAAGCTTCTTCTCTACCATACGTAGCTAATTCCAGATCAAATAATGCATATGCTGGAGTTAACAGAACATCTAAATTTCTTTCACCCTTTCTTTTAAATACTCCACTGTCAGAACAAATTTCTAGGCCAAATCTTAATCCCTTATGTTCCCATAACTCAATTTCATCTGGAAGAATGGATTTTTCTTGTTCCTTAATAGTGTCTCCATTAAAAATAACATATCCTGTATCTCTATAACTATTCTCATCTTCCCATGCTGTTGATCCAGGAACTACAAGAGCACTCTTTCCAATAGTAGCAGTTTTTAGTTCTTGTTGATATTGTTCTACTTCTAATGGTTGGTTTGTCTGATAACTATATTCAGGCGCAAGAATGAGGTCAAATCTATCTGATAAAATAGCTTCTAATATTTTTTGATGAATGAGAGTAGTATCTCTCCAACCATTAACCAAAAAAAATTCAATCAACCCAACTCCGGCTATTTGAGGCATGTCTGGAACTGCTGTACTCAAATCTAAGGATATTATCTCTGGAATCCTAGATGTATCTTCTGTTTCTTCTTCAGGATTAACTATAGCTTCAACTTCTTCTGATGTCATTTTGTCTCCAAACTAGGAAAATTTGAATGCAAAATTTCAATTTCTCCATCTTGTATTTTCCGATAAATTAAGTGTCCTCTTAAATATCCATCATTTACAATACCTATTCCTCCAGGTCGTAAAGCATCATGTCCTAAAACCCTTGAAACAATTGCAAAATTATTATTACTCATAGCATTTTCTGTAGGTAAAGGAAACAATCCACAAGATACTGTTAATAATACATCTAAATTTCTTTCACCTTTAAGAGCAAAAGAACCTGAATCACTACAGATCTCAATACCAGCATTATATCCTTTATGTTCGAATGAGTAAAGTGGAACTTCAGGGTAACCCTTAAATTGTTCTATTAAAACCTCTCCATTATGAATTGCATAACTAGCATGATAACTGATATCTTTCCATCGCATTGAACCTGGGATAATTAAACTTGAGCTTTCTTTTGAAGAATCAATTAATTCTGATAAATAACTTTGATGAGCTTCACTTGTTAAATATTTATGTTTATTTTGATAGGAAAATTCTGGAGCAATAATAAGTTTAAATCGAGGATCTTTCATTGCTTCCAATATTAATTTATGAATATGATCAGTTTTTGAAACAAATAATCCAGTTTTAACCTGAATCATACCAATCCTATTTAATTCAGGAAAATCAGGTAATTGATCTGATAAATCAATATCAACAAGTGTTGGAATTCGTGTTAGAGGAATTTGTTCTCTATTTAAATGAACTAAATCACTACCAGTTTCTGTTACTTCCTCAGTTTCTAAAAATGTCATTTATGAAAGGAATAACATTCTATTTATAAAATCAACTGTTTTTTAACCTAGAAATAACAATCCCAAGAATCTTCTCTAAATTAACAATATCTTCTTCATTATATTCTAATAATAAATTCAAATAATGATCATCACCAGTGGTTTTATACATTTTCCATAATCTTAAAGCATCCCCCCCATACAAATCCTCAACAACTTTATTACGCTTAATGCCTAAAACACGCTCAACTTCTTTTAATCCTCCAGATAAACCTACTTTATCACACATAAATCTTAAATCCAATAACAAAACATCAGGAATTGTTCCTGGATATCTTTTTTCAATAAAAGGCAAATCAAAAACATTCCCATTAAAAGTTACAATCATTTTATAATTTGATAATTCTTTTTTAAGTTCTTTAAAATCAAGATTAATATCCTTAATCATCATTTTAGTATTAAAACCATCATATAAACCAACAACAGTAACATCTGAAAACCTACTTAATCCATCTGTTTCAATATCAAGATAAACACATTCATCTTTAAAAAATTCAAAGAGTTTCCAAGTTTCAGATGATTTTACCTTTGAAGCAAAATAAGATGCATTATTTTCAAATAGTGCTTGTTTAGCTTTAACTAATTCTCGTTCATAAAACTTTTTACGAGGTAAAGAAATTCCTTTTATTTGAGAAGCGTCTAAAAAACCCTGCCAATCTACTATGCCTTGATCTTTAATGTTTAAATCAGTTTTTTCACTTACCCCTTCAAGAATCGTAAAACTTTGAGTAATCATAAAGTTTTTACGAAAATAATGATATATAAAAGTTACTAGAAGTTGTCTAGTGAATGTGGTTTATCTGAGATTCCTTTCTAAATTCTGATAACAAGCACGAACTTCTCTTATCTCATCTGAAGGCACTATCTGATTAACAAAGGTTCTCCAACCAACAATTTCCTGCTTAAGATAATCTTTAATCTGATCAGGGCCTTGCAAAATAGGAACCATATCAGAAAGATGCCAATACTGGTTTTTTAAGCGAACTAATCCACTAGTATGAACACCAAAAAATCTTTCAGTATATCTTACACCTGCACTAGCCCAAGGCTTAAATTGAAGGATAGGATCTAATCTTAAAAATCCATCAATCTCCCTATCTGTTCCCCCATATCTTCCTATGAATAATTCTTGAAAAGGATTTTGTTTTTCTTCATCTCCAGAACCATATGCAACCTGAGGTTGAGGTTCATCCTGATAAATAAATGATTTTTTTGGAGAAAATAATAACCAGTATCCTTCTTTTAAATGATTGATTGGAGAATCTTGATGTGTAGGATGCATTTCAACAGCATCAACTGCAATATCTAAAAGTTTCTTCATATGCCAACTTGCTAAATTAATAACAGGCCAACTATTGTGAGGTGTTTCTTCATTCAAACTAGGCCAGAGATAAGCTGCTTCTTCTGCATAGACTCCTTCTCCTAAAACATTAATTTTAAATCCTGGATTCGAAACTATCCACCCTTTTTTTCCAGCAGTAGAACGAAAACACTTACGAGGAATATATCCTGTTAAACCTGTCCTGTTGTCATCATCTTCACTAGATAAATCCACAACAGAATAATCTATTTCTAAATCTCCCATAAGAGGTCCTTTCCGATAAGGTTCAATATTAGTAAACTCCATGCATTCAAGCCTTTGACCTCTTTCTGATGCATAATTAAGAGTCCCAATATTATCATAGATAATAATAGAAGATGGAAAATAATTCTCTCTAGGATTATCACCTTTAAAAGACTTTCTCCTTAAATCCTCTAAAAACTTATGATCAAATACTACATTTTTCAACATAATCAATGAATTTATCTTCCCATTTAAAAAACCATAGGTTTTACTCTAATTGATCTAAGAATTTCTTTTGCTGTAAAATCTCATTAATATTTAATTTCGTAACTTCAAGAGTTAAAAATTTATCTTTAAAAAACCCTTTATCAAAATCTTTAAAAAAATCTAAACTTTTAATTTTTTGATGATTATCTTCAAAGTTCCCACTTTTATTAGGATCATGTAAATGAAAAGCAATTACCTTCTCTTTAACTCTATTAATAAAATCAGGAACATCCACTCCAATATTAGCACCATTACTATACACATGCCCTGTATCAAATAAAATCCCCAAATTTTTATTAGTAACTTTAGAAAATAATTCCTCAAATTCTTCAGCTCTTGAAAGCAGCATATACCCCATTTTATTATACTGAGTTTCAACTCCTAATTTCAAGCCTTGTGTAGAAGCTTTATCAGCTAACTTTTGAATAGATTCTAAAAAAGTACTAAAAGCTTTTGAATAAGGCACTTCATCAGAATTCTTAACTAAATCATCTTCCCCTTTAAACTCAACTGTATATCCTGGATGAATCGTATAAAGTGGTGCGTCTATCTTTCTACACAAATCCATAGCATTTGTAGCTACTCCAAGTGATGCTTTCAAAACTTTCTGATTTTGAGATGCTATATTCACCCATAATTGATCTTTAAGTGGTGGAAAGAATGTATGGACAATAAAATTCAACCCATTATCTTTTTGCATTTTAAACAATTTCTTCAAATCTGAAAAGTAACCATGACACGAACCCAACTCAATATCTTTAATTCCTGCTTTAACATATGTTTCTAAAACTTTATAGAAATCTTTCTCAAACCATGTTTTCCCTTTTAAGCAAGCTGTTGATACGTAGACCATGAACTTACTCTCATGATTTTTTATTTAAAGGTTGTGGAAAAGAAATCTACTAAAATAATTAGTATTTTTTCTAACTAGAAAGTATATTATGAAATCCTACTATGAATAGGCCTACCTTCATCCATAACAATTGCATCTTCTAAAACTTTGCTCTTCCTACCATTTAAAAGTATATTAATATATTTTACAACATCTTCACTTATTGCTTTACTAACTGATTGATAAGCAAGTGTAGGTACATGATTCACACAGTATATCAGGTTTCTTCCTTGATTAATAAAAGATACAGGCCTATATATAGAGGATACACCAAAATTTCCCCTGATAGAATCAGAACCAATATGAATAAATAAAGCTCCTGGTTTTAGATTTTCCATATCCTCTTCTGTTAAGAGAATTTTATAAGTATCTGCTGCATGTACGATAACATCATAGGTGTCAATCAAAGGTTTAAAACCAGAGAATGAGATACTATCATAAACTTTTATTCTTTTTGCACATAATTTTTTAAGCATGTTTCGAGCACCAGTCCCAACTAATCCTTTTCCAATTATAGCAACATTGCATTCCTCAGGTATTTTACCAGCATAAGGCATTGCATGCATAACTCCAATTTCACCAGTAATAATATTATTTCTTTGGAAAACATGCTTATTTTGTCTATTCATAAATTCCCATGCTATTCCTGTATTATTATTGTTAATCATAGCTTCATATGCTAAATCCTCTTTTCCTAAATGTAACCAACCAAAAACGATTTGATCTTGCTTTAAAAAAGGCACATCTCTATCACAAAATTTGGGCTGACAATAAATATCCATAGAAGTAGCTGTATTTCTACTAACAACATGAGCACCTGCACGTCGATAGTCATTATCTTCTACTCCATGTTCAAGACCATATCCTATCTCAAAATATAATCCTTCTGGATGGTTTACATGAGCTACTATATCTGAAGGGAACAATGCAATCCTTTTCTCCTCATGCATTCTTGTTTTTGGAAAGCCAATTAGATTCATTGTGTAAAAATGCTTTTAGGCACTTTATAAAAATATAGTATTGAATAGGATCTATATTACGATTTACGTGAGAATCCATTTTAGAAAACTTTAAATACCCCAAAATCCAATTTAGGCATATGGCAAAGAAAAAAGGGATTGATTGGAAGAGATTAAAGAATTTAAAGTGGCATAATAAAAAACAACAAATGAGAGCAACTTTTGCAGTTGTTGCTGTTCTCGCTTCTATTGTTATGATCCTAGATACTCAAGAATTTGGAATAACAGGACAAGCGTATAATATATACTCTGTTACTGTTGATTCTTGCGAAGATACAGATTTTGGAAAGAATTATTTTGAGTCTGGAACTGCAGTAATTTATAGACATAATGTGAATAAACCAGTTATGTATTCAGATTATTGTGAATCAGGAACTAAATTACATGAATTTTCTTGTGATGCAGAAACAAACAATTTAATAAAAACAGAAGTATCTTGTAGAACTGTTACAGAAGGCAATATGAAAGCTAGATGTAATATAAATCAAGGTAAATGCGAGGTGTAAAAAATGGGAGATGATTATAAAAATACAAAAATGATTTTAGTGAGTTTGGTTGTTTTAGTTGCTGTAGGAATGGTATCTAATTCAACTCCACAAAACATAACAGGAAACTATCTATACCATGAACAATCAACTACTGCTTGTGTTGATAGTGATGGTGGAATTAATCCTTTTGTCAAAGGAACTGTAGATTATACAACAGATAAAAGTTTTCAAACTAGATCTAAAACTGATTCTTGTCAAAACAGTTTTATTGTAAAAGAATTTTCTTGTGATCCAGAAACTGGAAAATTCCAAGAATACAGAATAGCTTGTGATGTTGAATTAAACTCAAGAGCTAAAGGAAGATGTGATCTTCCAACTGGAGTATGTATATTAAAGGATTAATTTTTTTAACTTTTTTTCTTAATTTTTCTAATAGCATATTTTTCCCCTCTTCTTAATTCATAATTATAATGTATAGATGCAAAATAAGAATTAACTGCACTTATTGCACCATCTATTATTGCTTCAGTTTCATCTAAGGACATCTTAAGATCAGATAAATCCCGACGAGAATCCCATAAAAAGTTCATAGTATCATTAGGAAGAAAATTATCAGTTTTAGGATAAAAAGGATCAATAACATATACGTTTTCCCCATCTGTTGTTACATTAGTTGTTTTAGCATCTGAATGACGAAATCTTCTTGAATTTTTTTTTAAATATGCAAATTGTAATGCACCTAAACCAATAATTTTTTTTAGAAATTCATGATCATTAGTAGAACCTAAAGTTTCTCCTTCATTTCCTAAAATCCAACACAAACTAGGTCCGAGATAAGGAAGAACAATATGTTCATTATCCATTTCTACATTAAAAGAATTAATTCCTTCTATTTTATGAGCTTTTTCATACCATTTTAATTTTGTTGGAGGGTTTTGTCCATCTTCAGATTCAATTCTAAAAAAAGTTCCTTTAGGTAATTGTAATATATCTACTTGGGGAAAATTTAGATTGATATATTCTAAATAAGGTTCTTTAAATTCATTCATAAAGTAAGAATTAATAGGGGTTTTATAAATCTACCCAAACAACTTATCTAAAAAACCCTTCTTCTTCCTAAACTCTTTATCAAGAGCACTCATAAGTTCCTTCTCTTTTCTAGAAAGCTTTTCAGGAACTTTAACAATAACTCTAACATTTTCATTTCCTTTACCATATCCGTGTAAATTAGGCAATCCTTTCCCTTTCATTCTAAATATAGTATCAGTTTGCGTTCCAGAAGGTATTTTTAGTTTAGCATTACCTTCTAAAGTAGGCACCTCAATTTCATCACCTAAAGTAGCTTGAGTAAAACTAATAGGCATATCAATAAATAAATCACTTTCCCTTCGTTCAAACAATTCATGAGGAGCTATATGCACAACAACAAATAAATCTCCATGAGGGCCTCCTTTTACTCCTGCTTCTCCTTCATTTTGAACACGCAGTTTCATCCCATTATCAACTCCACCAGGGATTTTAATCTCAATACTCTTTCTTTTCTCTACTCTGCCAGTTCCATCACATTCAGTACAAGGATTTTTAATAATTTCTCCTGCTCCACCACAGTGTGAACAATTAGTTGTAGTTTGGAAAACTCCAAACGGCGTCCTTCTTACTCGTTTTTCATGCCCTCCTCCATTACAAGTTGTGCATGTTTCTTTATCTTTATCATTTTTTACGCCATGACCCTTACAATTAGTACATGTTTCTAATTTAGGAAGCACAATTTTCTTATTCACACCTTCTGCAGCTTCTTCTAATGTAATCTCCAAATCAAATCTAAGTGAAGCGCCTCTATGAGAACCATCTGATTGTGCTCTTCTAAATCCTCCACCACCAAAAAAAGTATCAAATATATCTTCAAAATCAAAACTTCCTCCTCTTGCAAAATCTGAGAAGTCAAATCCACCAAAATCCTGGCCTCCAAATTGCTCAGCACTAGAACCAAATTGATCATACTGTGAACGTTTTTGTTCATCTCCTAACACAGATGCTGCTTCATTTATTTCTTTAAACTTTTCAGCAGCTTCTGGATCATGATCATTTAAATCAGGATGATATTTTTTAGCCAATTTTTTATAAGCTTTTTTAATATCCTCTTTAGATGCATCTTTATTTACTCCTAAAGTTTTGTAATAATCTTTATCTGCCATTATGCAATCTCACCTGGTTTAATATCTAAAGATGCAAATAATTCTTTTTCTAAGTCAAAAAATAGTTTTTCTTTGTCATCAACTAACGTTATATCATAGTTCTTATGTTTAAGATAAAAATATCTTTCCCTTAAATCATCAAAACGAGCTTGCAGGTCTACAATCTTGTCATGTTTTACCCTTTTATCAGCATAATTAAGAATTTTCTCTTCCCAAGTTTGTGGACCTTTTTCTGTCCCAATAACCATAAAACCATGCCTTAGCATTACTTCACTCAACTCTTCAAAGCCTTCTTCTTTCACAATCTCAGCACTTGCCTTAATATGCTTCATAGTGCCATACTTTTTCTTCATCTCTTCATAATAAGCAACAATTTCACTATCTTCCTTAAATCGATCAAAGTTTGGAAAATCAACATACTTTACAAGATCATGAAGAAGTGATGCTCGTTCAACAATATCCTCATCCACATTAATTCCTTTTTCATTAAGCTTTGAGGCAATAATAAGTGCTACCTTAGTAACTGATTCTATATGATCTATTACATTCTGAGGAGTCTTATATTTCTTCAAAAGTTCATAGCACTGTTTTTTTGTTGGGAGTTTCATTTTAAATTTACTGAAATTAAAGGAGCATATATGATAAGCTTAAAAGCTCCAAAATTTTATGGGTGGGGGAAATTGATTAAGCGCTTCTATTATGTGTCATATGTAACATGGGCTTAATCAATTTGGAGGGGCAGAATCGTTAAGCTTATAATTTGCTGGCGGTTGTTTCCTCATCAAAAAATATTACCCTCATTTAACTTTAATGATTGCAAATATCTATTTCTTTTTCTTATCCTTCTTTTCATCAACAACTTCAGCATCAACTACCTTTTCATCAGAGCCTTTATCAGCACCTTTAGGAGCACCTTGAGCTTGTTGTTGCTTAGCTTGTTCTTTAGCAGCTTTTTCATACATCTCTGTTGACATTTTTTGAACAATCTCATTAACTTCATCCATCTTTTTCTTGATAGCTGCGTTATCTTTCTTTTCAGGCTTAAGTAATTCTTTTAATTCCATTATTTTACCTTTTACAGTCTCAATTTCTTTTTTATCTACTTTGCCTTCAAAGTCTTTGAACATTTTCTCAGATGAAAACACCAACGCATCTGCTTGATTAACAATATCAATTTCTTCTTTTCTTTTTTTATCTTCATCAGCATGCTCTTCTGCTTCTTTTCTCATTTTTTCAACTTCATTTTCATCAAGTTTATGAGACGCAGTAATCTTTATGCTCTGCTCTTTTTTAGTGCCTAAATCTTTTGCAGTAACATGCACAATACCATTTGCATCAATATCAAAAGTAACCTCAATTTGAGGAACTCCTCGTGGTGCAGGAGGAATACCAACTAAATCAAAATTACCTAATGACTTATTATCTGCAGCCATAGGTCTTTCACCTTGTAAAACATGTATTGTTACAGCAGGTTGATTATCAGCTGCAGTGCTAAAAACTTTACTTTTCTTAGTTGGAATAGTTGTATTCCTAGGAATCAACTCAGTTTTAACTCCTCCAAGTGTCTCAATTCCTAATGTTAAGGGTGTAACATCTAATAATAAGATGTCTTTAACTTCTCCAGCTAAAACACCACCTTGGATTGCTGCTCCACAAGCAACACATTCCATAGGATCAACACCCCGTTCAGATTTATGACCTGTAAATTTCTCTACAAATTCTTTTACAGCTGGAATCCTAGTTGGTCCTCCAACAAGAATAACTTTATCAATATCTTTTGAATCCATTTTACCATCTTTCAATGCTTGTTCCATTGGATGTCTGCATTTTTCAATAATAGGTTCAATTAATTGTTCAAGTTTTGCCCTTGTTATTTTAATAGAGAGATTTTTAGGCCCTTCATCATTTTGTGCAATAAAAGGTAAATTGACATCTGTTTCCATAGTTGTTGATAATTCAATCTTTGCTTTCTCTGCAGCTTCTCGTATTCTTTGCATAGCTGTATCATCTTCATTTAAGTCAATGCCATCACTTTTCTTAAATTCTTCAACAATATGTTTGATTATCTCATCATCCATATCTGTTCCGCCTAATTGAGTATCTCCACTTGTAGATTTTACTTCAAAGACTCCGTCTCCAAAATCCATAACAGTAACATCAAGTGTTCCGCCTCCAAAATCAAATACTAAAATTTTAAGATCTTTGTCAGCTTTATCTAAACCATAAGCTAATGAAGCTGCAGTTGGCTCGTTAATAATTCTAACAACCTCTAAACCTGCTATTTCACCAGCATCTTTAGTAGCTTGTCTTTGATTATCATCAAAATAAGCAGGAACTGTTACAACTGCTTTTTCAACTTTTTCACCAATAAACTCTTCAGCATCTTTCTTTATTTTTTGTAGAATATATGCACTAATTTGTTGAGGCGTATACTCTTTATCATTGATTTTATATTTAAAATCAGTTCCCATTTTTCGCTTTGCAGCTAAAATAGTTCCTTTAGGATTAGATACAGCTTGTCTTCTTGCTGGTTCTCCAACCAATAATTGTTTATCTTTTGTAAATCCAACTACACTTGGAAAAGCTTTTCCATATTGTGTTGTTCCTTCTGCACTCGGTATAATAACAGGCTTACCTGCTTGTAATACTGACGCTGCTGAATTTGATGTACCTAAATCTATTCCAATAATTTTTTCTTTCTTTGTACTTTTTTTTGTTTGTTCTTTATTTTTTTCTGTCATTTTAAATCCTCCAAAAATTTACTGCCTCTTTTCTTCTTTGGATTTTGCGAATGCAAACTTCCTTAACTCATCAACTCTCTCGTTTTTCAACACTTTTCTATCTTGACGTGTTCCTGTTTTGTAGGAAACAACATCTATAACCTCTAACATCTTTACAAGTTTATTAAATGCTAAATTATCCTTGGGTGTAATACTTCCTAATGCTTCATAAAGACTTTGATCGCTTGTTACTAAATCAATCTCAGATGATTTACACATAATAAGTGTATCAAGTTTGTCATCTTCACCAATGAGATATCTTAATATCGCATTAGCCTTCAAATACATTTTTTGCTTTGATCCTATTTTAACATTTATTTTCATTTTATTTTATCAAAAAGCCTAAAATATGACAGCTTTCTCCTAGTCTATAATGGTCTTTTAGTTTTCCTTCTTCTTTAAATCCTAATTTTTTGAAAAGTTTAAGTGATTTTTCATTATCAGAGACACGTACTTCAATTTTTGCAGATGATGCATTTTCATTTCGTATTGCAAAGTATAATTTATCTAATGAAATATTGATTAAGTCAGTTGCTGCACCAATGGATTGGTATTTTGGCTCAACTGCTAAATGTTTTAATTCAATTCTCATATGTTTTTTAGCATCAATTCCCTTAAATGCCACTAAAATTGCACCTATTACCTTATCCTTAATCTTCATTAAAGGATCATCAATCATAGATACAATATACCCTCCACCAAAAGGTAAATATTTTTGGTGTGTTTCTTTAAGATAAGCAAAGATTTCCTTATCTGACTGCTTAAAGATATTATGTTTTTTAAATGCCTTCTTGTAAATAGGCACTAGGTCTTTAAGTTGTTTTATTGTTGCAATATCGTTCGTTAACATCTTATTCCACCTCTATTTGAGTATTTCATAATTGAGTATTTTCTTTAAATGAGCTTGATTAGGTACTAAATCCTTCAATGTTCCTCCTGGAATTGTAGGGTGTGTTTTCAAATATACAGCCCATTGCCGTATAGCTTCTGGATCATTTCCATCAACAATATGATTTAAGTAAAACCATGTGTTGAGTTGTTCTCCATAGTCTTTGCAATTCATTGCAATTTTACAATGCAATGGTTTTGCTGAATGTATTTTACATCCAACCTTGTCTTGGAAAAATGTACATTTTCCAAAAGGTTTGTTATCTTTCCTCTCTAATTTTGGTCTGTGAAAGATTTTATTGTAAATGTGAACTTTTTCAAGATGTTTATCCTTAACATCTTGCTTTGTCATGTGTAAATGTTTAGCTAACCTGTCAACATCATTTTTAGTCATAATTCCTGATGAAAATTGACAAGCATGATTACATGCATCGCAACTACAAGCAGGAGCCATTTCAATAATGCGTTTCTTACTCGTTTGCTTTTTTATCCACACGTCTCTTACCTTTTCCATTTTCCTCTTTTTTTCCAATTTTAACTTTTGATAATCGTAAAACTTTATCGTGTAACATATACCCTTTTTGCAGTTCTTCTAAAACAATATTATCCTTTTCAGATTTTTCTTGTAACAATACTTCATGATGATAAGGATCAAATTCCTTTCCTTCAGCATCTATAGGCCTTACCCCTTTAGATTCCAATATCTCATACAATTGAGAGTAAATCATTTCTATGCCTTTAACAAACTCTTCACTATTAGCTGTTTGCTTAAGTGCTAATTGAAAATGATCTATTAAAGGAAGCAACTCATGAATAAACTGCGCTTCAACTCCAATTTTATGCACTGCATTATCTTTTTCAATTCTCTTTTTATAATTCTCAAAATCAGCTTGCAATCTTTGTAAAGAATCTTTCAAATCTACAATAATCTTATCTTTCGATTCCTTTTTTACTGGTTTTTTAACTTTCATGTCAAGAACCACCAGTCAATAGACTGGTGGCATGACCTCCTTTTCTTTACCCATATAGAGTGGTTCTTGACACTCAAGATTCCACCCATCTGGCAGTTCTTGAGCACAACAAATTCCACTACAACCACCCATCAACAAATGGGTGGAATGTTGTTGTTGTAATTAATAAAGCAAGCCTCAGGAAAAAGAGGTGCTTCCGAAACCCAAGGCTTACTTAATGAGTTTTTAGTTTTTAATTGTTGTGATTATTTTTTCCTAAAATAATCTCACCCAGCAGCAATGATGAGTTCGCGAGTGTAGAGGGATTTTCCATACAAAGTATGGAAAATTCCTTTACGAGCAAGGGCAAATTCCGAAGGAATTTGACCGTGAACGAATCCATTGTTGCTGCTGGGATACTAATAATACTCAAATCTATTGTATTTCAATCTTTTTAGATTTATTCGCTTCAATTTTTGGCATTTCAACTCTTAAAACACCATCTTTATACGAAGCTGTTGCTTTATCTGGATTCACACTTGCAGGTAAACCAATTGCTTTGTAAAATTTTACACTTTTACAGCTCTTAGTTTCACATTTTTTATCCTTTGCTTGGTTTTCAAAGGTCTTAAATGCTTTTACCTCAATAGAATCATCCTTAATATTCAATTCTATGTCTTTTTTGTCAACGCCAGGAATCTCGAATCGTGCTAAAACAGACTCTCCTGTTTCCCTTACGTTAGCTAAAGCACTTCTAGCTGGTGTACATGCTGGATAGTTTCGTTTTGAAACTACTTTTGGATGCATTTGATGCATTCCTGGTAAAGCACCATTAAAAGCACTTTCCATTATTTCTCTTATTGTTTCCATCTCGTTAAAGACATCTCTCATTTTTTCCTCCAGCACCAACCTTTTTGGAAAAGTATTTTTTGTGTATTTTCTTTTTTTTATTTATAAAGCAGTCGACTTAAAGCCAACCAAATAGGCATAGTATAAACTAACTTATATATAAACCTTTCGTTGATTTAAAGTCAACGTATATTATTACTATATTGAAATTATTAATTCGTAACCTAAATAAAAAATCACACAAAAGTTTAAATAACCCCTCAATACAACAATCACTATGAGTACAGCTATAATTATTGGTGGTGCTAAAGGATTTGCTAAATACCACGCAACAGTCGCTTCTAACAGTCATGGGATTAACACAGTATATTTATCTCGGAGAAAATTTGCAAATGCAAGAAATGATGTTGAAACCTTGTCAAGAGAACCTTCTGTAGGAGAAAATATCCATTGGGGTGCTATTGAAATTGATTCGCCTGAAAGATTAGTTGAAGTTTTAGAGACAAAAAAGACAAGATTAGTTTGCATTGCTGTTAGAGATCCAGATAGAAAATTTGCACCACAAATTGAATATGTTGAAGCTGTTCTTGAAACATCAAAAAAGAATCCTGATTTAAGAGTATTTGCTGAAAAACCCATTGATAATCCTCATAAAGATTATAGTTTTGATCGTCTTGCTTTATTAAATCAAAAATTTGGAGAATCAAATAGATTTGGATATGGTTTACCAAGTGTTCCTATTTTTGGAGAAATGAAAAGAGACACTAGGTTTGGTGATTTCCTTGCAGGTGCTGAAAAAGTAGAGTTTTATTGGTCTTCAAAAAGAGATACTGATGATATCATAGCAGATTTAGGAGCTCATGTTGCTCCTTTCTTTGACGACTTTGAACTACTCCAACCAGATGTTAAAGACTATGGAAATAAAGCAACAATAGAAGGAACATTAAAACAAGTTTCTACACCAAGAGAAGTAGAAGTAGGAATCATATTAGAGAGAGAAAATGATTTTAGAGGATTTAGAGTTACTCCAAAAAAAGGAAAGCCATATGTAATAGCTGTAAAAGTTGAGGGAGTTAATAACACTCTGCACTATTTAGAAAATGCACCTTGGATCAAAACATACTTAGCAGGTAATAAAAATGTTAATGGCGAACCTATTGGAGAAACTGTTGTAAATCCATTAGAAATGAATATTCGTGCTCTTCTTGAAGAAAAACCAATAGTAGGAATAGGAGAAACACTACAATAACATAAAGCACTCTGTGGAATGATGGGTAGAGATGGAAAATATAAAGAAAAACAAAGACATGTCTATAATCCTGCATCGTAGACAACCTTTAAATAATTCTACTTATTCTTTAAGTATATGACTCAAGAAATTGATTGGGAATTCAACTGGAGCAGAGAATATTCTAATATGTATGGATCTTCTTCATTATATGGCTACATCCAAAATTTAAAAAAAGATTTGGGCATGGATATTGATGCGAGAGGTCAAGGAGCTAATGGTTGGTATTCTACATTTTTTACTAAAGGTGCAAAAGCAAAACTTATCGATTTATACACGCAAAAAATGCAAAATGATATTGAATATATCAGAGAAAAAATGCAACTTTTAGAGATTGATGGTGAAAAGTTTGTTAAATTTACCAAATCTCTAAAAGTAAATAAAGATACATCAATTGAAGACTTAAAAAAACTCTTAGATGAATATTACACCTACATCCTTAACTACACAGAGCACCTCTATAGATCATTTTACATGGTGAAAGCAGGAGAAGATTTATTTGAACAAACCATAATAAGTAAAGCAAATCCAAAACAAGTTAATGAGATTATAAAATCTTATTCCATTCCATTAAAAAAAGCAGGAATTTTTATTATTGCTAATAAGTTTAAAAAATTAAAATCAACAGATGAAAAAGTTGCATTTCTCTTAAAAGAATATCCATGGATTACTTGCGGCGATCCCTTTATTTCAAGAATGAACCAGGATTCTGCTAAAATCTTTGCAGAATCTATCAAAGAACCAAAAGAAATTGTAAAAGAAATTACTTTAGATCTTGATCAGAATGAAAAAAACATTGTTAAAGCATACCAAGAAATGCTCTACCTTAAAGATAAACGAGATGAATATAGAAGAGAAGCATTCCATTATGGTTTAAAATTAATAGAAGAAATCGAATCTCGATTAAATATTCCAAAAGAAAATCTTAGTGTATTAATGCCAGTTGAAATAAACATGGCTTTAGATGGAGAAAATGTTTTAGATTTAATTGAAAAAAGAAAGCTAGGCTATATTGTTGAAGTAATTGATAGTTTAGAAACTACAAGAGAAGGTAAACAAGTAGTTAGTGAATTTGTAAAACAAGAAGATGACAAGAATACTGACGAAATAAAAGGAATAACAGGATGCTCTGGAAAAGTGAGAGGAAAAGTACAATTAATTAAACACTCTAAAGATATTAAAAACTTTAAAAAAGGAAACATATTAGTTGCGATAACAACAAATCCAGAATATGTTCCTGCAATGGATAAAGCCATCGCTTTTGTCACAGATGAAGGTGGAATAACTTCTCACGCTGCAATTGTTGCACGTGAACAGAATAAACCCTGCATAATTGGAACACAAGTTGCTACAAAAATTCTAAAAGATAATGATATTGTTGAAGTTGATGCTAATCATGGTATTATTAAAAAAATATGAAATGGATTAAATCAGTTACAAGAGAACTGCCAGTAAAAACACTTCAGATATTGCAAGAATTCCGAATTCTGTGAAAATTATCATGATTTTTCTCAGAAAGATATATAAAGCTCAAATATTCTTTAGAATATAGTATGAAAATAAAAAAATATCGTGGAAACGGAGTACATCCTGAATTATTACAAAATTTTCAGGTGAGACAACAGCATATGAAGGATATTAAAAAGATATTTGGATCACACAGATTTAAGAAGCCCACACAGCAGATTGTAGATGAGTTAGATGAATCTTGAAACTTATTTTGCAGATACTTATGCCTTAATCGAGATGATTCAAGGAAATAAGAATTATTTCAAATATCTTGAGCATGATTTTGTAACTTCAAAGCATAACTTAATAGAACTATACTATCAGTTTCTCAGAGAAAATAACCGAAAAAAAGCGAACAGATATTTATTGAAATTATTTAAGTATATTGTAGCCATAAATCAAGACAATATTAAGGGTGCAATGAGATTCAAACTTAAATACAAAAAAG
>CALCXY010000031.1 GCA_937906345.1 Candidatus Woesearchaeota archaeon | reverse complement strand
AGATACAACAAATTCATATATGTATGTTCATGGGGGAGCTCCGGGTTCACCTACTTTTCATGGTAATATAATAGAACGAGGAGCATTTTCTATAAGTACTGGAACATTTACTGACCATGGAGATTTAACAGATGGTGGACATTATGTAGGAGCTGGAAGTTCTTCCACAACCCATGGATATAGACATGGAGGTGCAACACACCCACCTTTTACTTATAAAAATGTGATAGATAAATGGCCCTATGCTTCTGCTGGAGATGCAAGTGATGTAGGCGACTTAGTACAAGGGGCAAGTGCTTGTGTAGGTGCAACATCTACAAGTGATGGTTGGAGCACAGGTGGAGATGTTGATGGCTCAAACCAAGAAAACGAAGTAACAAAATATTCACACACCAGTGATGCTAATGCTTCTGATGAAGGCGAATTAGCAGTAGGAACTGAGAGTGGAACAGGATGTGAAAATTAATTCAGATGACATTTGTTGTCATAGTATTTAAAAGGAATTAAATGAAAATAGACATACAAAAAGAAGAATTTGCTCTAATCCTATTACTAATATGCTTAGCATATTTACTCTTTACTTAATTGACTTTTTGACGCCAATCTGATATAATAATATATTATGACCCTAGAAGAAATTCAGGAATTAGCAGAAAAAGATTTACAAATCAACGATAGTGAGTTAGATTTGGAATCAATTAAAATCCCACAACTTCACAGCAAATATTTAAAACTTTACACAAAATTTAAACTCTTGTTAGACAGGAGTAGAGAAGATTTTAAGCTTTTAAAAAGAGAAAAGTGGGAATATTTTACAGGTAAATCTGATTCAGAAGTTTATGAAAAGAAACCATTTAACTTAAAAATTTTAAGAAATGATGTGGATAGATACATTGATTCAGATGAAGAAATCAGAAGATTAAGTTTAAAAATAAAATATCAAGAAACAATAGTTGACTATCTTGATAGAACATTAAAAAATATTATGAATAGAGGATTTCAAATAAAGGCTGCAATTGATTGGAAAAAGTTTACAAGTGGAGCAATATAATGAATTTAGAAAAAATATATGCTGTTGGAAAACTTAATTTTAATATAGATGAGATTATTAAAAGAGGTGAACGCCAATTATTTAAAACTGCTAATCAAAAACATCCAAATGGAACTTCTTTTAGAAATTCCAATGTTACTTGGATAAAAGATTGGCCAGAGCTTGAACATCATGTTGTTAATCGTATTAAACCTGTTAATGAAAAATTTTGGAAATTTAATTTAATTAAATTTGAACCTTTTCAATATTCAATTTATAATGAAGGTGATTATTATGATTGGCATTCGGACCAACATCCTAAACAATATGCTGATGGTATGGTAAGAAAATTAACCTTTTCTTTAGCATTAACTGATGATTATGAAGGTGGGGAATTTGAATGTGCTGTGTTATCTGGTGCAAAAAAAGATAAACCTGATGTAAAAGTTTTTAATGTAAATGAAATTGAAAATTTTTCAAAAGGCACAATGGTTGTATTTCCATCTTTTCTTTGGCATAGAGTTAAACCTATCACTAAAGGTGTTCGTAAAGCTTTACAAGGATGGGCTATAGGTAAAAACTTTGTCTAATGCAGTTATTGTATCAAAAGAAAATGAAGTATATTTAAAATTAGATGCTGAAGCTGATACTAGAAGAATGTTATCAGAATTTTTTTCTTTTGAAGTTCCTGGTTATAAATTTACTCCACAATATAGAAGTAGAGTGTGGGATGGCAGAATAAGATTGTTTCAATATGCAAGTGGTAGAATATATCTTGGACTTTTACCATATATACAAGAATTTGCAAAACAAAATGATATAACTTTAGTTTATGATAAAGGTGTAAAGGAAAAAATAAATGATATTCCTGTTGATTATTTAAAAAAATATATTAAAACTTTATCATCATTTAAGATAAGGGATTATCAATTAGATGCTGTCAGATATGCTTTACAACACAATAGAGCATTATTATTAAGTCCTACAGCATCAGGAAAGTCTTTTGTAATTTATTGTTTGATGAGATATTATTTGTTAAAAAAGAAAAAAATATTAATTATAGTTCCTAAAACATCATTAGTAGAGCAACTATATACAGATTTTAAAGATTATGGATTTGATAATAAAACTAATTGTCATAGAGTATATTATGGATATGAAAAGACATCTGATAAGCCTGTTATTATATCCACTTGGCAGTCTTTATATAAATTTCCAAAAGAATATTTTACAAAGTTTGGTGCTGTGTTTGGTGATGAAGCACATTTATTTAAGGCTCGTTCCTTAACAGGTATTATGACAAAATTAGTTGATTGTAAATATCGAATTGGATTAACAGGCACATTAGATGAAACTAAAACACATAAGTTAGTTTTAGAAGGCCTTTTTGGTGCTGTTAATAAAGTTACGACAACTAAAAAATTAATGGAGAAAAAACAATTATCTAATTTAAAAATATATGCTATTGTTTTAAATCATACAAAAGACAGCTGTCATTATGTTCACGATAAAAAATATCACGAAGAAATGAGTTTTTTAGTTAGTCATACACCTAGAAATAAGTTTATAAGAAATCTTTGTTTAAATTTACAAGGCAATACTCTTTGTCTTTTTACTTTAGTTGAAAAACACGGTAAAGTGTTGTTAGATATGATAAAAAAGAAAGCAGAAAACAAAAGAAAAGTGTTCTTTGTTTATGGTGGTGTAGAAGCATTAGATAGAGAAAAAATAAGAAGTATTGTAGAGAAGGAAGATAATGCAATTATTGTTGCAAGTTATGGAACATTTAGCACCGGGATTAATATACGAAATCTACACAATATAGTGTTCTCCTCACCCACAAAATCTAAAATAAGAAGCCTACAATCAATTGGCCGTGGTTTAAGGATAGGAGATAATAAAACAGAAGCAACACTATATGATATAGCAGATAATTTAACATATAATGAAAAGAAAAATTATACACTGGAACATTTTTCGAATCGTATAAATATTTACAATGAGGAAGATTTCAACTATGAAATTCATCCAGTGGAGTTAAAAAACTAATGTCTATAACAGATGTAAAAATAATAAAATTAGATACTAATGAAGACATAGTATGTAAGTTAACTGAAAGTGAACATATGGTTATATGCCATAAGCCTTTGTTGATGAGAACAGTTCCTCAAATAACTAGAGTAGGAATAACTGAACAAATGACATTAATGAGATGGATTCCTTTTAGTAAAGATAATTCAACAACTGTTTCAAGAGATAAAATAGTAGCAATTGCAAATGCAGATGATGTTTTAAAAGCAAAGTATCATAAAATTGCGGTAAATTATGAATTGTTAGATAAAGAAGCAGATAGGATTGGTAAAGAAGAAGAAAAGAGTCCTAGAGAATCTACAATAACTACTAGTGATAAAATGCAGAAAAGAATAAAAAGTTTAGCAGATTTTTATACAAAGAACAAGACGATTCATTAATTGGGGTAGCTGGTATCTTTTCGTCCTACATAGACATTATACCATAAATCCTAGAATTGTCAAGTCTTTTTGAAAAAAAAATGGAGAAATAATATAATGACATATCAATATCAAGAAGTCAAAAAAACTGACCCACGAAAACAAGCTAATCAACAGGACTTGTTTAAACAATATAATACTTTAAATCCAAAAAACGAAAGAATAAAGTATGATGTTAAAGGACAAGACATTACAGGAGATGATAAGGTAACTGGTTATGAACCAGGTGATACACCAGAGACCAGAGCTCGCCATAATAAAAGAATGGAAGAGTTGTATGGTATACATTCACCTAAACAAAAAACTACCAGAAGCAAAAGACTAAAGGAACATGAGCAAACGATTGCTGACCAATCAGATAATGTTGCTAAGGAGCATCAAAAAGATTCTGATAGAATGAAAAAGCAAAAGCAAGGTCTTACAGCTGTAGGTGATGTAGGGCTGTCTAAAAGATTGATTGCTGATCCTATACCTGGAACTAGCCGTGGACTTGCATCTCAAACTTTATTTCCAACTATAATTCATAGAGGAAGTTTACCTATTGCAGATAAATTAAATCCACCTTTAGTTGAACATTGTTATAAAATGCAAAGAGAGTGGAAAGACGAAAAGCAACCAAATCTATGCCGTTCTGTTAAAAATGGTTGGCAAAGTAAACCAGATATACATAATTTACCTGAATTACAAGATTTTAATGCTGTTATTAGGGATGCTATTTCTTGGGTTTATAAACAAATACAAGTGCCTACTGACACATATGGTTTTGTTTTAGATACAGTATGGTATAATATAACCCCAACAGGAGGGCATAATGAAAATCATGTTCATCCAGGTTCATTTATTTCAGGCTGTTATTATATAAAAAAACCACCACTTGCAGGTAATTTAGTTATATATGACCCTAGAAAAGGTTCACAATGTTCTAGAGAACCTGAGCATCTTGCTAGAGGTTCTACACAAGTAATAAAAGGACAAGAAGGTGATATTATCCTGTTTCCTGGATGGTTAGAACATTCAGTTGAACCAAATAGAGATAAAGAAGATAGAATATCAATTGCTTTTAATGCTAGTTGGAATTATTTGCCTGGACATGGATATATGGAAGATTTTATAGAGAATAAACAAAAACAAGCAGATAGAGAACAATATCAAAAGGCTAGAACTCTAACAAAATAAGATGGTAAAAAATGAGTTTGGTAGAAGAGAGAGAGAATTAATCAAAAAAATTTATAAAAAAACATTTGGTTATTTTACTCCACACTTTTACAGATTATTATTTATTGTAAGTCTTTTACTTTTATTTTTAATATGGTATAATAAAGCTTATCCATATACTGAAACTTTAAAAGGTGTAGAAGCTTTACCTAAAGTAGAAATAGAAGCAATACCAGGGGATACGAGCATCCAAGCATATTGTTCTACTGATGAAAATTGTAGAAAACAAAGATGGAATGATATAAAAGAATCATTTTTTAATGATAAAACTTTTATTGATGTAGATAATAAATCTTGGTTAATCACACCTACGAGAGCTCCCGATGCAACATTTGTCCCTATAACCTTTGGAACATATAGAAAAAATATTAAATTTGCTCATTTAGTTATTGATATGAATCCTGTTCCAGCAGGCTCTTGGTTCGATTTTAGAGATAGTCTTTTAACTAGTATAGATTTTTCTATAAGAGTTAGATTGGAATCTTATTCTAATATAAGAATAATTTTTGAAACTGATACACATTATTATCAAGTTACAAACTTTGTAAAGGCATCAGGAGGATGTGCTGCTCCACCATTAGGAGATATTGATAGTTTTTATAAAACAGCAGGAAAAATAAAAACAAGAATCAAAGATGATAGAATAACAGTTTCAGTATTGCATCCACAATTTAATGGATTACAAATGCACCCGGTTACAACAGAATTTATAGAACCATTTTATGTTCAAAAGGTAAGTGTTACAGCAAAATGTCAAGATAAACTTTGTAAACTTAATCATAATATTTTTGCTTTTCATGGCGATATTTCAACATCACAAAATCCAAGTTTTAGTTTTAAATTTGATGAATTGCTTTTTAAACATAAATCGGTTGATGCTTTGGATATTGAAGTAAGAGATACTGATGACAATGTTTATAAAAGAACAGAACAGATTTTATAATCTATTGACTTTTCTTCCAAATTTGTTTATAATAACTTATGGTAAGAAAATCAACAAAAAAACCCGAACATTATGTAGATAATAAATTATTTTTGGCAGCTATGATTGAGTTCAAAAGGTCAATTAACAAAGCTAAAAGAGAAAAGAAACCAAAACCAAGAGTTACCAATTATATAGGTGAATGTTTTTTAAAAATAGCAAATCACTTATCATATAGACCAAATTTTATTAATTACACATATAGAGATGATATGATAAATGATGGTATAGAAAATTGTTTACAATATCTAGAAAATTTCAATCCAAGAAAATCTAAAAATCCCTTTGCATATTTCACACAAATAATATATTATGCTTTTGTGAGAAGAATACAAAAAGAGAAAAAACAATCATTAATAAAAAATAAATTAATACACGAATCTGGTTTAGCAACTTTAGCACAACAAACTATGGATGATACTCAATATAAAAATGAGTTAGTTGAGTTTTTAAAAAGAAATAGTTATGACAAATATGTTGAAGAGGAAGCTAAAACAGAAAAAGAAAAACAAAAAGCAAAAAAGAAAAAATAATGGCTTTTGATAATGCAAGAACAAGGTCTCTTTGTAAGACAATTACTTGGAGGGTGATTGCCAGTACCGACACTTTTTTAATTGCTTGGCTCTTAACAGGCACTCCTCTTATTGCTGGAGGTATTGCAGGACTAGAAGTTATCACTAAAACATTTTTATATTATTTCCACGAAAGACAATGGAATAAAGTAGGGTGGGGCAAACTACCAAATGAAAGAGCAACAGCATCTTGGTACCGAGCACTTTTTGGAACAGCTTATAGAATTAGAAGGAAACTAAATGGTGAGAAGAAAACTAACAGAAAAAGACCAACAAAGAATTGATTGGCTTAAAGCTGAACTTATTTCAAAAAGAAATGATGGATGGAATGAAGAAGCTTTTAGAAAAGAGCTTATAAATGATTATGGATTCTCTAAAAAATATGTAGAGAGTTTATGAAAATTGCTCTGCTAAATGATACCCATTTTGGGGCGAGGTCGGATAGTCCTATATTTAATGAGTATTTTTATAAGTTTTTAGAAACAAACTTTTTTCCTTATTTGAAACAGAATAATATTACAACACTTATTCATTTAGGTGATGTTGTGGACAGAAGGAAATTTGTTAATTTTAAAATTGCTCACGATATAAGAAATCGTTTTTTTAATAGATTGTGGAAAGAAAAGATTGATACACATATCATTTTAGGCAATCACGACACATATTATAAAAATACAAACTTAATAAATGCTATTGATGAATTATGCACCACTTATGATGGTAGACACGAACCATATATTTACACAAGACCTACTATAAAGACATTTAATGGCACGAAAATATTATTTTTACCTTGGATTGCACCTGATGTAGAGGACGAAACGAAAAAATTCTTAAAAACTGCTAGTGCTGATATTGTTATGGGGCACTTGGCTGTTGAAGGATTTGAGATGCATTCAGGTTATATTAACAAAGAAGGATTAAAAAAAGAACATTTAAGTAGATTTGAAAAGATTTTAAGTGGACATTTTCATAAAAAATCTGATGATGGCCAAATTTATTATTTAGGTTCTCCTTATGAGATGACTTGGAACGATTATAAGTGTCCAAAGGGATTTCATATTTTTGATACAAAAACAAGGGAACTTACAAGAATATCTAATCCTTTAAGAATATTCAAAAAGATAATATATGATGATACACAGGAAGAATATTCATCAAAAGATATAAAAGAATATAATAATTGTTTTATTAAGATAATTGTTGCAAATAAAACAAATGCAACTATATTTGATAAATTTGTTGATAGATTATATAAAGAGATAACAACACACGAAATTAATATAATAGAAGATTATTCTGAAATAAAAGAATCAATTAAACAAGACTTACTTGCTGAAGCAGGTGAAGATACTATGACATTTTTAAACAAATATATTGAACAACTAAATGTTTCAGTAGATAAAGAAAAATTAAAAAAACTATTGCAAGTTTTATATAGTGAAGCTAATGATAGTATTTAA
>CALCXY010000030.1 GCA_937906345.1 Candidatus Woesearchaeota archaeon | reverse complement strand
CCGCAATTGATTACGTAAATTCAAGGCCTCATATAGGGCATGCGTATGAAAAGATTATAGCAGATTTTATTGCACGATGGCATAGGAAAAGAGGAGATGATGTCTTTTTCTTAACAGGATCTGATGAAAATGCTGAGAAGAATGAGGAAGCAGCTAAAGAAGTGGGAATTGATGTTAAAAAATTAGTAGATCAAAACTCTAAAATTTTTAAAGAATTATGTAGTAAATTGAGTATTAGTAATGATGATTTTATTAGAACCACTGTGAAAAAGCATTTTGATGTTTCTCAAAGTATTTTTCAAACAGTATATGATAAAAAAGAGATTAAAAAAGGAGAGTATTCTGGTTTTTATTGTGTTGGTTGTGAAGCTTACTTAACAGAAGCACAATTAGTAGATGGAAAATGTGTAGAGCATGATAAGAAACCTAAAGTTTTGAAAGAGGAGAGTTATTTTTTCTCAATGTCTAACTATAAAGATAAGATTCAAAAATTATTAGAAGATGGATTAGTAAAGCCAGAACATTGGAGAAATGAAGTTTTGCAGAGGGTTAAAGAAGAAGGGTTAAAAGATTTATCAGTATCAAGAGTAAATAGAACTTGGGGAATTGATGTTCCTTTTGATAAAAAACACAAAATTTATGTTTGGTTTGATGCTTTAATAAATTATCTTTCTGGAATAGATTATCCTGATGGGAAAAAATATAAAAAATACTGGCCAGCAGATGTGCATGTTATAGGCAAGGGCATAAATTGGTTTCATTCAGTGATTTGGCCAAGTATGTTGCTTGCAGCTGGAATACCAACGCCTAAAACTGTTTTAGTGCATGGTTATGTAAATTTGAAAGGTAAAAAAATGTCAAAATCTGTTGGTACTGTGGTTGATCCTTTACAATTAGCAGATGATTATAGTGCAGATGCTTTGAGGTATTTTTTGTTAAGGGAAATTCCTTTTGGTGCAGATGGTGATTTTTCAGAAGAAGCTTTAGTTACAAGGTATAATAATGAACTTGCTAACGATTTAGGGAACTTAGTAAAAAGAATTAGCACATTAGTTAAGAGAAATACTGATGGTTATTTAGATGGAAAAGGGAAGATTGATGAAATTAAAGCATTAGATGAGTTAAAAAAATCAGATGCTTTTATAGATTCGTTTGAATTGAATACAGCTATAGATCATGTATGGAAAGTTGTTGTGAGTATTAATTCTTATCTTAATAAAAAAGAGCCTTGGAAGGTTAAAGATAAAAAAGCATTGGAGAATATATTATACAATGTTTTAGAAGCTTTGAGATTTTCTTGTTCTTACTTAGAGCCGTTAATCCCTGAGACGTGTGAACGTATTGGTAAAGATTTAAGCTTTGAAATAAAGAATTTTGAAAATTTAAAATTTGGGGATAGTTCGTTTGAAGTTGTTAATGATGAAGTTATTTTCCCTAAATTTGAGATTAAAGAAAAAGATCAATTTATTTTAAATTTAAAAGTTGGAAAGGTTTTGAAAGCAGAAGAGCATCCTGATGCTGATAAGTTGCTTGTTATGCAAGTTGACTTAGGAAGTGAGAAAAGGCAAATAGTTGCTGGGATTAAAGGACATTATACAGCAGAGGAGCTTGTTGGGAAAAATATTGTTATAGTTACTAATCTAAAATATGCAAAGCTGCGTGGAAAAGAAAGTCAGGGTATGCTTTTAGCTGCGTGTGGAAAAGATGAGAAAAATATTATAATTGTTGAAGCGCCAAATAGTAAGCCTGGTGATGTTGTTTCCTTAGAAGGTAAAGAAAATAGTAAAGAAGAAGTAAGTTTTGATCAGTTTTTAGACAAAACTAATATGGTTGTTAAGGACAAAAAGGTTACAGTAGATGGTGTTTCGCTTAAAAGTGGGACAGAGGAATTAGTTGTTGATGGTGAAGATGGTTGGAGAGTTAGATAACTCAAGATTGCATATTATTTATAGCTCGCACGATCCCCACGCTAAAGCGTGGGGTTTTCGTGCTCGCATTATTGTATGCAATCTTGTGGAATTGACAATTCAAGCCGATCCCTACAAGCCTGTAACCTTACTCTAAAGAGTAAGGTTTTAGGCTTGAATTGTCAATAAGTTTATATAATCTTATTTTATGATGATTACTATGAAAAAATTAATTATTTTGATTATGTTGATATTATGTGCTTCTTTTGTAAATGCACATACAGATTTTATGGATGATTTGGAGGGTATTAGAAGAAATTATAATGAGAATTTTAATGCACCAAGTTATGCTCAAACGCTTTTTGGAGATCAACGTATTAATATCTACATAACAGCTGAAGATGGAGATGAATTTACTGTAGGTGCTATTAATGAAAATTCTAAGATTAACAACCTAGAGCCAAGGGGTATTGAAGATCCTACTATGAATGTGTATGTTGATGAAGCTACTATTGAAGAAATATTAACCTCTACAAGTCCTTTTGATGCATTATCAAATGCAATGAATTCAGGAGCATTACGTTATGAAGCTATTACAACAGGAAATAAAATAAAATTAGGATTTGCAAGTGTTGTTATTAAATTTATTAGTTGGTTTCGATAATTTTTTAATTCTTACACTCTAACTAATGTTCTAAAGCAATTCTCGACTGCATAGAAGATGCTATCAAATCAGCTGCAAGTGAGAATTGGGTTAATACAATAATTTCCTCTTTAGATAGTTTTGAATAATTTTTAATAATGGATTTGGTGATTTTATCTCTAATCTCGGATATTTTTAATACTTTGATGTTTCTAAATTTATAAAAAAGCTGATAGAAAAATAAAAATTCAGTTTCTACATCTCTCATGATATTAATAAGTTCTTTTTTAGGTTTAGGTTTTAATGCAATGGCGTATCTTCCAGTATGTTTGAATACGTCTAAAATACGTTTAAGACCTGTTATTAATCTAGCCATAGAAGCAGACCTATTATAATCTGGCAAGCCGTGTTTTTTCAAAATTCTTTTACAAAAATTAATAAATTTGGTTATGGTGAGGTGTTTTTGTTCTATAGTGGCTAAGAGTTCCTGGTCTGCATTTTCAATGCCTTTAATCAGATCATTACACATATCAATCATCAGTAAAAAAATTCTTCTTAATAAAGGATCAAATTCTGAATACGACATCTCTGATAATGCTTTTAAAACACACCTATTAGGTCTTTGTTGAATAACCTCCATTCCAGGAAGTTTATTTACCTCATCATAAATAAGAGACATAATAGTGATTTCTTTATCTAAACGGTAATGAACAGTAGATTGATTGTTGAAAATTAATGCTATTTCATCATACCCT
Source organism: Candidatus Woesearchaeota archaeon (assembly GCA_937906345.1). Lineage (GTDB taxonomy): Archaea > Nanobdellota > Nanobdellia > Woesearchaeales > CALCXY01 > CALCXY01. Next base: position 6,800 of record CALCXY010000030.1, on the reverse strand, counting down.
TCCTTATATAATGCTCTCATTAAGAAAATAATAGAGGTTCTATCTAAATCTGTTATATCTACTTCTACTTTTCCTCCTTTTTTACCTCTTTCAGTTGTAATAAGTAAGGATTTGCCTTCTTCTGATACGTTTAATTGATCTCCTTTAGATATATTAAATTTTTTAATCCATTTAGAAGGTAATGAAATGATAAATGTTGCTGGTCCGTGCTTTACTACTTTTCTTTTCATATAATCCCCCAATAAGAATATTAATGTGTTTTCCTTTATATATTTTACGGATATATGCATTTTTAAATTTTATACATATATTTATAAGGTTATATAAAATGGAAGGATAACATATATATCCATTCTTTACTTCATTCTATTTAACATGGGGTGATTACTATGAACAATATATGGAGTATTCAAGCGAGAAGATACCAAGAAGACCATGATATACATAACCCTAATCAGACAATGAGTTACGAACCTTATTTCATCAGAGCAGCACGCTATATAAGAAAATGGAGGTGGGAACAATGATCTTTGAAGATAGATATGGGAATATTATTATCTCAGAGGAATTAGACCAGCTAAGCCCTCAAGAAATTGAGAGACGAGGCTTGCATGTAGTCATGGAAGACTAAGGCTTAAATATTATAAATGATTCCTTTCTTAGATGAAGAGAGGATTTTTTCTCATCTTTTGCACTTATGCTATAGTAATTTCTATACTTATATGCATTTTTATTGGTAATTTTAGTTATTTATTTACAAATGAAGACTATTTTGTTAAACAGTTGGAAAAACATGGTAGTTTTGATAGAGTTGAATATGCTGAGGGAACAAATAAAGTAGTTATTGATTATTTACAAGGAAAAAGTGATGTTGTTTTATCTTTAGATAGTTTTAACGAGAGGGAAAAAAGTCATCTTGTTGATGTGAAAGTATTAATTGAGCATGTTTATACTGTTTTTTATTCTAGTTTAGTTATTCTTTTGGTATGTTTACTCTTATTACTCCGATTTGATTCACAATTCTATTCAACTTTAAAATCAATATTACTTTATACAGGATTAAGTGTGATTGGTTTAGGATTATTATTGGGACTATTTTCATTGGTTTTTTCTTCAACTTTTTCAGTATTTCATCAAGTTTTTTTTAAATCTGGGACGTGGTTGTTTAATCCAACTGATACTCTTATATTATTGTATCCTTTTGTTTTTTTTAAGGAATTTTTTGTAAGAATAGTATGGGATAGTGTTCTCGTTGGAATCTTTTTTGTATTATTTAGTTTTGTTTTGAGATACTTCACTACTAATGTCAAATGAATTCTAATGTATTCTTTACTACATAAAAGTTTATATAATAGTTTTTTATCTATCAATAACAACAAATACTAAAGGGTGATTTATCTATGAGAAAAAAAGCAATTCTATTTTTATCGTTAAGTTTAGTGTTATTTTTAGTTTCTTGTGAATACTTTGTATTACCAGGAATTAATGAAACCATATGCGAACCTCCTAATCAATTAGTACAAGATGTTGATGGGAATTTAGTATGTTTGACAGTAGACTCCACTGAGGGATTAGAAGAAAAAGTAGATAAAGCCCTTGAAGAACCTACAGAGGAAGTAAAAGAAGAGGTAAAAGAAGAACCTACAGTAGAAGTGACTGAAAGTGTTACTGAAGAAGTTACAGAAGAAATTAAAGAAGATGTAGTGGAAGTAAAACAAGAAAGTGTTGGAACTGTGACTGAATTACCTCGAAAAATAGTAACTGAGGGTGATTTTGTAAATTTTCCTAATTTACGTGCAGTAGATCCAGATGGAGATGCAATTACATACACGTTTTCAGAGCCTTTAAATGATCAAGGAGAGTGGAAAACTCAAGTAGGTGATGCAGCTGAGTATAAAATTACTATTAGTGCATCTGATGGAGAAAATGAAGTAACTCAAGATGTAATTCTTGTTGTTTTATCAAAGAATAAGGCTCCTAGTATTAGTTTAAGTGATTCTATTATTGTTGATGAAGGACAAACAGTTGTTTTAGAGCCAAAAGTTTCAGATCCTGAAGGTGAAGAGGTGAGTGTAAGTTATTCAGGATGGATGACTTCAGCATCTAAACAAACTGGTTTTAATGATGCAGGAACATTTTCAGTTACTGTAACTGCGTCTGATGGTATTATGACTTCAACTGCAGATGTAAGTGTAGTTGTTAATAATGTTAATAGAAAACCTGTCTTAGAAGGAGTAAATGATGTTGAGATTATTGAAGGTGAAGAAGTTTCTTTTGCAGCTAAAGCTTCAGATCCTGATGGGGATGAATTATCATTAAGTTTTAGCACTCCATTTAATGAAGAGGGTGTATGGCAAACTAAAGAAGGAGATGCTGGAACCTATACTGTAAAAGTTGTGGTTTCAGATGGTTCAACAGAGATTTCAAAAGATGTTGAAGTTAAAGTAAATCCTAAAAATTTACCTCCTGAATTAAGTGTTCCAGAATCTATCACAGTTAGAGAAGGAGAAAAAATAGTCATAGAAGCGAGTGCAAAAGATCCTGAAGGTGAAAATGTTATTATCACTTATTCAGGATTTATGAGGACTAATACACTCCAAACAGAATATGATGATGCAGGAACTCATAAGGTAACTGTTACAGCTGATGATGGTGCTAATCAAGTTGAAAAAGAAATTAGCATTGTTATAGAAGATGTTAATAGGCCTCCTAGCTTTGATCCTGGAGCTTTTAATTAATTATTTTTTTTCTTATTTTTTTTAATCACTTGGTTTAACAAAATCCATTAATCCTGTTTGGGGATTTGAAGCTTGTTCTGGTTCTTCAACTTTAACTCCTTCTAGTAAAGGAACACCATAAACTCCATCATATCCTGGCTTTATATTAATTTTGCCTTCTCTGTTTTGAAGGATAGTATTGGCTAGCTTTTCATCTGTTAATTTCCTTACTTCTTCTATGGAATCTTTTAGTAAAATATCATATTCAGATTTTCCTTTAATTAAATCATAAAATTCTGCTTGAATTCTTTTACTTTGGGGAGCATAGCCTCTTACAGCAGATATTAATTCTGATAATGGAATTAAGGAATGAAACGGTTTTCTATCTTTAGGCGCAAATGATTCTGGCCTATCAGCTAGTTCTTCAACACGGTAAAGAACTCCAATTGTTAAAGGTTTTTTACAAATAGGGCAGATGCCTTTATGTTTTATAGAATCTTGAGGATGAAAAGAAATGTTACAGTTTCTATGTCCATCAAAATGATATTTTCCATAGTTTGGATCAACTTCAATAGTTCCTTTTAATCCTTCTTGAGTGTGAATTGCTTTAATGAGATCTTTGTAGGTTGGTTTGATGTCGAATAATGTAGCTTCTCTTCCTAAGCGCCAAGGCCAAAAGCTATGTGCATCTGAAAATGATAAGATTGCTAATTTATCTAGTTGAGATAAACGCCAATTCATTTTTGGATCTGAAGATAATCCTGTTTCAATGGCGTGAATATGTTTAGTTTGGTCTCCAAAGCATTCTTTTACTGTGTCAAATCCACTCTTGCTGCCGAACATACTAAACCAAGGAGTCCAGATGTGTGCTGGTATGACTTCTATGTCTTTATTTATTTTTTTTAGTTCATAAGTAAATTCTTCACAGCTAATTTTGAAAATAGGTCTGCCATCATAATCAATTCTTCCATGTTTAAGTAAATATTCTGTTATTTGTTTAACTGTGTCTATATTTGGTGCAAATAATACAACATGGACTCTTCTTCCTTTATTGTTTTGTGTGTAAATTAAAGAGATTTCATTTGTCAAGAGAAATTTGAAACCTGATTTAGATTCTAAGATTCCTGATTCGTTTTCGGTTAAAGAAGATTTTATTTCTTCAATCCAAATAGGATGACAAAAGTCTCCAGTGCCCATAAGGTTAACTCCTTTAATTTTTCCATACTTTTCTAGGTTTTCTAAATTAAGGTTTTTTGATGTAGCTCTAGAATGTCTAGAATGTAAATGTAAATCAGCTATGAATTCCATAAGGTGTTGAATATTGGAGAGTATTTAAAGATTGTTGGTATGCAATGCTACAAATTCTCAGCATAAGATTTATATATCCTGTTTTTCAAAATAGTATTATGAGTTTTAGATTATCTAAGAGGTGGAAAATAGTATCTATTGTTTTTCTTATGGGTATTTTATTTATTTTTAGTAGTATTATGTTTTTTCCTTCAGTATTGGGTGTGCTTGAGAGTCAGGAAGCAAATCTTATTGTAACTCTTCCACAAAAGCCACAGAATGCTATAGTTTCTGTCTACTCAAAAAAGACATTAGCAGATTCATTATTGGTTACTAAAGTTCATGAAGTATCTACAAATAGTCAGGGTGTTGCTGATATTTGGATGAAATTTGATAATGAATTAGAATACTCTTTATTCATGACTTCTCTTGATTATCGAGCAGCAGCTTTGGGCTTTTCTTATATGAGGGGAGGGACTACTATGAATATTAATAATAATTTTCCACTAGTTGAGCCAGGTTTGCAAAGTAATCTTGGAAGGTTTACTTTTAAAATAAAGAGAAATAATGTTCCTGTTAAAGGGACAGTTACCTTGAGAGATGAATATGGTAATGTTCTTGTTAAAGAATCAGATAATCAAGGAAATCTAGAAGTCTACTTTAGTAAGGAGCCTTATACTACTATTGTTGATGGAACAAAATTTTATTTTGATCATCATACTGCTCATCCTCAGGTATATGTTGGTATACATGGATACCAAGATAAAACTCCAGGGAATGGATGGTATCCTGGGATGGATCTATCAATAAAATTTAGTTTTTCCTCAGTGGATTGTTTGAATACTAATTCTGATTTTGATGGTGATGGGACTTTTGATTGTAATGATGGTTGTTCTAGTGATCCTGGTAAGGTTGTTCCTGGTGTGTGTGGTTGTGGTGTTGCTGATGTGGATTCGGATGGTGATGGGACTTTTGATTGTAATGATGGGTGTCCTAATAATCCTGCTGCAACAGTTGCAGGACAATGCGGACCAATATGTTCTGCAGACTGTTATGGAAAAGTATGTGGTGATGATGGTGCTGGTGGAAGTTGTGGAACCTGTCCAGCTAATTCCTATTGTGAATCAGGAAGCTGCATGATCGAGCAATGTAGTGAGAATGGATGTCATTATGTTCTTTCTATACAGAAATCAAATATGTGTGGGCAAGTAACAGATGCTACTTTTACTATTCAACAAGGAGTTCCTCTTGATGATGTGTTTATTCATGGAGAAGATTATTATTTTCATTTTTCACAGGGGGTAGATTATGTTGTTAATGTTAATTCTCCTGGATATCAAAGTAAATCAGTTAATGTGAATATTAATAAAAATACTGCTGAAAAGATTATATTATTTTCATAATATAGTGTGCATACTTTTTTAAATAGGTAGATAATTGTATTCTCATGGCAAACTATTGGAAGATTGTAAACCAAGTTATGGAAGAAGCTGATATTATTCTAGAGGTAATAGATGCTCGTAATATTAATGAAACTAGGAATCAGGAAATTGAGAAAAAAATAGAAGCTAAAGGAAAAGGGTTAATTTATGTAATCAATAAATGTGATTTAGTTGATAGAAAGAAATTAGAAAAGGAGATTAAAAAATTAATACCAAGTGTATATGTTTCTTCAAAAGATCATTATGGTTTTAGTAAACTGCGTGAGAGAATACAAATTGAAGGAAAGAAACTTGGTTGGGATGTAATTAGAGTTGGAGTATTAGGATATCCAAATGTTGGTAAGAGTAGTATTATTAATGCTTTGAAAGGTAAGAAAAGTGCTAAAACATCATCTGAATCAGGTTATACAAAAGGAAAGCAGCATATTGTTATTGGTAATATTAAACTTATAGATACTCCAGGTGTATTTGCACGAGATTCTGATAGGGTAGATAAAATAATGGTGGGTTCTATAGATTATGGTAAAGTAAAAGATCCAGATATTGTGGTTATGGATATTATGGATAAAAATCCTGGTGTAATTGAGGAATATTTTGGAGTTCATGTGCGGAAAGATAAGGAAACAGCATTAGAAGATATTGCTTTTAAGAAAAAATTATTAGTAAAAGGTGGAGAACCTGATTTGGATAGAGTAAGTAGAATGATTTTAAAGATGTGGCAGGTAGGGAAGATAAAACAAATCTAAGAAAGATAAGTTTTCTCACATTCTTCTCTACATAATTCAATTTGAACAAATTCTAAAGGATTCTCAGGCTCTATATCATTTGGTTCATCAATAGATGCAGAGCATAAGGTAATACATTGTTCATAATCTTTTTGCTGTTGTGTTTGAGCACATGCTAATAATAAAAGGAGAATTAAGAGTAGTATTGCTTTTTTCATGTAAAGTTTATTGTTTTATGAGTATTTATAGGTTATGAAAACATTTATATATTCACTTTATTTACTTATTGTTATGAAGACAAATTTAGAAACTCTACAAAAAGATATAACTCATATTAAGAAAGATATGGAAGTAATAAAATCAATTCTTTCAGAGGATTTTGAATTAAGCGATAATGCAAAAAAAGCATTAAAAGAAGCAAGAGAAACACCTGATTCTGAGTATATTGACTTGTAGAATGATATTTGAACTCAAAGCTCATCCTAAAGTGATTAAATTTTTGAAAAAGATTCCAAAAACTCAATCTGAAAGGATAAAAGAAAAACTCCAAATATTAAAAGTTGATCCATTTCTAATTCCGACCAAGAGTTCTGCGTGGTCTGAAAGACCCGTAGGTGAATTGGTCTAGA
>CALCXY010000029.1 GCA_937906345.1 Candidatus Woesearchaeota archaeon | reverse complement strand
AATATGCTCCGTGCTTGGATTATCCCAAGTGTAATGGAAGTTTTAGCTGATAATAAACACAATGAATATCCCCAACATATTTTTGATACTGGATCTATTTTCAAAAAAAATTCTAAGAGTGAAACAGGAATTTTAGAACATAAACGCTTAGCAATTACTCTTGCTGAAGACACAGCAGATTTTACACAGATAAAAAAAGTTTTAGATTATCTCATGACTAATATTGATGTACAATATGAAATTATCGAAACAACTCATCCCACATTCATTGAAGGCAGAGTAGGTAGAGTCAAAGTAAAAAACATTGAAATTGGATATATTGGAGAAATCTCACCTAAAGTGTTAAACAATTTTACTTTAGAATATCCAGTGTGTGCACTTGAATTAAATTTATCAGAATTATACAAACTTATTTTTTAGATTTACTTTCTTTACTAGCTTTCTCTTCTTTTTTAGTTTCCTTTTTTGCTTCTTTCTTACTTTCTTTTTTAGCTTTAGGATCGTCTTTTGCTAATTCTTTTTTATTCACTTTTTGTTTCTTTGGTCTTTCAGCAGCAGATTTTGGCTTAGTATCTTGAGTTTCAATATCTAATGGCTTAAGCGCTTTTTTTACATCATCATGACTCGCTCCTTTACTTAATTTTACTAATTGTCCAAGAGGTTCTAAATGTTTTGGATTAACTTTCTTTCTCCGTGTTTCTCCATCAACTAATACCCTATTTCCTTCAAGAACATCTACAATAACACATACTTTTCCAGCATCTCTACCTGCAATTTTAACAGCTAATCTTCCAACTTCAAACATTTACACTCACCTTTCTTGCTTCACTCTTAAAATGGGACCTCATACATTTACTGCATAAAACTCCTCCAAACGGTCTCTCAGGTCTCTTAGCAGTTTTAGGCATGTTCATCATTTTTTTAGGTCTTTCTCTTGGAACTCCTTTCAAAGTAGTCCCACAACTACCACATGATGCTCCTTTTGGTTTTCTTGTTCTATAATGAAGCTTTACTGCTCCTCCTGGAGCTTTTCTATACACTCTTCTGAGTGTTCTTGATTTATGCATTCCTCTTGGCATAGTATCCAGAATTTTTATGTTATTTATAAAGCTTCCTATAGCAAAGTAAATATAAAAAACCTTTATAAAGCATATAAAATTCTTATATAGTATGTCACAACAATGCTTAATTACGTTACCAAAAACTGTAAAATATGATCAATCATTTATTGATAAATTTGAAAATAATGTAATTAACACAATTAAACAATATTCCCTATTTACAAAACAAGAAAAAAATTTAGTTGCAGTGTCAGGAGGAAAGGATTCTACAGCTTTACTTTATTTATTAAATAAATTACAATATAATATAGAAGCAATAACCGTTGATGCAAAAATCGGCTGTTACTCTGAAGAAAACCTCAAAAATATCAAATCTTTTTGTAAAAAATTAGATGTGAAACTACACATTGTTTCTTTTAGAGATACTTTTGGAGGTTCACTTTGTTACTTGCAAGATGTTTTAAAAGAAAAAAATGTTCATCTTAGATCATGTAATACCTGCGGTGTTCTTAGAAGATATTTATTAAATGTGAATGCTAAAAAACTAAACGCATCTAAACTTGTCTTAGGCCATAATATGGATGATGAAGTCCAATCCATTTTAATGAATTATATGAAAAACCACCTAGAAAAATCAGCAAGGATGGGGGCATTAGTTGGTTCTCCAAAAAATGATTTTTTTGTCATGCGAGCTAAACCATTTTATTTAACTGAAGAAAAACACATTGTCATGTATTCAAAAATGTTAAAATTCCCAGTGCATTATGGCACTTGCCCTTGTGCAGAGGAAGGATATAGATTTAATGTAAAATCCCTTTTACATAAATATGAATCTTCAAATCAAAATTATCTCAAAAATTTTATTTTAACTTTTCTTAAACAATTACCACTGTTGCAAAAACGATTTAGTAAACCTTCATCAGTAAGATTCTGCCAAGAATGTCAAGAACCCTCCTCTCACAATCTTTGTAGAACTTGTCAAATAGTAGGAGTGTTAAAAACATGACATCAGATATTGTTTTCCCATTTAATAACGAGAAAGAATTTATAGCTATGGCTGAAAAACTAGGATACACATCTCTTATCTTTGCCTATACAAAACAAAAAGAAAAAACTCTTTATCAAAACACTAAAATAAATATTAAACACGCTTTTATCTCAAATCAAAAATCTCCTAAAACTAAAAACATTCTTATTAGTAAAAACCCAGCTAATTTAAGAACTGTTTTAGACCATACCAAACCAGATTATATAACCGGTATAGAATGGGATGATAAACCAGATAGTATGCATTCTAGAAATTCTCATTTAAACCAAGTACTATGCAAAATTATGAATAAGAATAATATCGCATTACTCATACCTCTCCAAGATATTCAAAACAGTAAAGGATTAAAAAAATCAATCATTCTTGGTAGAATATCCCAAAATACAAGATTGTGTAAAAAATATAAAGTAAAAGTTAAACTAGCTACCTTTGCCACTTCTCCTTACCATATGAGGTCTCCAAGAGATTTACAATCTTTAGCTATAATTCTAGGTCTATCAACAGAACAAGCTAAAAATTCTTTAAAACAATAATTAAAAAAAGAAAAAAATTAAAAAAAGAAAAATGTAAAGGCTTATTTACCTTTTACAACTTTCATATCATTCCATGCTAAATCAAATAAACTCTTTAAAGCGTTAGCAAAGAAAGGTGTGTTTACCCAGATTCCTAGATCATAGGTTGGATGCACATCGTTATCATTTAAGACCATAAAGATAAGCTCCTTGCCATCCACTACACAGAATCGTGCTTCAGCTTCTGTATTTCTCACTTCAGCTACACCCTCAATATCTTTTACTGAACTCATTACTTCTTTAGTAATAGGTGCAGCTATTTTGATATCAACGCCTCTCTTTTTTAATTTCTCAAAAACAGGTTTAAGACCTTCAATTTTTCTCATAAACCCTTGAGATGTTGTCATAATAATAACGCTTTGTTCAGCATTTCGAATAGTTAATTCAAGATGATTGTATAAGTTATGCCTACCTCTTAAAGATCCTGAAAGGTCAGCAGGTTCGATTAATTCTACACCTTGAGTATGTAATGTATTCAACTCTTGTAGAACATCAGTTCCTTTTAACTCTTCTAATCTTTTAACTTTTTCTTCTGCTTCTTGCCGCATATTTTTCTTTACTCTTTCTAAAACTTCTGTTGGCGGAACAGCAATATATTTAATAGGTTTACCTAACTTCATAACAACAAATCCTTTTTTTTCTAAAGATTCTAAGACATCGTAACTTCTTGATCTTGGAACGTTAGCAATATCTGATAACTCCCCTGCTGTTGAGACACCTCTACTTAACAACGCAGCCCATATTTTAACTTCGTATAAATTCAAAGAAAAAAACCTTCGAAGCTTACTTAAAAATTCTTCTTTTACAATCATTGTATATCCTCCCCCTTTTTTTGTCGAGATATTTTACTATCCCTAAAAAACAAAAAAAGGCTACTACTTTATAATGCTACGCTTTTTTACTATTAGACAGTAATTTCATTATGTGATAACAACATTTATTTAGTATTCCATAATAGTTACAAACGCATTATAGATAGTCTATTAAATGCACAACTAGTATATAAACATTTATCGTCTTAATCATGTTTGTTTTAACCTAAACATTTACCCATAACATTTATATACGTTATTTCCTAAAATACACTTCATGGTTAAAAAATGGGTGATTTTATTAGTGTTATTACTGTTTGCAGCTCCAGCCCTCGCAATACCTGAAATAGACATCAGTGAATCCTTTGGAATGGTTGGAGAAATTCTCTCTAAAATTCTTCTTAATGAATATGCTGTTTTCCTTATCACAATTATCATTGGTTCTATCATGATAAAAGGTGTAGTCGCATCATCCTTAATGAGAATCCCCTCAATTGAAGCCTCAGGACATGTTAATTCAATTTCTTGGTCATTAAGTCTCTTAATAGTTATTGCATTTGTTTGGGGAAATAAAACATTAGGAGTAACAGGAATGATGGATAGTATGGGATCATTCAGATACATCCTCTTTATCTTACTTGGAATTTTATTATATCAAGGAATTAGAAACACATTAACACAGTACGCATAAAATGGAAGACGAAAGCGCAAGTGGAGTTGCAATGGTTTTAGCTATTATAGCACTTGGAGCTTTTGGATCCTATACTGCAATAATACCTGGATCTGTTTTAATGCCTTTCTTAGCTATAGGAGGATTAATTTCTATTGGTAAATATAGCTTTGATTCGAAACATGAAGGCAGACTAGGTGGAATGTCAAGCAAGAACCTTGGTGAATTATGGTCATCAACAGGACAAAGATGGGATCGCGAAATAAAAAGGGAGGACAAAACTGAACGACATGCCGCAGCTGACACAAAAACCAAAGAACTTGCAGTGGAACTTTCTAATCAGCAAAAAACTAAATTTTCTACTGGAACAGTTGGACTGTTAGTAGGTAAACTAAGCTCTAACTTTACAGCAGAGTCTAGATTCATTGCAGATGAAAACGCAATCCTACAATTAGAACAACAACTAGAATCCACTGTAGATGCGATTGACCAAAGCCTAAGAGACACAGTTGGTAAGAAACAAACAGGCAAAGCAGTTGCAAAACTCATGGAATCTTTAATTGAAAGCCTTGACCAAACTAAAGAACAAATCATGGAAAAAGATGATGAAATTATTCAAGCACATGTTAGACTTAAAGATACAACCGAATCTTTATTAGAACAAATGGATGATACACTTGGCTACATAAAACGTGTGGAAAAAAATTCAATAGATAATGATAAAGCATTAGCAACCTTAGAAGAAGGACAATTAGGTAATTTAGAAAAACAAGCTGAAGAAAAATTAAAGGCTGCCAGGGATATGCATAACTCTGAAGAAGCTAAAAGAGTCACCCAAGAAATTCATGGAATCAGAGAATTTGTTTTTGCAATAAAATCAGCTCTCAGTAGCCTTAGGATAGATCATGAACATATCCATAGAGGTATAAGTCGTACTAAGGGTAATGTACAAATATTAAGAAAAGATGCAGAAAAAAACTTGAGCGTGCCTGTTGCAAAAGAAAAAGTGATTCGTAGTAAGTTAGAGGAAGATGAACTAGATAAGCTTAAGAAAGTAAAGTTTGAATCAGCCTCCCTTTTAGAGTATCGACAAAATCTTGTTCTTACCTTTGATAAATTGTATGCTGGTTTAATTGAAAAGAATGACGCTGCCTTAAAATTTGAACAAGGAAAGAAATTAATTTTAGGTAGATCAGGAAACATATTGGAAGCGCTTGCGAGACTTGTTAATACATATGCTTATGTGAGTAACGCCCAGGAAAGAGTAATGGATGCTGTTGAAAAAGCAGACGAAGCCATGAAAGCTGGTTCCATTAATGAAAAAGCCAAAGATCAATTTGATAGGGATATTAAGAGCGAAAAAGAAATTGAAAAAGAAGTAGAAAGAAGTGATAAACCACTTGAAAATGAAATTTTCAGAGATGTAAAGAATACTCATTCATCACTTACCGATTCTCAAACTGCAACTGACAATAATATTACATTTTTGATGAATGAACTCAATGCATTAGAGAGAGGAAGAGCACATATGAGAAGAGCAATAGAAGATATTGTCAACATCCTTAAGACAAAACAGGAACAGGCTGTTGAGCGAGAGGAAACAACAACCATTGATCTGGAAGAAGCTAGAAAAGAACTTTCAGCAGCGAAAAAAGAAGAAAAAGCAGCATTAAAAGCTGCCAAAAGCGCAGAGAGAGCAGCATAAAATGTTAACAGACAACCCATCATTACTAAATCAGAAAATTGATAGATTAATAGAACGAGCTAGAGAAGAGCATATGAGTAATTTAGTATTTGAAAAAAAGCAAACCATTAATTTAATGAGAATTTTCTTTAAGAGACAAATTAAACTGTTACAAACCCACCCAGAATTTATATCAAAAACAGCACATCAATTAAATCATATTGCAACTATGGATTCCTCTTTTGAATCCGTGTACCAAACTTTAGAAAAAATTGAAGAACTGCAAAAAGAAAAACAAGTATTAATGAATGAATTAGAGTTGTAATGCATATCTTAAAATTGCACCAATTCCTCCTAAACCATCTAACTTTTTACCGCCATCATGTTCAGAACTAATAATATGTATCGTGCCTTTCATTTTATCTACTATTTTCATCATCTCATCAATTTCTTCATACTTTTCATTTTCTCTTTCTTTAAAAAGAAAACTATCTGTAACTAATAAATTTTTTACAGCTCCTGTTTGTCCTGCAACTAAAACATGTTTTTTGCCATACGTTGCTTTTTCACCTTTTCCTATCTCTGCCAATAATGATTCAACAAATTTTATTTCTTGAGCTGCTCTCTCTTCATGCAATGCTTGCTTAACTTCATCTCGTTTTAACACTTCATTTATTGCACCTTTTCCTACTGATGAACACGAAGCAAGAATTATTTTTTTACGCAAATCTTCGTCAACTTCTTTCATTAAATATTCTTTCCAAAAACTAGGACTAGCTACAATCGCATGATCAGATTTATATCTTTTAATATATTCACTAAGCGTATCAACAATTTCTTTGTAAAAATTTCCTTCCACTTTCTCCAAATCAGCTTTTTTAGTAACTTTACCTTTTAATTCTCCAATAACCTTAAATCCATATTTTTTCAGAATAGCAAATAATGCTTCTTCTCTATCAAATACTAAAATAAGAATATTTCCTACTTTATCAGACGCAGCTTCATCTAATTTATCTTTTTGGAATCGAAGCCATGTTTCTTTTGTTAAAGTAAAACTAATCCCCTCATCAAAGGTAAACGTGTGGAAACTACCCTTTGAAATATCATCTGGACCTTGAGTAATCCCTCCACCAACACGTAAAGTTCCATTTGTTTTAGAAAATCCTATTTTCTCTACTTTAATTTCAATAAAAATCGCTTTCTTAACAACTTTCCTACTTCTCTCATTTTCTCCACCAATTTTGATTTTCCTAAAAGTTTTCCCTTTAATTAAATCACCAGGATCAATAATATGCGAAAGATACCATAAATCATCCTGATTCGTAATTTCTAGCTTAAAAGCATTTTTAACCTGTTTAAGTATCTTCATATATGGGATAAACAGCAAGATTTATATATAGTTTATGCTAAAATGAGAATATGTTTACTCCTAGCACATACAAGAAAAAAAGAAACAAAAGAGGTCAAGCAGGAGGCGCATCTGGTCTTATTGCTCTAATTTTGCTTTTTATCATATTATACATCCTTTTTTTATCTCCAGAAGACAGAGCAGATCTCTTAGATGATGATTTTACATCCAATTCAGGATCAAGTTCAGGTTCATCTTCTAATAGAAGTATTTTTACTGAAGCAATTGGAAGAGTAGATTATATTTCTCAAAGAGATTTTGATAAACCTTTACCCAATATTTTCCTAGATGAACGTAGAGACGCAACAGTGCTAAAAAAATTCAATGCGATTTATGTTAAAAATGGTTTATTTGATAAAAAAAATAGAGAATTAACATTTTCATTAGATCAAAAAAATAATTTAGAAAATATTCAACTTGTTTTCTCAGCTACAAAACATAAAGGAATTTTAACAATGACCTTTAATGGAGAAGTTGTTTTTGAATCTGAACTATCTTCATTTAATGCACCACCTATTACAATTGATAACAGTCTTTTAGAAAACGATAATAAAATTAGTTTCTCTGTTTCTGGAGTAGGTCTAAGATTTTGGAGAACAAATGAATATAATCTTGAAGATATTAGAGTTATAGCAAACATTGTAGATACCTCTGGACAAAAATCTCAATCACTATTTACTTTAACTGCTACTGAATTTTTTAATTTTGAAGAAGGAAATTTAAGATTTATTCCTTATTGTGGAAACCAAGATACTGGAAAACTTACTGTATTAATTAACAATCGAGAAGTATACTCTTCTATCCCTGTTTGTGATGATCCTTATATTATTCCTTTAGCTCCTAATATTCTTAATTCAGGTGCTAATCGCATCTCTTTTTCTACTGAAAAAGGTTCCTTTTCTGTTGAACAAATTCGTGTTAGAGGCGAACTTAAAGATCAAAAAGGTATAACACGATTTTTTGACTTAGATAATGATGATTATGATAGAATCAGAGATAATAACGCTGACGCTTTTTTAGTTATTAATTTTGTTGATGATAGAGAAGATAAAGAAGCAGAGATTAGCGTAAATGGACATCGTACTATTTTAGATCAACGTGATAGAGAATACAGAAAACGAATCAACCAATGGATTGAGAGTGATAATAATTACATAGCTATCACACCATTATCAACCTTATACATTAGTAACATAGAAGTTGAAGTATCCTAAGTTGATTCTGATTATAGTAGTATAATTTATTAATATAATATTAAAAAAAGAGGTTGAATTATGGTTGTAGGGGCTCTATGGAGAGGAATAAAAGGCACTTATAATACTGGTAAAGCTGGTGCAGGACTTGCAGCAAGAGGTGGTGGTTGGGCTATGCAAAAGGCAGGCATCCAAAACCACTACGATTGGTTTTTCTATCTAACAATATTATTCCATATCTACGATGCTTTTACTAGATTCCAACAAACATGGTTACGTTTTACTTTTTATTTCCTTTTTTGGGTGTTATGTTTTTTCATAGTATTCAGAGATCAATACACTCTTGGATTAAATGGAGAAACCTTGCGGGTGTTTTTCAAATCAGGATTCATAGCAGCGTTTGCATTTTTCTTTCCGTTTTTATTAAATTTAGATGCAATTATAAACGTAATTGGTTTTAGAGGAGTAGATATTATACTAGGAATTATGCCTATTTACTTTTTTTACTTTTTTTTCGTAGAACCTGATTTAGTTACAGAAAGAACTCAATCAGTTCAAAGGATATATATTTATTTCCTGATAGGTGTTTTATTTGTGTTTATATGGAATATGGGCTCAAGTTATGCATTAAATGAATCTTTTGCAGTATTATCCCAAATCCCGGGAGTTCCTGATTTACAAGGCCCTGCATTTGCTGACACGTTTGGAGTATGGGGAGATATTTTTCAATTATATTGGGAATTTTTTAAAGATCTTGGAGGATTTATATGGACTCCTTTCAAATCTGTAAAAGGATTTATTAACTCAACATTAAATCCTCAATACTATTCCGGCCAAACAGATACCAAAGCTGAAACCCAACTAGGAGTAAGACTTGAAAAACTCCAATCTACTGATAAAATCTTTTTGGTAGGAGAACCAGTAGGAATATTTGCAACCTTAAAAGCTAATACATTAGATAAACCCATTGATGCCACCATCTCCTGCAAAGCCAAATCAGGTAATGAAGAGGATAAAGAAGATTATGATATTGTTGTAGATCCTGAAAATATTTATCCTCAAGCTGATTTTTCTTTCGATGAATATTCTCAAGAAGAAATTGATTGTACATTCCCAAGAACTGCTTTCAATAGAGGAACTCATAAAGTAAAAATGTTTGTTGATTTTGAATTTGAAACCCAAGCATATCTCAAAACATATTATGTTGACCGGGAAAGATCTAGAGCCTTAAGAAATGATAAAAAAAATGTATTAGATGTGTATAAAATAACAGATAAAAATCCTAAAGCAACATACACAGACGGCCCTCTTCTTCTTGGAATGAGCATAGGGAAAACTCCTCCTGTTGAATTAGACCTTAAAAATCCTGAAAGAAACAGATTAACACTAGGCATTTCCTTAAGAAATCGTTGGGAAGGTAAAATAAATAAAATTAAAAAACTCGCTATTATGATGCCTAATGCATTAAGCATTAATTCTAAGCGTTGTGGAAACATTGAATTTTTAGACGGCTCATGCGCAGATATGAAACTTACATGTAATGCTAAAGCGTATAGAGTTTACATAATGGACCCTGACTTTGCACGTTCTTACTTTAAGGATATTGATCAATACAAAACAATACGTTGCCCTATCTCCATTAATCCAGGTGCTTTACTAGTTTCTGGAACTCCTTTAATCACTGAGTTTTTCAGAATAAATACTGAATACCATTATCAATTAGAAAAATCAGCAAGTATTAATGTAAGGGAGGTTCCCGCTGATGAATAAATGGATCATACTTTTTTTACTTTCCTTTTTTGTAATTGCATGTTCAACCCCTAATACAGGTGGCCCTCAATTCACAAATATTTACACTGGAAGTGAAGGATTAAAAATAGAATTTGCAAAGGAATTCCCTCCTGATAAAATATTTGAAGGTTCTAATATGCTTTTAGCATTAAATTTAGAAAATGCTGGCGCTGCAAGAATTGAAAATGGTAAATTAGCGTTAAGTTTAGAACAAGATTATATGCGCTTAGTTTCATGGAATAGAGACACCCAAAAAATTAAGTCAACAACTAATAATGGTGCAACATTCTCCTTAGATGGGAAAACAACCACTAACCCAAATCCTCAAATTGAGATTCTAACTGCAGATTTAAAAACTCATATCTTAGAAAGACAAACAGAAACCCATACATCTAATATTGTATTAACAGCCTGTTATCCTTACAAAACTCATTTTGAAGAAAATGTATGTATTGATACAGATATCTTTGGATTATCCCCTGATGAAAAAAATTGTGAGGTTAAAACAAAAAGCCATTCGAGTCAGGGTGCCCCCGTTGCTGTTGTTAAACGAGAAACAAAAATGATCCCATCACCTGATAGAAAATTTGCAAAGCCTATTTTCACAATTAATATGAAAAATGTAGGGCGTGGAGAGATCATTGATACAGATGCTGTCCAAAGACTCTGCTCATCTGCTCCTGTAAATAAAGAGGATTTCAATCAAATAAGTGTTACAGCTACTTTAGGAGGAAGAACTTTATCTTGTAAACCTAAAGATTTTCAATTATTCAAGGATAAAGATT
>CALCXY010000028.1 GCA_937906345.1 Candidatus Woesearchaeota archaeon | reverse complement strand
TTAACTTGCGGCTTTATCAAATCATTCTTTGTATCAAATTGAATTCCAGTAACAGGAATAGCATCATTATCTACCTCTACATTGAGAGTTTCACCTGCATTTACTCGTCCAAAACTATTGATAGATGCTTTTCCACGAACATGAGCATTAGCAGATGTTGTTGAAGCAGATCCACCACCTCCTCCGCCTCCACCACCACTAGAGCCTCCAGAAGAGGATGAGCACCCTTCATCAATAGTCCCATCACAATTATTATCTACACTATCACCACATGTCTCAGATGCAGAAGGACGAATATTTATATTATTATCATTACAATCAGTTCCATTAAATCTTGTAGAGTTAAAACCATCTAAATCCTTATCATAGGAAACAAATAAAAGAACCTCATTACTGTTTATCCCAACAGAACCGTTTGTTGCAGTAAATGTTACAGTTTTATTTCCTATAAAATTAGGATCAGGAATTAAAGAAATATTATCATTTACAATATCAACAGTGATACTACTCACACTTGAAGCTGAAAAAATTACCAAATCATTATCTCCATCACTTACAAATGAACTAATATTAAATGATTCATTTTCATTGGGATACCAGCTTTTATTAGCAATACTTGAAAAAACATGAGGAGTATCATTAATAGTTAAGGAATAATTTTGAGCAGTTGTATTGTGAATTGCATCTCCAATAATAACTTGAACAGTCCAAACCTCATCTTTCTTAGTATTACTTCCTGATACTGTATCAATTTGAGCTAATATCTTATTATTAGGGGTTTTTTTTCCAGATAAACTAGAAACTAAGGTAGAACCATTAAACCAACTCAAATACGCACTTATTTGATCACTTTCAGCATCTGATGCATTCATCCAGAGGATAAGATTCTCACTTGTCCTATTATTACCTGTAGAACTGTTTAAAACAGCTGAATGTAAAACAGGGACTGTATTATTAATCACAATAGATGCATTTACAAAACTGCTATTTACTTTTCCATCATCTATTCTAACCATGCAAGTCCAATTATCATTAGATGAAGTATTTGCTGTATTTAAGGTATCAATAAGAGTAAACGCACCAACAGATAAGTTATTGTAAACAATATTGCTATGTGCAGCTTCTATACTGCTATTAAACCACCTAATATAGGTAGTTAATGAACTATCATCACCATCAGTTGCTTTAGCATAACAAGTTGCATCTCCTTCATCAGTAAAATTAAGAATTGTTGTGTTTAATATAACCTCAACACTAGGTTCTGAATTATTAATAGTTAAATTAAAAAGTAAAGTAGATGCAGAATTATTAAAAGAATCATTTACATGCACTCTAAAATTATGAAAACCATCTACACTAAAAGTTTTATTTAAGAAAAAATTAATTCCAGACGCATTAAGAGTTTCATTTACATTATCAAATTCCAAAATAGCAGAATAAATACTCTCATCACTTGACATATTAATAAAATAATGAAAAACACTAATTGTAGTATCATTTATTGTTGGAGCTGTAAAGATAATATCAGGTTTAGTATAATCTAAACTTCCTAAAAAACTTTGAAGATTAACAGTTTTAAAAATAAAACCTGATCCTGCTGTATCATCTACAAGATCTCCTGTATCATTTAATCGTAAAAAAATACTATTTGGAGTTTCTATAGTATTATTTACAGCCTTAAAATACTGATACACTAAAGCAAAAACACCTGCAACATGAGGAGTAGCTTGAGAGGTTCCTGATTGCGTTGTAAATCCTCCAGAAAAGCTCGTTGATTTGATACTATTTCCTGGACCAAATAAATCTGTTATGTTATTTCTATTTGAAAACGAAGAAACACTATTAGAAGAATCAACAGAACCAACAGCTGTAACATTGCTTATACACGCAGGACTTCCTATTCCAGTTTGACTATTATCATTTCCTGATGCAGCTACTACACTTATATTTAATCTTGTAGCGTTTGCAATGCTATTTGTAAGTTGGTTATTTACATAATCACAATTACTTCCATAGAGTATGTCTGTTCCCAAACTCATACTGATAACACTTATATTAAACAATGAAGCATTATCAACACACCAATCAATTCCAGCAATAAGATTTGCTGTTGAACCTGATCCTGATGCGTTCAACACTTTTATAGCAATAATATTTACATCAGGAGATACACCTGTATAGGTAGTGTCATTTGAAGCAATAATCCCTGCAACATGTGTTCCATGCCCTTCATCATCAACAGGATTATCATCATCATTTACAAAATCAAAACCCCCTAAAACACGACATCCAGATCCTAAACAACCACCCAGATTATCATGCTCATAATTAACTCCAGTATCAAGAACACAAACTGTTTGCCCTGCACCTGTTAAATTAGTTCCATTATAAATCAATTTATGAGTAAAATTACCTTTTATTTGAGGAACACTATCATCCAAATAAGCTTTAATTTCATTGTTTTTAATAACTTCATAGACATTTGGATCATCTTCAAGAATCTCCAGCTGTTCCTCACTTATAGTCCCTGCTATTGCAGTTTTCAGCTCTGTTTCAACCTCAAATCCCTCTTCTTCTAAAATTTCAATAACAATCTCTTTTTTCTCTTCAATAGTATCTCCTAACTCTCCATTAATCCCAATTTCATCAGCAACTGAAGGTGTTTCTTCCATTACTATAATAACATCTACTTCTCCTTCATCTTCTATTTCCTCTTGAACTTCTTCACTCACCATAACCTCATCCTCTGCTATGATAAATAGTGAAAATAAGAAGAAAAATAGAAATAATAACCCTAAAACTCTTTTTTTCATTCAATATTACTCATACTATGTGCTTTATATATTTTTCTTTAAAAAAACCAAAATATCAAATTAAAATTGAATTTAAAAATTAAATTTTTCAGCTAGAACAGTAAATTTTTCACTTTTAAGAAATTTCTTCCGAAAAAGATTGGTAAAGACATTTTAATAAGAAAACCAATAATAGAATAGAAACCTTTATATATATGATATGATTACATATATATTATGAAAGTAAATATAAATGAGCAAACAAATTATCCTCAGAAGGAGAGAATATACATTAAAAAACAATTTTATAGAGAGTGTAGCGTGGAAAGTACCAGTCTCAAAAATGTATCCAGAAGGAGTAAAATATACATTTACATTTATTGAAAAAAATAAAAGGATAATAGCAATAGACAATTATAACTATGAAAGCCATCATATTCATTATTATAAATCAAAAATTCCATTTACATTCAGAGGGTTAATTCAAACAGAAAAATTATTTTTGAAATTAGTTGAAGACTATGAAAATGATAAAAACAAACGAAATAAAGATTTATATTGAGGATGCTGAAACTACCAGGAAAAGAGTTCGCAAAGATTTAGTGGATATTGAAAAGGGTATTATTAAAACTATGAGAGAGAACAGTATCTCTTTTAAATCATTAGAGCAAATGAGATCATTTTTAACGCCTAAAAGGTTAGAATTACTGAAGGTTATAAAGCGTGAAAATCCTAATTCAATTTACAATTTAGCAAAAATAGTAAAAAGATCTAGTGAGAATGTGAATAGTGATATTAAATTATTAAAACAATTAGGATTTGTAAAAATTGAAAAAGTTAAAGACAATAGAAAAAGATCAATTCCAAAAGTAGATTATAACAAACTTATATTAGAGATTGCATTATAATTCAAGTCCAAATACTTGGTAAACTTCTCTCTGCTTTTCGAGAAGTTAGCGCCTTTCCTAATCCTTCACCAATATAGAAAGAATTCTGATTAGCTAATTCAGATAATAAGGATAGTAAACTATCTTTATCCTCATAAGAAAAGAATTGCACTGTGATATTAAGTGAATCTTCTAAATATGCTTTAACTTCACTCTTGCCGCCTATCTCATCAACTAATCCTAGTTGTTTGGCCTCATTACCTAAAAATACTCTCCCAGTTGCTAATTTTTTAACATCATCAAATAATAATCTACGATTATCTGCAACTTCTTTAATAAATTCTATATGAATAGCATCTAAACTTTTTTGAAAGATTTTTTCTTCCTCACTTGTAAGATCTTTGAAAGGAGATCCCATATCTTTATGTTTTCCTGCTACCATTCTTTGATATGTAATATTATAATTCAATAATAAATCTGAAAATTCTAAATACGATGCAATAACACCAATACTTCCAGTTATACTCATTCTATTTACAAATATTTTATCAGTTGTTGAAGCAATCCAATAACCGCCTGATGCACCTACTTCTCTAATATAAGAAACACTAGGTTTTTTTAACTTTTTTATAG
>CALCXY010000027.1 GCA_937906345.1 Candidatus Woesearchaeota archaeon | reverse complement strand
TGAGGGGCAAGTTTTTCAACTTGGTGTTCTCCCATTTGTATTCTTGTATCAAGATTAAAGTCTTTTTTGTTAAAATACTTAAATTGTATTTTTTCAATGAAAGTTAAGCCAATATCTACTGTAAGCTTTGATGCACAACCCTTTAATCCTTGATATTCTTTGAGATAATCTTCTCTTCTTTTGATTAAGGTTGTATCAACCTCTGTTCTTGCTGATCCATAGGTTGTATTGAGAGTTATAGAACTTTTCTGCTCAAGATCAGATATAGCTTGTCTTGTTCTTCTGCTTTTCCATTCAATTGGATTTAAATTATTTTTTTTCTGATTCCCAAACATTTTTTCACCTCATAGCTCTCGCTAGTTTAAACTTAATTTCATAATGTAGGATTATGGTTTTTTTACATCATACCATACATTTGCTGCTTTTTGGACTTGTCTTTCAACAACAGAGTAGGAGTCTTTAGCCCATTTAACAGGCGAATTAGTCATAAAGTAAGAAGCACCTGGATCAATACATGCTAAATATATCGCACCAACTAACATTATTTTTTTAGTATTATTTCTACAAAATTCTTTAATTTGTTGAATTTCTTGTTTCATTGTTATTCACCTCTGAGTTGTCAGACAAAAAATGTTCTAATTGTGAAGCAATTTTTGATTTGCTCACTTGAAAAATTTCTTTGACGGTATAATCTAAGTAGGAAGTTTTTTGAGATAACGGTGTAGTGAGTCTTCTTGGAGAATCTAATCCTTTTGAGTATCCCATACTGTAAGCAATTCCAATAATCATGCCATATTTTAGCACTTTTGTAAATACCTTATCACCTAAACCAAGGGTTTTACCTATCATTCCCATAAAGTTCACCTACTTTTTCTCCAATGTCTTTGTAAAGGGGAACTCTGGTAGAATCAGGAAGCTCTAGAAACAATTCCATTTTTCCTTGTTTATTGAGTGTTCTTTCAATTTCTAAATTATAGGGGCTTTGAATGAACTTTTCCTCAACTGGAACATTTCTACCAGAGATGTAATCTTTAATAGAAGATAATGTGTTATGATAATTCATGCCTAAACTTATTCCCAAGATAAATGCAGTTATACTTTTAGTATTTAGGAAAGGTTGTATTAAACCAAAGATACCTTGTCTTTCTTTCATAGGAATTTAATAGGTGATGATTTTAATATATGTTTGTGAGGAAAAACTGGAGAATTTTTTAGATTGTCGGAGGAGAGATTAAATGTTTCGTAAAAAGTTAAAATTATTAGTTTATATTGATCATTATTTCAGAATTTTTGGAAAAAATTAATTTTATAGAGGAGAAAGTGAATTCGGAAAAGTATATACTCTAGTATCTATATCTTTTTAAATAAAATTTAAAGTAAATGAATTATGTCATTAAAAGATAAAACAATTATTTGTTTTGGAACAGGTGAATTAGCAAAGGGTTACACTCCTCAATTAGCTGAAGAAAGAGCAAAATTAGTTCTTGTGAGTAGAGGAGATTCTTGTGAAAAACTTGGAGAGTCTTTAGCTATTGAACCTAATAGGTATATGACAATTCATGCTGATGCTTCTAATTGTGATGAAGTTCAGAGAGTTTTTGATGGAGCAATAGAATATTTTGGATAAGTTGATGCAGTCATTGCAGGTGCTGGAGGAAATGATTCTGGTGCTACTTATACTGATACAGACTCATTAAAAAAATTAGATCCTGCTGCTATGAAACGTGTAATTGAAGGAAATCTTAACTCTAAAATGTGGATAACTCAGATTTTTATGAATCATCTTATTGGACGTGCAGAAGAAGGAGAAGATGTTAATGGTTCTGTTGTATATGTTGGTTCTATGACTGGGAAACAACCTTTATCCAGAATTCCAGCTTATTCAGCAGCTTTTGCAGGTGTTCAGAGTCTTACTCAAAGTTATGGTTTTATTTTTGGACGAATAGGAATTGGCAGAGTTAATTGTGTTGCTGTTGGATTTGCTCCTGCTATGCAAAATAGAGCGTTTATATTTGAACCAGACGGAGAAACATTATCTGTTAGAGGTGAAGAAATAATTAATGGAACCGCTACTCAAAGGCTTTTAGATCCAGAAAATATTGCTGATGCTGTTAGTTCTTTTGTAGATAATGAAAGATCCAGATATTGTCATGGAACAACTATAATGTTAAGTGATGGATATAATCTTGTAGGCTTACCAAACTCTTCAGGATTAAAACCAATTAATCAAAAACAAACAGAATAAATCACTTATTCCCTTTCTTCAATTGTATTGGTGCAACCATAAGTATTCCTAAAATAAGATAAAGATAAGGAAAGTATTGACTTGGTAAACCAAAGAAATACACTAAAGGAATAATAATTCCATTAATAGTTATAGGCATACCAATATAGAATCCTTCTGCTTCCATAATATTGAATTTAGCTAATCTTAAAACTCCACAAATTAAAAACAATGAAAATGCTATAATTGCTAATCGTGATTGCACTAAGGTAAATCCAATAACTGTAGGTGCTACTCCAAACGAAACAGTATCAGCTAATGAGTCTAATTGTTTACCAAACTCTCCAGATGACTTACTTAATCGAGCAACTTTTCCATCTAAAAAATCTGCAACTACTGCTATTAACAAAATAATATTAGCAGCTAATAAGTTCCCAATTATAGCAAAAATTATGCTTAATAATCCTAACAAAACATTTGCTAAAGTAATATAATCTGCTGGTTTTAATAATTTTTTATAAGAAAAATTATGCAATTCAGTTTTCTTTTTAACAATTTTAACTTCAGGTCTAAAATATACAAATAATACATTACCAATAGTGAATAACACTGCAGTCCATAATAAAACAGGATCTAAGGTATCAAAGATAATAGCTATAATTGCTATTGATTGAAAAAAGAGAGTTATTTTACTCATACTTGTAGGTTTAAATATACTATACTCATTTTTGTAGAGAGTATAAAATCCACCACAAATGAGAAGAATATCTTTTATTACAAAAACTAACATTGCCCAAAGAGGTAATCCTCCTGTTAAGTAAAGAGCAACTGCTGATAAATCAACTAACAATTTATCTGCTAATGAATTTAAAATAGAATCAACTTGAGTATAGAGAAATGTTATTCTATATCTTGCATAATCAATAAATCCTATGCAGATAGTTACTAAAAATAAAATTAAGGATAATGCTTTCCAAGGTGTGAAAAATGTTATTGCAATAACAACTGCTAAAATAATTCTTAAAAAATAAAACATAATAAAGATTTCTTCATTATACAATTTTTGCTTAAGATTTATTTTTTTCATGTTAAAGCTTGACAGGGTTTTACTTTATCTCCTACTTTTATTTTTAAGGAGATAGTATCTGGAATAATTAAGGTAACTTGACTCCCCAAATCAATAAAACCAATCTTTTGACCTTTATTAATCTTTTCTTCTTTTTTAACAAAGCATTTTATTCTACGGGCTAAAATTCCAGCTATCTGAATAACTTTGATTTTAATTGGTTTGTTTTGGTAAGATCCTTCAATAAGGATTTGATTATTTTCATTTTCAAAAATCTTTAGGCTTTGCTCATTTACTGCATTCTGAAACTTTCCTTTAAAATAATTTATATTTTTAACAATGCCTTGAATAGGAGCATATTGAAAATGCACATTTAAAGGAGTCATCATAATTGATATGATTGTAGTTTTTTCTGCAACATCTTTAGTTAGAGTATTAATTAATCCTAGCATTCCTTTTGGAATTACTGCTTTGTCTTGAGATGAGTAAATACCAACAACTTTCCCATCGCAAGGTGAAATAATATTATCTCCATCAGGAATAGTAAGTTTTGGATCTCTTTTAAATACAAAAATGTAGAACAAGATAATTAATCCAGGAATTAATAATAGTAAACTTACCCCAACCATAGAGTTATTGTTTATTTTGGGTTTAAATAATTATTGGTAAAAAAAGATAAGGATCTTACTATCTGTTCTTTAAATCTTCCCTAAATGCATTTGAAACAGAATTTGATATCCTATTACTTAATACTATGTCACGATTATCCCTTAATTTAACTGCTTCTTCTCTAGATCTCAAACTTTCTTCTGAAAAATGATATTGAGCGACTATACCAACGGTGGATAAGACACACAATGCAATACCTGTTGCAGCAACAATTTTAGCTCCATCAATCCTATCTTTAAAATAAGAAATTATTTGAGGTAGGAGAGGTCTTGCACTATGGTCTGCTCGTTGTTGTATGTCCATCTGTGCTGGTAGTGGATCATTATCTGAATGTTTATACCATGCAGAGCCGGAGTCCTGAGTATTATACGAATTCATACAAATATGGGATGTTGAACTATTTATAAATGTTTGCTTTTTTGTCACTGTGTAATTACTAAAAAAAGGTATTAAATCAATTCTTATATACCTTAAGCAGCTAATCTACCTTTTATTTCTTGAGACTTATCAATAATTTCATTAAAATTTTCCAAGATATACTCTAAATTTTCAATTTGATTAAAAATTGAACCCAGACTATTTTTATATCCGGGAAGATCGAGATTTGCCCATTGAGATGTTTTAACCATTTCAAAGTAAGATTCCCAAAATTTTATACCTTCAGGAAGATTATATTTTGAATTAAGTTTTTTCATCTCCTCTTCATCAAGTTCCTTAAGACTACTAAGAAATTTCACATATTCCATTTCAATTGTGGGACACCTAGCAGTAAATTCATCCAAGGATTTAGATGAAATACCCATTGTGTAATTATATAGGTGTTCTAATTCATGAACAGCTGTAATTTTTACTAAATTGAGTGAAGTTTCATATCCCATTTTATATTCATCATCAGAAATATCTATTCCAACACAAGATTCATCCCGCTCTACTGATAATTTATATAATTCAAAAGTAGGAAATGTTCTAAAACCAACACTTATATGACACTCATCGCTTAAAACTAATACAGATCCAACTCTATCCATATTATTTATAAATTCTCCATTATCTACAGAATCCTGGTTTTCAACAGTTTTTGGATCGGCTTTAATTAAATCACTTAAGTACCAAAAAAAGATGTACTCCATATGGCATTCTCAAAGTTTCTACAGGTTTTTCAGGTTCAATACCAACCTGACTTAAAAATATTTCTTCCCCAGTCATATACTCAAGAAATTTATTTTTTTGATAGCTTTCCATTAGTCTATTTCTAGTATCAATGACTACAGTTTCATCTACATTTGGTAGTTGCAATACTTGCTTTTGAAGATCAGCTACTGCATTATCGGTAAGTGAATTTTGTTCCCATAATTGCTCAAAGCCATATCTAAATTTTGCTAAGGCAAACCCCTTATAAATTTCTTTCATATTTCTAGAATTATTAAAACATTTATAAATCCTTAGGTTTAATACTCCTTCCCACAATCCTCTGTCAAAGGACAACTAGAACAAACAGGATACTTACTTAGACAGTGTTTTTTGGCTAATTCTACTAAGAGGGCGTGATATTCATTATACATTTTAGTGTTTTTCTTCACATTCTTTTCAACAGCTTCTTTTAATTGATGATAATCAATTTCTTTTCTGCAAAGTCCAAAACGAGAGAAGATTCTTTTAGTATAAGCATCAATAACAAAGCTAGGTTTTTCAGCTGCATATAATATAATTGAATCAGCTGTCTCAGGACCAATTCCATGAATTGATAATAATTCTGCTCTTAATCCTTTAGGTGTTCTTGAGAAAAAAGTATCTAAGTTTCCATCATACTTTTTTAAAACATAATTACAAAATGCTTTAAGTTTAATTGCTTTTTGATTAAAGTAGCCAGAAGGTCTAATAATAGCAGCTAATTTTGCATTAGAAATATTTTTAATTTTCCTTAAATCAACCAAGTTTTCTTTGTTTAAATTCATAATAGCTTTCTCAACATTTTTCCAGGAAGTATTTTGAGTTAATATTGCACCAAAACACACCTCAAGCTTTTGCTTAGTTGTTCTAGGGCCTTTATCACAAACTGGCTCTACATGCCCAGGAGGAGTAACAGGCCACCAACCTTGAGGACCAAAAGTATTTAGAAGATTTTTATAAATTATAGTGCATTGTTTCATAATTAATCTAATATATAGTTGTATTTATATTTTGTGAAGGTTTATATATAGTTATAAAACTCTAACATATATGTTTTACAATACATATTGTGAAGTGCTTCCGAAAGTGGTTCCAATGCTTTCAGAGAAAGAAGTTAATGGACTGCCTTATATTGATCATCTTAGATTTATTCATAAAACTTTAAAAAAAAGAGTAGAAGGTTTTCCCTATAAGGTATGTGCTGCAGGAACACGAACAGTTCATGAAGTTGAAGGTTTAATGGAGATAGCAGGTGAACATATCACTTATTTTCACCCATTTATTAATCAAGAAATGAGAAGAGACATAATTTTAGAAAATGTGTCTTGGCATGCATGGAATTTTGATCCTAAAAGAGAATTATTTGTAGATATTACTGGAAGGCAATACTTTTATGAATTACCAGATATTATTGTTATGCCTGTTTCAGATGTTGTTCTTAAACCAGATTATCATACAACTATGCAGATGAGAAATTTAGATACAAACTTAACAGCTCAACCTCAGGATGTTAGACAAATTATTAGAGATATAAAAAGAGATCTAGCAGCTTAATACAAAGTGATATCACATAAAATAAGTAATATTTATATGTAGTGAATAAATTCTTTTATTATGATGAATAATCCACATACTCAGGATGATGATCCTCAGAATCCTTTTACTGATATACACTTTCAATTTTTTTCATCAGTGGAATATACTCCAGCAGATTATGATGATCCTGACGATGATGAAATCATAGAAGGGGATGTTATAGCGAGTTTTGGTAAATCAATTCTCCTTACTGGGGGAAAATCACTTTTTGAAGTTTTAGAATTGCATGTTCCAGATTATGCAGACCCTAATGATTTAGATAATCTTTTATTAACTAATGGTGCTAATATAAAACATTTTAAAAGTGTTGAAAAGGATTTTTATTCTTTAGAATTATCTCATAATCTTATTAATTTTGCCAGAATGTATGGAGTGTATGAACTAGGGTTTAATAAAAGTATTTGGGGTACTGGCCATTTATTATTAAATACTAATGCATTTAAACATTTTTATGAATTGTTAGGAGTGGAAAGACCCCTACCTTTAAGTCTTGATGATGAAATAGAATTTTTAAAGCATACTAATGATGAAAGAGTTTCCCATGACTATGTTCACGCACAATTAGAATTACTTCAAACTGAAAGTTTTTATAAATTTGCAATTGCTTTTACAGCTGATCAACTTGTAAACACCATGGTAGAGAATTATACTCAATTAGAACATTTAATTGATGAAAAGAGAGTAGGAAGGGAAAACGATTAATACAAAGTGATATCATATAAAATAAGTAATATTTATATGTAGTGAATAAATTCTCTTAATTATGATGAATGATCCACATACTCAGGATGATGATTCTCAGAATCCTTTTACTGATCCCCATTTTCAATTTTTTTTAAAAGTAACCTCTACTCCACATATAGATGATATGAATATAGATAAGGGGAATATACCAAGGAATATTCATATTCAAGCTGGTAGAGTAATCCATTACACAGAAGGGAAGGTAAATTGTGATGTTTATTATATGAAGGTTCTTAATTATGAAGGCAAATTGGATTTAGAAGGTTTCTTAAGTGCAGATACCACAAGAATTTCACATGAACCTGAGGTTTTATTAGATCCTGATAATATTCCTTTAAACAATAATCATGTTAATTTTTCAAGAATGCGTCAAATTTATGAATTTGGTTTTAAAAAACCTAATGGTAAAAATAGAGTTCATAATATTGCTGTAAATTCTTTTATACATTATTATTCACTAATAGGTTATATGCCTGATGGTGAAATAGATATATTAAAGGAATTAAAAATGTTAACTACATCAACAGATTATATGTTTTCAGATGATTACTTTCAAGAGATATTAAAAGGTCTTGAGAGAACAAGTTTTCGTGAATTTTCTCTAGCATTCACAGCATATGAAAAAATATGTAATTTGGTAGAATTTTTTATGAGTTTAACTCCTGAAATGATTAAAAAATATGAACCAAAAAATTAGGTAGGATATTAATACAAAGTAACATCACTCAAAAAATCTTTAATTTTATCTGCTATTGAATCTAATTTTAAATTTAATTCAGTATCTAAGGATGCCCTTCTTACTTGTCTTGCACGATCAAGCATCTGAGAAAATATTCTGATGATATCACCTTCTAATAAATTAGAATTTTCTACTACTTGAAAAAAATCAGCTCCTTTATAACAAGGCTCAACCATAGCAGCCATTTCAAAAATATATCTGATTCTTCTATCTTTTTTTAACTCATCCACTTCTTTTAATTTTGCTTTAATTTGTTTAGTTAAATTATTTTTATTTTTTTTAAAGAATTTATCTTTTTCTTTAGGCTCATATGCTAATAACGCTAAAATAAGTAAAATTTCATGTTCTGATAAATCCTCAACAATTCTTGTTCCAAAAATCTCTGTTGTTAAGATTTCATCTGAATAAATTTTTGCACCGAAATCTCCTTTTTCAGTTAATTCATCATCTTTAATATAATCTAATTTTATTAAACGATGTTTTAAATTCTCAAAACGTGATTTCATAATATGATGCCTATTCTTTTTTCTTTCTTGATATGCTAAAAAACTTTGCTCAAGAATAATATCAATCTCTTCTTTATTATGTAGTTTAATTAAATTCAAAACAGTGTTAATACTTAATCTAAATTGACTTTGAATTGGATCCATGTCTTTATCAGTTATTTTTTTTATTTTAAGATAATCAAAACTTTGTCTAAAAATCATTGTAACTACAAGTCCTTGATCATCAATACCTCTTCTTCCAGCTCTACCTGCCATTTGAAAATACTCCTTACTATTCAAAAAACGTAAGGAGATACCATCAAATTTCTTTAAAGAATCAAAACAAACTGTTTTTGCAGGCATGTTTATTCCAACTGCAAAGGTTTCAGTTGTAAATAACACTTTAATTAATCCTTTACCAAATAATTCTTCAACTAATTCTTTTAAGATAGGTAAAACACCTGCGTGATGGAATCCTATTTGTCTAGGTAAGATTTCTCTTAACACTTTAGTAGCACGAATTTTATTAATATCAGGAGGAACATCTTTTAATTTTTCTCTTACATATTTGGTTATCTCTGGATTTGATCCAAATAAGTTTTTATCAGCTAATTCTTTTGCTTTTTTTACACAATCATCTCTAGAAAATGAAAAATATAAACAAGGTAATTGAGAACCTAGTTCTCTGATTAACTTTACAGGGCTTGGTGTAGGTAACTTTGGTCTTTTTTGTCCTCTCCTATATCTACGTTTCATGACATTAGTATAATCAGGAATATCTTTAATATCTTTAATTTTATCAAGATCTGTTATTCCTAAATCCATGTCATAGAATTTATGCGTTAAAGGAACTGCACGTTTATCATGGAGAATAGTATCTACTTTGTGTTTTTTTATGGATTCAATCCATAATGCAAATTCTTTTGCATTTGGAATAGTTGCAGATAAGCAAAGAAATCTTACTTTTGGTTTTGAAAAAATAATTGATTCTTCCCATACATAGCCTCGCTCAATATCATTAATGTAATGAATTTCATCAAAAACAACAGCATATACATTATCAACAGCTTCATCTCCTACTAATACCATGTTTCTATAAATCTCTGTTGTCATAATAACAATAGGAGCTTGAGAATTCACAACAATATCTCCAGTCATCAAACCAATGTTTTCTTCTCCAAACAATTTTTTAAATTCCTTGAATTTTTGATTGGATAATGCTTTAATAGGTGCAGTATAAATAACTCTTTTATTTTCTTTTATTTTTTTATCAATAAGATAATCAGCTATAAGTGTTTTTCCAGAACCAGTTGGTGCTGAAACTACAACACTATGCCCATTTTCTAAAGAATTAATAGAATCAACTTGAAACTTGTCTAGTGTTAGGCCTTGGTATTGCATTACATTGAAAAAGAGGCATGTCCCTATATAAATCAACCGATTTTGCAGGAATTGATGTTTTAGGAATTGGCATGGCTGCAAAGTGAAACAATGCACTATTCATAACTTCACTAGGAATAGGATCATTAGTATTTTTATTGAGAGCTACAATAGCATCATCAGTTTCGTATAAAAAATTAAATCTATTACAAGGATTACATGAAGCTGCACGAGCATACTTATCAAATTGATTCTCATTTCTTCTAAAAAAAGTGAAAAGTTTTTGCATTTGATCATAGGTTAATGATTGAGGTATTTGTTTTTCAAGATTAGGCAGTCTATTTTCTGCACTAAACAATCCGAATCTTTCATTGGGTGAAACAATAGCTGTTCTTCTGCGAGGTTCTCCTTCTATTTCACATGAGAATAAACCCTCGTCTAATTTAGCTTGTATTTTACCCCAATCTGATTCATATGCTATATCTCCACAATCAGCAAAGGTTTCAGGACGGTAAACTTTCTCTACTACAATAGGATACGTTCCAGAAGTTTTCTTACCTTCATATGGAAAATGAGCAGAATAAGTAAAAATACGAGCAGGTTTTCTATCCCTACTATGAGCTTCATTGAAACTATTTATTCTAATAGGTAAATCTGAGAATGTGGATAAGATAGAAACAAATAAAGCAAACCCTTCAATATCATCTTTAGGTAGTGTAGCTGCCATAGTAAATAAGCTGTATTCTACTTTATTCTAAGTAAAGAATGGTAGTCAACTATATAATTTTTGCTATTTAAGAATGAGATAGTAAACTTTATTGTTTTCTAATACTCAATTCAAAACCATTACCAAGAGGAACTAAGAAACTTACAAAGTCTGGATGAGATCTAACATAGTCTTGATAAGGTAGACATTCTTCTTGGTGAGATAACATATTATCAGCTACAATAATTCCATTAATTTTTATTTTATCAAAAAGTAAATCAAAACAATTTACATATTGATCTTTTAAATGATCCATAAAGACAATATCAAACATTTCATTTAATTTGGGTATAATTTTTTGAGCAGAACCCCATTTAATATCTACTACATCTAAAAGTTCACATTTTTTTAAATTTTTTGTAGCAAGCTCAATTTTAGCAGAATTCATTTCAATTGCAATTAGTTTTCCTTTTCCTTTTAAGGCATGAGCTTGGAAAATTGTAGAATAACCATGAGATACTCCTAATTCTAAACACATAGATGCTTTATTTGATGTAATTAATTCAGCTAGAAAATTTCCTTGATCAAAAGAAATAGGGAAAACATCACTATGATTTTTAGAATATTCTTCAATTGATTTTAAAACAGATAAAATAGTTTTATTCATTTAATAATAATAGCGTTTACTACGCCATCTTTACCAGGTCTAGAAGTAATTCTTGCCTTACCTGCATCAGTTTCAATTTCAGCACCTTTTGTTAAAATATTTCTTCTTACAAAGTGTCTGTTTGCAGGATTAGCAACAACATTTTTAATTTTAACTTTAGATATTTTTTTAGTTTTAGGATCATATACATTTGCTGTATTTTCTGCTAATAACCTAATAACATTAGAACCGCCTCGTTTTCTATGAGAAGCTACTTTATGATCTGCTATTTTAGTATGTGCAGGCAAACCAGCTAGCTCATATTTCTTCTTTTTACGAGCAGCTTTAAGTCTACCACCTGTTGGTTTTGTTAATGCTTTTAATTGTGATTTACTCATATTATCCAGAATAAGGGTTTTATTTATAAGCTTATCGATTCCATAAATACAGAACACTTAATCCAATATGAGTAAATAAATTAGGAGGTCTCATAATACATTCATCATCTTTTAATTTTAAAAGGATATGAGGTTTATAATTGGTTTCATCTGCCTTAAAAAATGGAGAACATTCTCCTATTACTCTTTGGTCATTCTCATGAATACATTCTAACCAATAATGTAAAGTTCCAGATTTATTTGAACTCATAGGAGATGCAAAACCAACTGCTAAATCTACATTATTTTTCCATTCTCTTTCATCTAATCCTTCCATTAAGTTTAGATAAGCAGCGTAAGTATATGTTGCGTAAGCTCCTGCACAAGGTGAATGATGATGATAAAGAGATATATTAGTTCCAAAATCTCTTTTTTTCTTTAAAAATCTTTCAGCAATATCTCCAGCAACTTTAACAGCTTCTCCAGGTGTTTGAGGATCTTGACGTAGATCTTGCTTTTTTACTTCTAATCTATCTCTTCTCAATTGAATCTTCTTTTTCCAAAGATTTTTAGCTAATCTATCAAAAATCATAACGAAAGAAATCATTGATCTTATTTAAATACCACGCATTATTTAATTACCCTCAATCCTATTTTGATATTCTTCCCTAGCTACTTGAACAACAAGTTGTGTTTGTTCTGGTTTAAAATGAAAGTTACCATTAACATTATCTTTAATATTATCTATTTCCACTATACTACCAAATATATCTGAATTTCTCTGTTTGGCCTTAACCATAACTTCTCTTAAAGAAACCTCCCATTGCAAATAGCCAACACTTTTTAAGAATCCTAATAATTGGTCAAATGTAGGAGTTCCTCCTACATCTTCTAAATTCCTAACTATGTCTTGAGGATGATAACCAAACTTATTTCTTGTTATACTTTCAGGAGAATTTAAAAAACCAATATCATCAACACAGGCTCTTGAAAAACTAGCAATCATTGATTCATCAGTATACAAAGGAATTCTTCCACCAACAGCAAAATATAAATCTAATTGTTCTTTTGGCATTCCAGTTTTAGCAGCTAATTGCTCTTCTGTAAATGATTTTGGTATGGTGACGGTTCCTTCACGAATGTTAGTTTCTAATGCGTCAATATCTTTTTTAGCAAACCCATCTATTGTGGCACCATTATAATTAAGCACTAAATAATGAATTCCTGCTGCTTGAATATCCTGCATATCATAAGTAAAAGAAGTATCTGGAACTAATTGAGCTTGTGTTTGATTTGGTGAAATTAAATTTTCGTTAAGGCAGGTTAATTGTCCATCAAATTCTTGAGTAACTTCACTTAATGATCTATAATCTTTTAATTCAAATCCTCTATCTTCCATAAGATCCCAAAATAAATCTCTATGATGAGGGTTTTTTTCATGTAAATTAAGTTCTCTTTCTAATGTTTGTTTTAACTGCTTCCAATCATCAAATTTATCCTTAATGATTGCTCTTTCTAATGCAGTTTCTGTAGGTTTGGTTATTAGAGTCCTATTCCCAACTACCAATACAATTTTTTGATCATTCAAATTTAAGTAATCATCAATAACCTCTCTTCTTAAAAGAAACTCTCCATCCATATCATAGAAAGGTAAATCAGTAAATCCATCAAAATATTGTTTTAAGGTATTTGCAGTGGCACCCATAACCATTTCTTTTCCACCAATAGTAAAAACATGTCCATTGTCTACTCTTTTGCTATAATCATCAAAAGTAGCAAGTGGAACATCATCTCCAAATAATTCTCTGTGAACTTCTTCTTTACTTACCATTGTTGTAAGAATCTCTTCATACTTTTCTGCTAATTCAATAGCATCAGATATTCTATTTTCATGTTTTCTTAATTGTTTTCGAATTCCCAATGGTAAATCCATATAACTTCTTGACCCAAGATGCATTGCAAAAGCAGCTCTCACTTGATTTTTTTGGTTATGAAGATTATTTTTTAAGGTGTCCATATTCTTACAATAAAAGAGATCATCATCTATCCAGAAAGAATTATGTGTAGGATTCTTTAAAGCAGCTTCTATAACATTATCATACACATTATCTAAAAATGGAGAAGTATCTGGAATTAATTCTTCTCGTAATTTTTCTGTAGAGTATAAATTTCCTTTAATAGTTTCAATACTATTCCTAGTCCAACCATTTACATTATGCACTCCTGGTAATTTTTCTTTAGCGTACTCAGTAAACTTTGCATTTTTACTATGTCTTGTAAAAACTTTATCTATTAAAGATATGTTTTGAGCAGCTCCAAGTTTACCTTGTTCAATTATTGTTCTTAATTGTTCATGATCAATATTTAAAAAATCATAGACCTCTGGAGCAGTCATATATTTTTCTCTTTCAGAACCAAAGCTATTATCAAATCGCCATCTATCTTCGTCAATAATAGTATCATATACAACAGAGGCAATAGTATCTTTTTCTTCATCTGAAAGGGTGAGAGTTGATGTTCTAACTCTTTTAGCTCCTTTAATTTCAACAAATGTTAATTTTTCAGAGAGTTCTAAACCTTTTGTAAAACAATATGCGGATAATAAAGTATAATCCAAACTTACACCTGTAAGATGTTGTGCAATTTGAGATAAAGAAACCCACTCCTTATTTAACCATTGAGCAATAGCAGCTGGTTCAACCATGCTTTCACTTTTAAAATGTCTATGATAAAAATCAGAGAATCCTGCTTTATCTCTTACCTCTCTTTCAGAACCAACATAAACAGGATCATTAAATTGTAAACCCTCTAATTCATTATCAGAAACTCCTAAATCAGCAAGAACGTCATCTTTATTCATAAGTTGACCAGATCTTGTTGCAACAGTATTAGCCCATTTATCAACAACTCCTACCCATTTAATTTCATCTGCATGAGTGCTTAAAGCTTCTAAATTGTTCCCATGAGTATTAAAAATAAAATAATCTCCATTAATAACCATATAATTTTCAGGAAGTGTAATTCTATCTTCCTCTTCTCTATCTTCTAATTTATTAAATGCATTTACGTTTCTTTGTAAATCTTGGTATCGGAAATCAATTCCTAAACCAGGAGCATTAATTTCTTTAAAATCTCTCATCACAGGAATGTTAATTCCCTCATGATCAACAAGCCTATCAGGAACTCCTGATCTATATTCTCCATTAAAGAATTTTCTCCAAAAATTTGAGAAAGGAGAAAGTTGTCTTCTAATGCCCTCTCTCATTTTAGAGGTATGATTTCTAAAATAAATATTTCTTCCAACATCAGGGAATAATTCTGAAAATGCATCCCTTAATTCAGTTTCAAAAAACCTCCTATAAATATTTACAGATTTACTATCAGATCTAATAAAATGTCTTATCTGAAATAGATCTGCAAAAAATTCATGAATGGTAGAGAAAGTGTTCATTAATCCTGTTAACCCTATTGGAACATCCACTCGTAAAAAACTTCCGAAAGGACTACATCCCCTATCTTCTCTTACTTGAGATCTTAATTCTTTTAATTTACTTAATAATGACTTGGCACTTCTAGGACTATATGCCTTATCTGCAATTACTTTTATCTGAGTGTTTGCTCTGCTGCCTCCAAATTTAAGCTGCATTTTTTGTCTAGAAAAATTTATAAAGTCCGTTTTTAAATCTTCTTCTTCTTTCCCATCAATTAATCCAACTTTTTTGAGATCTAACAAAGTAGAATCTATCTCTTCTCTTAGTAGAGGTATAGGAGTATCTACTAAATCTATCCTACTAGGAAAACCTCCTACTTTTTGAGTTAATGTATAAGCAGCTAAATTTAGATCATCTAATTTAAAATATCTAATTGATTTTCCTTCTGTAGTTTCTGGAATTTCTACAGTTTCATGAGGATACTTATAAACAAATGTTTCACTATCAAATGTTTCAATAGGGGCAATATCTACTTTCCAATCATCTAAATCATCAGGATCATTTGATTTTAATGTGTTAAGTGCAACTTCTACCATACCATCTAAATCTTTATAGGTTAGAAAAGGATGAGGCATACCAAATGCAGCAGCTGATAAATAAGGTAATACTAAATCTTCTGGTAGATAATCTTCCATGCCCTCTGGAATTTTATCAGTTTGATTTGTTTGTTCAAGATGTCTCTTAATAAATCGCTCAGCTAGATTAAAATAATGTGCCATGATGAGCTATTTTAATTACCTTATTTAAAGTTATTCCCTAAATTAAAGCATCGAATACAAAATGCG
This sequence comes from Candidatus Woesearchaeota archaeon, assembly GCA_937906345.1. GTDB lineage: Archaea > Nanobdellota > Nanobdellia > Woesearchaeales > CALCXY01 > CALCXY01. The sequence goes on along the minus strand of CALCXY010000027.1, from coordinate 40,757 downwards.
TAATTTTATAAAGAAGCAATAAATTTAATGACTGATGAATCCTTGTCATCCTCTAAGAACTAAACTACAAGCAGCACTTTATCAAGATACCTATATGCAGCAAGAATATGAATCAGAAGATCAAGAACTAGATACCTATCGAATGGTTGTCTCTCAAATGGAATTGGCTGCAAGCAATATTGTTTTTAGTCTCTTATCTCAAAGATTAAAGAGTTTACTTGGGGAGAGAGAAAATTCTTATTGCCATCGAGAAGGAGTGCTTATTTTTACTGATGCAAGGAAAAACGATTATACAGAAGAAGCATGTATAGAGGATGATGGATTGGAAACTAGTGAAGAGGCATATGAATTTTATTGGGCTAATCTTGCTCCTACTTTTGATGTATTGGATTTTTTGATTCTGAGAAAGCTCAATGAATTTGCACCTGCTATTATGCTTCAGACCAAAAAAGAGTCTTTTACTGATACTGCTTATGCTAGGGTTTCTGCTGTTCATCGAGAACCATCCTCATTAGATTTTAGGGATTATGTCCTTAGAGAATTTTTATTTGATTTAGATGATGAGGATGAAGAAGAAGAAGATGGAGAACTAGCTACTATTGTTAATAGATCATGCGGTGCATCATCTTTTGGCGTTGATGATGCTAATCCTGTTTATGAATCCCATCTTGGTTTTATTGAAATGAGAGGTGTATGGGATCTTCATCTAGAAGATATTGATACAGCTGTTCGTAACCCTTGGATATAGAGCATCCTAACATTTAATAGCAAAATTTATAAAGGTACACAATATATCAATTCTATTAACTCATACGGGGGATAAGATATGGAAGCTTCAAGACCTTTAGATGCATTAAACGCTGCAAGAGATAAAAGTGTAATAGTTGAATTAAAAAATGGTAAGCAATTTATTGGTAAATTGAAAGCTTTTGATATTCATATTAACGTAGTTCTAAATGAAGCAGAAGAGAGAGAAAACGGAGATGTTAAAAGAAAATTAGGAGTTGTCTTTCTTAGAGGAGACGCAATAATTCTTATCTCTCCAGCTTAGGTGAATTAAATGTCAAAAGGAACACCATCCATGGGTAAACGATCTGGTAAAAAGACACATATTCGATGTAGAAGATGTGGGAAGCCTACCTATCATATGAGACATAAAAAATGCTCTTCTTGCAATTATGGTGTTAGTGCAAAAACTAGGAAATATAATTGGAAGAAGAAGGGGAAGTAAATAGTTCTTAATCATAATAAATGTTGATTTTTCTCGTGTTAACTTATCTGTTTGTCTCAATTTCTCTCCCCCTACAAGGTAAGGGGGAGAGAAATTGAAGGAGGATATATGTCTCTGAATAAAATAAAAGCCTATTACAAAGTGCCTGGAAAAAATTACATAGATTTAGGCATTTCTTCTCTTTGAACATGATCCTTCTGATTTTCTCTCTCCCCTTACCCTGTATAGTGGAGAGAGAAAATCCAAGCTAAAGCATGTTCAAAAGAAACGTATATAGCAAATAAACCAGTAACCTCCTTATAGAAATTAGAAATATTAACTCTCAAACAAGTCCTTATCAATTCTCAAATTAAATTCATCAACATAGTGCCTATTTATGAGTTTTTTATTATTATCAACCAATTCTATGCCTAATACGTTTTCATAACAATTAATTCTAATAGGTAAGTAATGTGCTAAGCTGCAAATAGAATGATTATTTTTATTTTGTGCGAATTTTTTATAACATTTGGAGTCTCTAAATAATCCATTTTGGATAAATCTGCACTTTTCAACATCATCTAAAAATACTGCAACGTCTCTCATGCATCTATTTCTTGGATCTTCATCAACTAATCTTTTACATAATTCAAAATCATTTCTTGTTGGTTGTAATTCTAAAATACATTTTTCTCGTAAAGAACCAATTGCAACATCAACACATCTTGTAGAATCATTAAGAAGTATAGATAGACGTGATAAACAGGCATCTCTCCAATTATCAACGATAAAAATAGTATCACAAATAGAAATATCTTTTTGCAAGACTGCTATCTCTGTTTTGCAAGCACCTCTACTTTCATTAATTAATAGTTCACAAACATCTAAGTTTTGTGATTCAATAGCAATTGAAGAGATACAATACTCTCTTAAGTCTCTATTATCAACTTTACTGCAATCTTTTACTTCATTTAAACTAATTGCAGATTCAGCTAAACATTGATCTTTCTCAAATTCATTATCAGATCCTGCACAAGGGCCACTATTTTTTATGATAACAATAATAATTACTAAAATTAATAATGCAACGATATATTTAGCATAAGAAGGTATTTTTTTTGCCATAGAATTTTTTATTACTACTTATTTATATTGTTTATGCAACTTAACAGGTTATTTTCCTATATTTAACGGAAATGTTTAAATACTAATCACAACCATAGTTTAACCACGTGGGGATGCCGGAGTGGCCAAACGGGACAGGCTTAGGACCTGTTGGCTTAGTGCCTACGGGGGTTCGAATCCTCCTTCCCACATATGTTCTTAGTTGCGATAGGCGTGGCACATCCTTTATAAAGGAGGACTATTCTACAGTAATAAAAATGGCTGAAGAGGATATTTATGGAAATAAGGTAAAATATGAAAGATTTAAGGAAAATCTCAACAGATTATTATTACAACCAGAGCAAAGAAAGAGTTTTGCAGAAAAAAGGTGTAAATATCATTGTAAAAATACTACAAATTTAGCATATATAAGGAAATTGTTTCCCATTCTTGAAGCAAGAGATACAAGCTATTCCAGAAGAAATCGTTTGTTAGGCACTTTCAGGCTTATTATTTATTCCACACAGAAGGATTTAAAACAGATTGATAAAGAAGCTAACAGAGAAGAAATAAATAGTATTGTTGCTTTTATGCATACTCGTTATTCCAGTCCTAAGAGCAAAGCAGACTTTATAAGAGATTTAAAATATTTATGGAAGAATTTGTTTCCTGAACTTGATGAAAAAGGAAGAGTTGATGACACTCTCACACCTTATTGTGTTAGGCATTTACGCTCAAAAATGGACAAGAGCCTAGAGAAACGTAGAAAAGATAAACTCACCTCAGAGGAGTTCTCAAAAATAGTACAATTCTTTTCTTATGATCCTATGATGCAGTTCTACGTCACTTTTGCACATGAAAGCCTAGTAAGACCTCAAGAAGCCTGTTATATCCGCTTAGGAGACGTTGAAATGTATGATAACTACTCTAAAATATACCTACACGAACATGGAAAAGAAGGGGTGCAAGGCTTTTTACGATGCATTGATTCATACCCTTACTTAGCAAAATGGCTGGAAAAACACCCCTTCAAAAACGATCCAGAAGCTTTTCTTTTCATTATCAATGAACGATATAAAAAAGGAGAACAGCAAAAACCTTTCAATCTAAACAAGAGATTAAGACTTGCTTGTGCTAAACTAAAAATTAACAAAAGGATCACCTGCTACAGCTTAAAGAGAAACGGAGTAACTTTCAAGAGACTCTCTGGATATAGTGATGTTGAAATTCAACACATAGCAAGATGGACTAGCACCAAACAGTTAAAAACATATGATTTATCTGAAGCTGATGACACCTTTAAGAACGCACTGATCCAAAGAGGAATCATAAAATCTGATAACAACAACAATAAGCTAGTTTCAGAAGTTAAAACATGCTTATTCTGTGATAAGCTCAATTCATTCACCAATACTATGTGTGAAGTATGCAAAAGACCTCTAGATAGGAAGAAAATTTTTGAACAGGAGCAACACAAGGATAAGGAAATTGATGAGTTGCGATCTCAGATACAGAAGTTAGGAGAAGTCGTGAGACAACTAGCTCATCAAGAAGTAAAATCAAAAGAAAAATGTTAATAATATCATAATTACCTTTGAGTAGAGTGTGTTACAACTCTTAAATACAAAACTGCCTTTTTTCATTCTAAAATTATTAAGAAAATCTTGGGGGACTGATATATATGAGTGAAGAAACTGCATTACAAAAACCATTACTGGAAGCTGATCCAGAAAAAGTAAAACAATTTGTTGAATACGCTTTGGGAAGGCATGAGGATGTTGAGCAAGGAGAAGGTAGGGCTGATTTGAAGTTTTCTGAAATTTTGAGTGTTAAAACGTTTTTAGATCAGTTAGTTGGTGGGTATATGGATAGTATTGCAGAAGATAACTTAGTAACTTTAGGTCAAGTAAATGGTCAAATCGTGAATGAGACTGTTGCAACAGGAGATGCTATTGAAGCTCAGAACATGCAACAATACATTAGAGGCATGTCTGGACTTGTTGGACAGGCGTGTCAAGCAGTTGGCTTAGCAACTAAAGTTCAAGCTGCAAAAAATAGAGATTTAGAAGGGTATAGAGCTGAACTTTCTGATACTGCTTTGCAAATGTTAGAGGGTGCGAAACAACAATACGTTGGGCAGGGTCGTAATGGTACTCAAAAGGGTAAGGTATAATGGTATACTCTTGTGATTGGTGTAGTAAGCCTTTGAAACATTCTGGATTGTGCCACACTTGTACGACTATGGAAAAGTTTGGTGATGAATGTGAAGAATGAAAACCAGCCTTTCTGTTGTAAAAAGTGTGGTGTGTGTATTGATTGGTGTGGTCTTTGTCAGGATTGCCGTAATGAAATTCGATTTGGGAGACCTGCTCTAAGATGAACTCAAAAAAAGCGTTAGGCATTGTGAATTTTTTTAGAGATCGAGCCATATACTATCAAAGGTTTTTCAAAACCAACGATCCAAGCGTAGAACAACTTAGAGATATGAAGAAGGAATATGTAGATATTGGCATTAGACTTAATAGAGCAATTGAAGAACCAGAAGTACAAAGAGAGAATGCAGAGGATTTAGTAAACGCTGCAAGAAAGTCAAATGTGAACAGAACAGATTTAAGACTTGATGATATGGTAACTCCTTATTCTTCTTGGAATAAAATAAAGGATTTTGCTTTGGCAGGATGTATAACAGCCATTTTAGGACTTACAGCATATACTGCAAAGTTAGGGTATGACTTTCATAATTTGAATATTGAAAATAGAGTTGCAAGTCATGTGGCGTTTCTTAATGAAATGGAAAAAATGAAAGAAGAGCATAGAGAAATTGTTACTTTTGAAATTCCTGAACTTCCTAAACCTGAAATTAAACCAGTAGTGCAATTTGTCGAACCAAAACCAGTACCAGTACCAATTCCAGTTTACAAACCAGAGCCAGAACCTGTAAAGCCAAAAGAAAATCCTCAAATCCTCAAAGCAGAGAAAGCATATGCAACTGCCTTAACACAACTCCAACAAGCAGAATTAAGACTAGAACAAGTTGAAGATAATGCTCCAAGACTAAAAAGAAGCATAAAATATGCAGCTAAAGATTTAGCGTCTGGATTAACGTTTGGAGTAGTAGATACCTATGATGAGCCTAAACCAAGAGGATGGAAAAGGATTTCTCATTTCTTAAATTGCACTGTAAGAGGAGCACTTATGATCCCTATGGGTATAGGAAACACAGCACTATCTCCATTTGAGAATAGAGAAAAAGAAGTGAGACAAAGAAAACAACAAGTAAGACAACTAGAAATTCAACTATATACGTTGAGGGGGAAATACAATGGAAGAATACAAAAATGATACGGGAATGAGGGAAAGTCATATTGTGAAATTAGCTAAGATGCCACAAATCGAAAATCAAATAAGAAAAAGCGAAGATGGCAAATGGGTTATCCACAAAACAATCATCACCGATATCAAGTCAATTAAGTACTATGAAAAAATGTTTGACATAGTTAAATCAAGCAATGGAAAGAAGAAAATAAAAAAATGAGATCACCCATTACTTTATTCAGTGTCTTACTGTTGTTGCTTGTCATAAGCACAACGCATGTCTTTGCAGTAGAGTTAGACACTGAGATTAGTGATTCTGATAAAGAAGCGTTTGATGAAATTCTTACTCCTGTGATTAAGATTTACAATTTTATAAAGTATACTGCTAGTGTTATAGGAGTTATTTTTTTGTTGTTCGCAGGCATTACTTTTATGACATCAGGGACAGACTTTAAAAAAAGAGATGACGCCAAATACATGGCAGCCTATACATTGATTGGATTAGTAATTATTTGGGCAGCTCCTTTCATGGTAAATTTGATATTATGAACAAAAAGTAGGGTTAGGCTCAACTAACCTTATAATACTAAAACCGTAACGAAGGTCGAAGACTTAATTTAAACTGTGACATAAATGGAGATTTTTTACCAGTAGTGATTGAACATAATAATTTATTCTCATGAAATATTTCATCATATTAACCCTAGTTTTACCATTAGCATTAGCTCTCCCTTGCCAAGAGGATGTTTGTAATAACTTGTCTTTAGAGGATCAGGATTTATTAGCTAAAAACTTAGTTTATCAAGATTCTTCATTTCCAAACCATGAGTTTATAGAAGGTTGGAATGGTAAGGTTGTTTTTGGTGAGGCTCCTAATGCGACTTCTTTGGTTTCTGAGGGGTTTATTAGAGATGCTTGGTTAAGTATTGTTTCTGTAAACCCCTCTGTATTTCTTGATGGTATGTTGTTAAGTTCTGGAGAGGGTAAGGTTAGGTCTGCTTTTGGTTATAAAATAGTAATTCCTTATGGCACAAAAGAAGGCAATGATTGTAAAACTGAATATTCTTTGATAGGGAATGAAAGCGAGGCTAGTATGTTTCTTAATGGTGTGTTGTTAGGCAATGAGCCTGTTGAAAGTTTTTTGGCAGTAGAGGACTTGTATTTTAAGACTTCCTATGATATTGAAATTGTTACTGAGGTTGAACATTACAAGGATGTAAGGTATTGTTGCTGTAAATTTAAAGGAAAGTGTTGCAGTCATTGTAATAAATGTGTTTTTGATAGAACAGAAAAGAGAGTTCATAAAGTTATTTTGGAAGATGAGAAAACAGCAAAACTTTATTCCAAATTACCCAAGATTAATTTTAAGATATTGTATAAATACTTTGATATTACTTCAGGAGTATTGAACATTTCAGGTTTTGACAGTTTCACTTTACAATTTAAAGATTCCCATTTTTCTCAAGATAACTATTTTTATGATGTTATTGTGAGTTTAGATCCATATGATATTTTAACTCTAAGAGCAAATCCAAAAATATCTCAAGACTTTAATAATATTCATATAGAACAAGAGAACAATTCCTATAAGTTTACTATAGCTAATACTGAAGGTTGTAAGATTCAATATGCCTCATTCTTTGATAATAAAACTAAAGATTGTGATCTAAGCTATGAAGAAATTAAAGTTTCTAAAGAAAAGAAAAACACACCAATAATAAAAAAACAAAGACTCCATACATTATTTGATTTTTCAGTTTTTTCTTCTATACTATATGGGGTTTATTATGGGGTGAGGAAGTATTATACATTGATTTTTTAACTATAAGATTAACTATCACATTTTTTAGTTGGAATAGATCTCAATTTAATTTCATTATTTATATAAAAAAATGTTTTTTGATTTTCTATATGATCTATTAGGTCATTTTCTTGAAGAGAAATATTAATTGAATCAAATACAACTGGAATACTATCTTCTGATGTCTTTATAAGAATATTAATATAATAATCTCCAGGATCTAGCTTATTAGGAGTAAAAAAGAATAAATTTTTTCTTTTTGCACTCTTTCCTACTAGAGAAAATGGAAGGAAAGGTCCTATCATTGTTTCACCATTCAAACAGAAATATGAATGAAATTTAGCTAAATCAAGTTCAAATAGAGCATCATATCTTATTGTTTTATTATTATGGTTTACCATTAAGAAAACATCTTCAACTATTCCCTCTATTTTTCCTTTGTTTAAGAATTCTATAGGGATAGCAAAATTTAATTGATTTGCATTATTAATAGGAATTAAATATGTTCCTCTAGTATCAATATCTAATTCAAACGAAGAGAAAAAATCAATTGAATTCAAGAAAGATAGACCAGCTATTAAAAAAGAAAAAACCGCTATAAATATTGTGATAACATTGAAAATGATATATTTTTTCCCCATATCAAGAAGAATGAGTATTTACTATTTAAGTTAATATCTTTTCTATTCATGCCTTCAAAAACCTTAGCTTTGGTTGTTTTTTTCTTTTTGTTAGCGCCAGCTCTTTCCTTAGCAGAAGAAGAGGATTCTGAAGAAGAAAAATGCTCAATAACCAATTTAGGTATTTGTTTGCCTGAGAAGTTTTACAAGTTTACTCTTAGCGTGTTTAATGCTCCTGTACAGCCCTTTCTGTGGATGGTAAAGGGTTTACTTACAGAACCTGTTAATATAGAAAGTTTTGCTTGGCTTTGGACTATCATTGTGTATATTATTTCATTATTTTATGGTTTGTTTATTTTGTTTGCTGGGTTTTATTTTGTTATAGGCAGCAACAACCCTGAAAAAAGAGAACTAGCCAAAGAGTGGCTGAAAAACGTTGTGCTTATGGTGTTTTTTGTACAAGCAAGTTTTTTCTTATATGGAATTATCGTTGATATTGGAGCAGGTCTTACTGAGAGCATAGTAGGTATGATTAATGAAGATTTCTTTTTATTAACTATTGATAACATTCCTAATCTTGGTTTCCAGTTGGGTTCTTTGATCCCTTACGTCTCAACATTGTTTTTTACTGCAATATTGTTAGGTGTTCGGTATTTAGTAGTTGCAGCAGGAGTCGTGTTTTTTCCTTTGGGACTTTTTTTTAATTTTGTTCCTGTACTGAGAGGGTATGGTAAGCTTATCATTAATATTTTGATGGTTGCTATTTTTTTGCCCTTCTTTCAAAGCATCATCTTACTATTCGGCTCTCTGCTCGTTGAGTTGACTTTTTTTGCCAATTTTAAGATTTTAGTGAGTACCATGACTTTTTTCTTAATAGATATGTTAGTCATATTATTAGTGTTGTTTGTAATTGTGAAATCTGCTTTTACTGTGGTACAATCTAGTCTTGGCAGAGGCATCACCACAATAGCTACCATGGGCAAAGGAGGTAAGTAGAATGCCTTATGAAATACCTCAAGAGCTAGAATACAAAGAAAAGATTTTGTTTGGACTAACAGCTGGACAGTTAGGATATGCCCTCATTTTCTTACCTATTGCTTTGTTGTTGTTTTTTAAAACAGGATTGAGTTTACCTTTCAGAATTTTCTTAACAACCATACCAACACTAATAGGATTACTTTTCATGTTTTGTAATTTCAAAAATACTCTGTTGAATTGGAAGTTTTTTTTCAGTTTTAGAAAAGCCAGTTTACAAACAGAGAAGATGAAACAATTCATACCTGTTCAAAATATTGAGAAGAGTGTTGTTGAAGTTAAGGAAGGCAAGAAGATAAAAAAGGCAGGAATACTCCAGGTAACCCCTTTGAATTTTAGTATTAAGAATATGCAAGAGAGAAATGCTATTATTGCTGGGTTTCAACGTTTCTTAGATGGCTTAGATTTCAGGATTCAAGTGGTGATGGGAACAGACACACTCAATCTAGATCTATACTTGGGTGCTTTACAATCAAGAGTAGAAACTACAGCTGAAGTAACAGGAAATGAGGATTACTTAAACAATTTTGAAGATTACAAAAAACACCTAGAAGAAACGATTGGGACTAATGCTATGATGAACCGAACCTTTTTCTTAATCATTCCCGAAGTAGAAAGTATTGGTTTGGAAATTCAGTTAAGTGTGTGTCAAGAGAAACTCAGCAATCTTAATTTGGAAACCAAAAGGTTAGACAAAGAAGAACTTATCCAAACCCTAGCTTCTTTTTTTAAAGATTTGTTGAAGGATGAGGAACACTCTGCGTATTTGCTTGATGCAGGTGAGCAGGATGTGTTGCATTGCTTAATAGCTCCACAACATATAGAAAACCATGTAGATTATATCAAAGTGGATGACTTTTTTTGCAGGGTGCTAACCACAGCAGGGTATCCGAGAGTGGTAGAAGCAGGATTTCTTGACAGGATTGTTACGTGCAAGGGTAATTTTGATGTGAGCCTTCATATTGAACCATTTGCTATAGAAACTATTATGGTTAATCTGAATAGGGAATTACAAAAGCAGAGAGCTGATTTGTTTTCTGCTGAATCAAAAGGAGCGATTAATCCTAGTCTAGAGATAAAATATACTGATACAAGAAATGTTTTAGAAAACTTACAAAAAGGAAGTGAGAAATTGTTTAATGTGAGTTTTTACATTAATTGCAAGGCTAAAACACTAGAAGAACTCAATCTTTTAACCAAAAAGTTAGAGTCTGAACTTTCAGGACTTATGATGATTCCAAGACGAGCCAGTTTTCAAATGAGTCAAGGCCTAAGAAGTTGTATTCCTTTAGGCTTCAACGATTTAGGCATTAAGCGTAACATAACTACTAAGGCTTTATCAGCGTTTTTTCCTTTTACCAGTCAATTTTTAGAAGTTGATGAGCAAGGTGTATGGTTTGGTATGAATACCAATGACGTACCAATTGTAAGAGACATTTTTTCTCTTACCAACCCGAATGGATTAATCTTAGCTACGAGTGGGAGTGGTAAATCATATTTTGCAAAACTATTCATTTCAAGACACTTATTAAATGGTACTCGTGTTATTGTAATTGATCCACAAGGAGAATACTCTGAGCTGTGTAAAAAGTTTAATGGTCAGCTTATTACTATTTCTAGAAGTTCTGAGCTTATCATCAATCCTCTTGACCTCATGGGGCATGATTATGATGAAAAAAGAATGACCTTGATTGATTTGATGAGGGTTATGCTTGGCGAGATTAGCGATATTCAAAAAGCAGTATTAGACAAAGCACTCACAAACACCTACTCAAGGAAAGGCATTACTAATGATCCTAAAACATGGAAGAACAAACCACCTATCCTGCAAGATTTGTTATATGAGCTTATGAATATGAGCAGAGGAGCTAGTGTTATTGAAAAACCCACATATCAAAGTTTGTTGAACCGGTTGAGTATGTATGTTGATGGAGTATTCAGTTTTCTAAACAAACACACGAAGTTTGATTTTGATAACTTTTTTGTATGCTTTAACATTGGTGACATGCCCAAGCAGGTAAAACCTGTTATTATGTTTTTAGTACTTGATTTTGTGTATATGAAGATGAAAAGCGATAAGGAAAGGAAATTATTAATTGTGGACGAAGCATGGAGTCTTTTAGGCAGGGCAGAAGATGCTAGTTACATTTTTGAGATTGTAAAGACAAGCAGAAAATTCAATCTTGGCTTGTTACTTATCACACAAGACGTTGCTGATCTTGTGGGAAGTGATGCTGGTCATGCTGTATTAGCTAATAGTTCTTTTACACTTCTTTTGAGACAGAAGCCTAGTGCTATTGAGAACTTGGTTAAAGCATTCCAACTAAGCTTTTCTGAAAAAGAGAACCTGTTAGTATGTGGTAAAGGAGAAGGCATCTTATTAATTGAGAACGAACATACAGAATTAAAAATTGTTGCAAGTGATAAAGAACATGATATTATAACAACGAATCCTGAAGAGCTTAAACTCAAGCCAGAAAAGAAAACAACAAGGAAAGAGAAGGGTAAGGATGTTCATGTAAAACTTAATCCAGATAAAGGATTTTTTAAGAGAGCAGAATTATCTTCTGATGATATTCGTTTTTTACTAAGTCATGGCTATATTGTGAGTTCACATGTAGGTCTTGGTGGCGGACAAAGAAAGGATTACTTGTTAAAGCCTAAGGGAGTTAGTGAGAGTCCTAAACACTTTTTCTTAGTCAAAGCATTAGAAGAATTTGTTAAAACCTTTACTGATAAGGTGGAGTTGTTTCATAGTGTGAAGCCTGATATTGTTTTTGTTGCAAAAGGCAAAAAGTGGGCTGTTGAAGTTGAGACAGGTTCTCATCTTGACAAAGCACCAAGCAAGTTAAAAGAGAAAGTGAAAAGTCTTAATAGGAGTTTTGGGAACAGGTGGTTCTTTGTTGTGACAAATGCAGAGTACGCTTACAAATACAAAGAGTTTGGCAAAGTGTACACTCGGAAGAATGTTGAGAGTGTTATTAGGCGGGTTTTTTTTCCGCCCAAATTCGGGAAGGTTTCGCCCAAACTTGTTAAGAAAAAAGTGATAAAAGGTTCTTCTAAAAAGCGTAGAAAGACTAAAAGAGGGAAGAAATGAGCTTTATTTATCAAAAGAGAGAACATAATGCGGGGGATAAGGAAGTTTTTACTGTTTATGGTGTGATACCCTTTTTTTGTGAAGGTTTTGGGCGAAAAGTAAAGCAACTAATACATCATATTAATTTGTTAGTTGGTTTTCGTAAGTTTTGCGAAGCACTGGACAAGTGCACCAAACACTTAAATAATTTTTCTTCCATAGGTTGTGTTTATGATGGAAATGAACAAAAGGACAGCTTATGTGATTACGTTTTTGTTAGGTCCTTTAGGATTTTTTTTTGTTTCAAGAAAGTTGTTCAGAAGCTTGGGGTATATGTTTGTAATGTTTGTTCCTGTGTTGAATGTGGTTGCGTATGGTTTTATGGTTTACTCAGCTGGTTTGCACGCTCAGGAGAGCAATTGGGGTGTTGCTTGGAGGAATAAGTATGTTTCTTGTCAAAAGTGTTCGAGTATTAGTCCGTTGTTTCATAAGCATTGTACAAGTTGTGGGAAAGGTTTGAGAGAGAATTGTTTAGGTTGTGATCGTGCTATGTTGGTTGTTCACAAGCATTGTCCTAGTTGTGGTTTTGCCAAGCCTGGATTAGTTAAAAATGTTGCAAAAAGACTTGTTCGTAAAGATGGAAAGGGAGTTTTGTCTAGTGAAACCTCTTTTTCTGAATCTGAGGACAGGTTGGTTTGATAGAAGTATGTATGGGAGTAATTTAGTTTTTGCCAAAGATATTGCTGTTTCTTTTATTCAAGGAAGATATAGGGTTAATGCAGATAGTAACAAGATGAATATTTCTGAGTTTTGGTTTGATGCAGAGTTTAAAACTGGAAAGAAAGAAGTGTTGACTAAGGTTTTAGTTAATCAAAGGTTTCTTCGTTTGAAAAAGGTTGTTGTGAAATTGTTAAGGTTTTTGTTATTATATTTTCCTAAGGATAAGCTTTATATTAAAGCGAGTGGTAGTGGTTTTCATGTTTACTTTTTTTTAAAGGATTGTGATAAGGAGACTTGGGAGTTGTTTATTCATCATATATTATATAGGGTTAGGATTCCTAATACTAAACATGTGAGTGAGCTTACATTTGGATTGGACATAGATTCTATTCTTTCTTCTGAGCGGAAGATTTCCGAGATTGGAAGCTGGAACAAAGTAAAAAAGGATTTTAAACACGAAGTAAACTATCTTAATTTCAATACGTGGGTGAGTGTTGATAAGTTTTTTGAGTTAGTTTCTTATCCGTTTTGCAGCTCTTCAGAGAGTGTTCAATATCCTTTACAGTATGAGTGTTGTAATATGTCAGAAAAGCTGCTAAGAGAAGCCAAAAAGGCTAAGAGCATAGGCACTAGGGAAAGCTCTAACTCTTTGCTATTAACAAAACCTAGTAGGGTTTTGGAGTTCAAAGGCAATATCCAAAAAAATGATTCAGCCTATCAACTCCAAAAACATTGCTCATGCTACTGGAACATACTTAGAAATCCAGATAGCCAATGGTATGCCAGAAATTTCCTTGTAAAATGGCTTATTTATAGTATGCAGTTAGAAAAAGCAGAGATTCTTGAATTAATCAATAAATACAACGCTTGGAGCGATTACGAACCAAGAATCACAGCTTTTTATGTTGAAAAACATTTTAAAGAAGGAACAAACGAAAGCAAAGTCAAAAGACCACCAAAAAAAGAGACATTGATAAAATATGGGTTATGTAAGAACAAGAGTAAAAGGTGTGTTTATGGTAAATTATATAAATAAGATATTGGTTACTATTCAGGATGGTATTAGGAATTGATTCAGGTCAGTTTTGGCATACATTCTTTTTTATAGGCATCACTTTGTTTTTATTTTTTTATGGTCGTGGTATTGTCCTTGCATTAATACGTGGATTCCAATTCAAGAATAATTGGGAGAAATTTGTTTCATTTGTTATTCTTGTTATTATCCTTTCATTTATTACAGAGCCAATTACTAGGTGGTTGGTAACACAGGGAAATGGAGCTAAAATCCTTGTTAGTATTTTATATTTAGTTGCATACATTCGTTTTGATAAAGAATTTTAATCATTGAATTTATATTTATTCCATTCCTTCACGCCTAAACCTTTTTTGTTGCTTTTGCTCATCGAAAAATCAATCAAAAAGCTTTCCCCCTCATTTTGAGGGGTCGGCTAATTTTTTTTCATGTATTTTTCAAAAACTTTTATGGAATCTGGACAAAATTTTTCTTTTTTCATAAATGTTTTTAAAGCTTTAATGCTCATGAATTTTCCTTCAGATATTTCATCAGAGGGAAAACTGACTTTGTCGTCCGAAACGCAGGTAAATACTTTTCCAATAAAATTATCGGTGTCAGATTTAAATCTAAAATCAAATAAAAATTTTATTTTTTCTGATATGTTAGTTTCTTCTAGTAATTCTCTTTGAGCAGCTTTTTCATATTCTTCTCCGCTTATAACTCCTCCTCCTATGGTCATATCCCAATGAGAAGGAAAGCTATACTTGCAGGAAGCTCTTTTATGCACGAATAGTTCACCTTTGGAATTAAATAGGAATATTATAGCGCTTCTGTGGAGTAAATTTTTTTCTCTTAACTCAGGTCTAGATAGTGAATCTATAACTTCATTTTTCTCATTTATGACATCCATCATTTCTTCCATATTGAAAGGGTTGTTTTTTTGGTTCTTTATATCTTTTGCTTATTTTTGTTCAGTTTTTCCACCTCTTCTTAAAATTTTTTTTATGAGATAGGAAAAATTTTTTCGAGGTGGAAAACATGAATTTACAAAGTAAATATAAATTACATCAAACTGTAGAGTACATCAAGCTCCAAGAGTGGTGTTTCGACACTTTGGATGTGGTTGAAGCGATTGATACTGTTCTTTCTCATTTTGGTTTTGATGATAGTTTTTCTTCGGAAGAAAAGGATTTGCTTAAAGAAGAGCTCTTTGAGATTGCTTTTAGGTTTGAAGTAGTAGAGGTTGTTCATCTCTCAAAAGAAAATCCTCAAATACTTGTTTAGTTATTTTGTATGTGGTTAATTAAATAATATAATCCTATGAAGAATAGTATTGTTAGGATTATTTTTGCTATTGTTCCTAGTCCAAAATATGCAACTAATATGAATGCTATTACAATAACTAATGTCGCTCCTGTTGTAAGAATTATGTTAGGACTTTCCATATAGTTTAAGTTATAACAACTTCTTTATAAATACTCTTCTTTTTGTTTCTGATTTCTCAATTAATATAGATTAGATTGAGAAATCCTCAAAGAAGGATTTTTTCAGAGGTTATCTAAAATGGGAAGTGTAGAACAACAATTTAATGTAGGTTTAGTAAAAGCTACTGTTTGGAAGAACAAATCCAAAGCTGGTGATGAGTTTAAAACGGTTAGTTTGTCCAAGTCCTACATGAAGGATGATGAGTGGCAGAACACAAGTGTTTCTTTAGGTGAGGATGATGTGTTTAAAGCTTTAGAAGTGTTGCAACAAGTTAAGAATTACTTTGAGAATGAAAGCTTAGGTGATTTTACCAATACAGAAGCAGCAGCTGAAAAAGAAGCTGCTTAAATTATTTTTTTTCTTTTTCTATACTTATGTTTTCTTTTAGGATAATAGATTTTTCCAGGATTCCAATTTGGACCACTATGGTCTTCAGGGTCAATATATCCTTTTCCATATCTTACAAGTCTCGTTCCCCTATATCTTATGGATTTTGGTTTTTTTCTTATTTTCTTTTTCTTGTAGAATATGGGTATGTATTCGTCCATTGAATAGTCCCATGCACTCTTTACTAGTCTCCAACATTTTACTTTCTTTCCTTTATTTTCTAGAATTTCTTGTGCCTTCCATAACCCTTTAGCATCACTCGCTCCATAATCATAAGTTTTTTTTATTTTAGAGTAAATTTTTGAATACGCATTGTCTACATTTTTTTGATGTAATCTTTCAGGATCAATCATCATTAACTTTTTCTTAGTTTCAGGAGACCCTAATAAGAATTTTAATATTCTTTCAAGAATTCCCCTGTTTCTTTTTTTTCTCATCCTCTAAACTAAATTTAATTTACTATTTAATTCTTTTCTTTTTCTATTTTTCCCCTTTCTTGGGTGCGGGGAAAAATATCCTCGTGGAGGCAGAGCACATGACAAAAGTAACATTAAGGCAGGTTGAGTTTGGAGCTGATCCAAATAAGTTTTTGAATAATATACGGAGGCAAATGAATAAAGATTTTCGGAAAGAGATGTTCCAACAGTTGTTTAGGCAGAGCTTGAAGGAGATTAAGATGGCGAAAGAGAAGGCAAAAACTGAGGAAACTCTGAAAAAGCGTGGTTGGAGAGTAACCTTTACGAATGCTTCTGATTTAGGTGTTCAAAACCGAAAAGTTTAAATACAAGATATGTCTTACTTATCTTATTAATAAGATAGGTGATATACAATGGCAGAGTTAATCGATATGGGAACAGTAAGTTCGAGAGGACAAGTAGCAATTCCTTCTAAAATAAGGAATCAGATGGGTTTAAAAGAAGGCTCTAAGCTGATGTTTTTTTTAGGAGATGACACCTTAGTTATGAAGAAGGTAGAAAATCGAAGCTTTGCCGAGCTTACTGCTCCGTTAAAGAAAGCAAAGAAAAAGATTCGGGAAAGCCAAGTGCCTGATCTCATACATAAGTTGCGTAGGGAGAAACGATGAAGATTGTGTTGGATGTAAATGTGTTAGTGTCAGCTACATTCTGGACAGGTGCATCGTTCAAGATACTAAAACAATGTGATGAAGGAAAGCTAGAACACATTACGTCTCTTCCTATTCTTGAAGAATATGCAGATGTGCTCCAACGTGATGAGATTCTGGATAAGCAGGAAAAGTATGCATTACATCCTGCGAGTATTGTGAAACGAGTATTAGACAAATCTCATATGGTAGAACCATCACAAAAAGTAGATGTAGTTATGGATGATCCTGACGATAACAAATTCTTAGAAGCAGCAGTGAAAGGCAAAGCTAAAGTGATAATAACACAGGACAAGCACATACTCAAACTAGAATCCTATAAGAGTATTCTAATTATAACTCCAGAAGATTTCTTGAAAAAATATTTCTAAAAACAACCCTTTTTTTTACTAAGCCAAAAGCACCTTAATGAGCTTTTGGCTCGGAGGTAAAAACAATGAGTGAAGCAACAAGTTATTTAGGGTCTGTTATTTCAAGATATACTGAACAAGAAGCTGTAGAAGATGGTATTTTAATGTCTAATCTTAGCAGAGTATTTCCAGAGTGCACTATGCTCACTACTAATCTTTGGGAGGCCATTAATGAAAAAGGAAATGGTCTTTCTGATACTATGGCTTATCTCAATGCTATCATGTTAGAAGCAGCAAAAGTTTACTACAACAAACGCTTCAAAGGCGACCATGACAAATACTTCTTTATCATAGCAGACTTTGCCTGGCCAATATGGTTTGTAAGAAACGAAAATGATAAACTAACAGCTATGTTAGCTGAGGATTATTAGATTTTAATCCTTCTTTTTTCTCTGCAAGAACCTTAAAATTTACACCGTTCCAAACATCCACTCCAATTGTTTCATATTTTTTACTCATTGTATTTAAGAAAACGCCTACTTTGTGAGGCGTTTTCCATAAAACCTTGATTCCTTAGTAAGTGAGAGGAAAAGTGCTTAGTTAGAAAAGCCTATTCACCCCCTGTGAATTCTTGGCTGAGTATAACTAAGTGCTCCTCACTTATATATTTTGTTATTTTTTAAATCCGTCTTTTCTTAGTTGGTTGTCCCAGCAGAGGTTTATGAGTTCTCTGATGAACTCGTCCTTTTCTTCGTCATTTAATGTTTCTTGTATGTTGTATTTTTCTAGGATATGGTTGGCTGTGACTTGGATTACTTCATCCATGGTCAGGCGGAAACCACTCCGTACTAATTCTATCATTACTTTATTTACTTTTTTTCTCATCATTATCCCCAACCCCAAATACCTGAACCTTTAGAAAAACACCTTTTTGGGCTGGAGTGGTGACCCTCATTATACGGAAGTGTATAAGTTGTTAATGCTTGTGAGAAAGTTTTTACAAACTGGGAACCTAAAAATTCATGCACAATTGCAACACATGGATCAAGTAGGAACAGTAAGAAAAATTAATCAGCTCATAGCAGAAGTGGTAAAGAGTCTTCATGCATTAGAAGGGCATAATTTTAATGAGCAGTTTTTGAAGCGTATGAGTTTGGAAATGTTTGTTGCAGTCATGGCAGCACTCAAAGCTGGAAAGATAGCTATGCACTATTTTCGTTCTGATAAGTTGCAGGTGTCTTGGAAAGGGGAGGATGACCCGTTGACCATTGCGGATACAAAGGCAGAAGATGCTATTCTCAAAACTGTTCATGCCTATTTTCCGTACCATGAGTTTCTCGGTGAAGAAACAGGAGTACATGATAAACATTCGAGTTTTAAGTGGGTGGTTGACCCTATTGATGGCACAAATAACTATAGGCAAGGCATACCGGATTTTGGGGTAAGCATAGCTTTGCTGAAAGGAGATACGCCTGTTCTCGGAGTGATTTTTGACCCTGTACATGATGATTTATACTTGGCTCAAGCAGGAAAAGGAGCCTATCTTAATTATAAGCCAGTGCATGGCCCAAGGTACAAAGGAGTAAGTAATTTGTTCATTTGGGGCATTAGAAATAAAGATGAGCCATGGAAGTCAGGTCTTCTCGAAGTGTTATCTGTTCTGCCTAAGCACAGAATGGAAGACAAGAACAATACAACTATTGGTATGACAGATGTGATAGCAGGAAAAGCAGATATGACTATAAAGTTGAGTGTAAAGGCTTGGGATGTGGTTGCGGGAGATATTATTGCCAGAGAAGCTGGAATGGGTGTTACCGATTGTTTTGGCAATGTGTTAAAATATGATATTCACCATGTCAGAAATTATAATGGGTTTATTATGTGTAATCAAAAAGCCAACAGAGAAATTATGGAGCTTATTAGTAAAAAAAGACAGCAAATAGATGGGTTACAACAAGTAGCTTAAACCCATTGCATAGTGACGATAGTTTTATATATACTACAGACACTATATTCTTAATATGACATGGAAAGAAATAGGATTAGCAGGAATCATAGCAATAGCACCTAGCACAGGATATATGCGAAGTGCAAGAGCCGATGATGTTCAAGAGGCAAATAATTCTGGAAGTGAAAAAGAGGGTATTGATGAGAAGCTCAAAGAGACATTTCGGTTGGCAGATTTAGCAGTTTCATTGTCTAAGCAAGGTAAGCATAAAGAAGCTTTAGAATTATATCAGAGAGCAGATAGGATGGTGCCCAATGATGATGATCTGATAGGTGGAATGGCTTTTGCGTATGACAATTTGGGAAATTTTACAAAAGCTGAAGAACTATACAAAAAAGCTCTCGAACTAGATAGGGATGATTTTGAAACAAATCATAATTATGGTATATTTCTTTGCAAAAGAGAACGATTTCAGGAGTCAATTCCTTTTCTTGAAGTAGCCGTACAAAAGAAACCAAAGAGTAAAGTAACAGTTGCATGGCTAGGATACGCCCAAAAAAAACAGTAAGTTTAAAAAGCATATTTCTTATATGATATACTTATGAAAAGAGAGGTGAAACTGTTAGTTATATTCTTTTTTATATTTGTTATTTCCTTTCAAGCAAGTCTAGCTGAAAATCATGAACAAGGGCAAGGTACTTCAACAGATTTACCTCCTGATGTCACAGCTGAAGAGGCAGGTGAAGCTGCTCAAACTGCCATGGAGCAAGGACAAAATATTAAGGGAGATATGCCACCAGATACAACTATTAAACCAAGTTCTGGCCCTGTTGCCGAATTACAAGGTGAAGGACAATTTTCTTATCAAGGTGGTAATTTAGATGTTGAACAAGTGGATTATTTAGAAACGAGAGATGGTCAAGGTGTTATAGATGCAGAGGGTGTTTCCTTATCGAAAGATGGTGTATTGGAGGCTGATTCTGTAGGACAGTATGGTAATCAAGGAATATTTGAAGGACGTGAGCTTACAAATTTTAAGTATGATGGTAATTCAGGAGATGTAACTGTTTTTACAGGAAAGAATTTACTATTCACTAAACCGTATAAGATTTTCTTTTCTGAAGTGGGAGAGGCTTCTTTTAAGGTAGATAGGCAGGGGAATTTATTATCATGGAGTGTGGAGTATCCTAGAGCTATGAGTTATGTGTTTGACAATCCGTTATCTACGGGTTTGACGGATGCCGATAATACTGTTCCTGATATTATTCCTACACCTTTCGGTTTTGATTTCTTTGGTGGGAACACTATAGGGAGTGCTGTTCAAGTTGTAAATAATGATACCGATGTTGTTGATGCGCATATTGGTGTATGGGGGGAGCGTGGAGCAGTGTTTGGTGGTGACAATGAAGAGTTTATGCAGCCTCGTGGACCTAGTCCTCAATTGGATTTTTGGATTACAGGACAGGGAAGGATTGATGTTGGACATTTCGGCTTGGGAAGGATTTATACAGTCAATACATCTGAGGGGTTTGCAGGTATGAAGTATCAGTTTGAAGTTGAGCCAGATAACACTTATTTTGGAACTGCTTTGAATAGTAGTTACACATTTCGTTTTAATGAGTGGAAAGAAATACTCGAAGGAGAGGTTATACAGTTTCAACTGGATTTGTTTGAAGGTTTTTATAACCACAATTTTGTTTCTTCACCAGGATTTTACAGTTTTGAGTATTTAGATTTAAAGAGTATTCATCAGAAAGAAGTTTCTGGAAAGTTAAGTCAATGGATGGTCAGAGGAGATAAACATTTCGGACAAAACTTTAAACTGATAAGACCAGAAGAGGGTAAACAGTTTGATTTATTTATTGACAAGTTTACGAGAAGAGCATCTCTGTCTAAATTTGAAGCACAATATGGAGATAGTGAAGGTTCTGCATATGTTTCTTTATTCAACAATCATAAGGTTATTTTTAATGGCGTAGTTGATTATTTACGGTACAATTTTAATTTCATGTTTGGTGATCCAAGAACACGAATAGCCATCACAGGTGATAATCCTCCTTATTTTAGTATTACCCATGCAGATTATGAGTTTTATCCTATTATAGAAAGTAAAGACCCTAACAACCATGTTGAGTTAGACCTAAGAGCATTCAATACACAAGTCCATGCGTTAATAGATAATCCTTCACCAACAACATCTCCTATTTTTAATGCTTATTTCCCAGAATTTCTTATCTATGAGTTGCCAGCACAACCTGTTACTAAGAGGTTTTTGAGATGGCATGATAAGAGATGGCCATTTATTCTAAGAAGTTTGCAAACAACAGGTCATCCTCTGATTCAACCAGATGAGGGAGCATATTCCTTTGATAATAATGGTTATGATTTTACTATTTTTCCTTCTGCATCCTATGAGCCAAACGGAGTATATGAGCATCCGTTTATGGAAGGAGTGCATAGGTATATGGATAACAATCATTTATGTTTTACAAAACTAGAACCAGTATATTTTGCTAACAAACCAGGACTTACTCACACAATTCCTGATTGGTTTGAGAGTGAAAAAACATTAACGGAGTGGCAGTATGAACAAACAAGGTAATATTTTAGGATGGTTTATCCTTATAGGGATCATGCTAGTTTTAGTAGGGCTATTCTTTTTTTATCTTCATGCATCAACATCTAAAATAGAGGTAGGAAGAACCATAGTAGGAGTGGATGAAAAACCAAGCTTCTCCACATATGTAGAATCTGCCTATGATGTAGCAACAGAGTGTTATCTTAAAAGAATTGCTTTAAATGATGCTGAATTACGTTTTACTAATATGCATCCTAACAGCATTCCAGAGCAAGGACACGGTTTTATTGAAGTAGTGATTGATGAAGTGTTCCAAAACTTTACCATTTTTCAAGGCAGAGGCATAACAAAAGACCAATCAAACCCAAAAATTGTTCTTCGAGAGGATAGAGTAGATGTGCAAATAGACCAAAAATTCAGTATTAAAGTAGATAATCAAGACCATAGAATAACCAAATTCATCTCCTCAATACCTATACGGTTCAAACAAATGTTAGCATTAAGAAATGCTGTTCTTAACTCACAATCAGGCATCCAAGCAAATGACATTGAACTCAACCAGTTCTATCAACAACCCTTTAATTCAGGAGTGTATCAAAGACAAGGAAGAACAGTAATAGATATTACTGATGAAGAAGGACCGAGAAATCAAGATATGAAATTTTTGTTTGTGAAATAATCTTATCTACTGGTTGACTATTAAATCTAAATTTAGGATAAATATAACTTTTATTTGTTAATGTGTTATACACGCCATAGGTAACAGAATAATTTGCAGGTACAAAATTTAAATGTATTGTTCTAAAGCTTTAATACTCTCTCCTACATCTTCTTTTGTTCTACATTCTATTATTATTTTCTTTATTTTATCTTTACCTAATATATTCAAAACATGTTTCCAATCTAATGTTCCATTTACTAAGCTTTGATGGTTGTCTTTTTGTCCATTGTTATTATGCGCATGGACATAAGTTGTCCTATCTTTTATTTGGGATAAGAATTGATCTAAAGGCATTCCCAGCATATCTTTCCCGATACCATGATTGAGATGTCCAAGGTCAAGATTATATTGAACATCTGGAATTCTTTTTAGAAAGTCAAGAGCTACATCAGCTACTAATATGCCATTAGACTCAAAAATCATCTCTACATTATGTTGTTTAGCAAAATTTATTATCTGGCGAAGTTCTCTTTCTTCGTTGGGGAGAAGTTTATCATGTTTAAGGTGGAAAATGAGTTCTTTTGCGCCTATCATCTCACAGCAGAGTATTTCTGCTCTTAGGGTTTCTAATTCAGTTTTGACAAACTGTTCGTTACCCACAAATACTTTTATTGTGCCTGAATGCATGCTTAGGTCAATTCCTTTAAGAAAAGGTTTTATTTTATCTATCCATTCTGGGTCAAAGAAAAATCGGGCAGAACGTAGACCAACCTCCAATACTTTAATATTTGCAAGTTCTTTATACCATTTTTTATTATCTAATGTGCTGGTTGTTATTCCAATTTTTGGCATGTTTACACTTCCATTTTTTGAATATGCAGACGATGCTCTAGGTTAACAGTAAGGATTATCTGAGCATCATTACTATATGAGTAAACATTCTTTAAATAACTTTGGTATCTTCTATCTGCTACTTCTTTTGACATTGGTTTGCCTGTTCTTGTAAATGCATTAAAATATTCTTTAGATGCATAAAGGAGAACTTTAATTGCATGATGGTTTTCACCAAATTCATTAAATTCAGGATTATGGGCGTGTATACCTTCACATACATAGTTATCATTCGGATGTACCATTTCATGTTCGCTACCAATATTTCTATGCTCGTGAGAATAAATAGGAACATGTAAGACAGTACCTTGTAACAATTGATTAAGCTGATTTTTTGATTCATCAAACTTAAAATATTGTGGAATAAATGTTTTTGAAACGGCTGGTCCTACAGTGGAAGTCTTATCCGCATAAATATCCAAATGTAATACTGAATAATTATCATTCAACATCCCCATCATATTTGAAAAAAAAGTCTTTGTTGAACCTGAAATTCCTGCTACAAAAATAAGATTATCTTTTGCAGATAAAGAACGTGAAATAGTTTTTCCAACTTCATGATTTTTTCGACAATAATCTAGGAAGTCATTTCTTAGCATAACTTGTTTTACGGGTGTACTATAATAATGGACAAGGGAAAGGGGAAAGGTAGCATGACCAATGGATTCAATCAATTGTTTACTGGCAGCTAAAGAAGTGCCAGGACAAAGAGTAATACAGGGTTCATCTTTCAATTTCGGAGCTATTGTAGCACTTTGTGGAACATATCCTCTAATAGCATGTAATAACATCTCTTTATCATTTTCATCATTACCTGCAGCCATATAAAACGGATTAATAAAATTTTGAGTGATTAATTGTTGAATACAGGAATATTTTCCAATACCTATAGGACTGATAAAAATTCGTCTACCAACAGATACACAATAAAAATCCTCACCCAAAAAATCCCTATGAAGATTTTCGATAATTTGAGTATGGACAGCACTATCTTTAGTTCCAGATTGTATAATCACTGCAGTTTGATAATCATATCGTTGGTCAAGTTGATAACCTTGTTCTATAAGGGAATCGGTAAGAGATTTGATATCCTGAGGAAAATCCCAAATAGGAATCGGAGCATGATTTTTATCAAGAACAACACCTCCATTTTCAAGAAGAAAAAGGTGATTTATAGGAATTTTTTGAATATCAATTCTTCTAAGATCTGTAAGTGACCTCGCAGTAGCAAGAGAAAATCTATGCGATGACCCAAATTCTTTTAATAAAGGAATAATATCGAGATGGAGGTAATTTCTTTCTGAAGGACTTTTTCCTTCACTTACACATTGTCCAAGTAAAAGTTCTTCATCACTGAGTTGCTTCTCATTAAAGATAAGTGTACTGTCCAAATCCAATATCACATCAATCATTTTTTTGAAGCCACCGAAAATAGAGGAAGATTTACATCTTCAACAATGGGTATGTTTTTCTGTGCAGCACTTATTAATAATGGTGAAGCCAAAGGATGATTTTTATCACGAAGTATAATTTTAGACGGATGTTTTCTGACAATGGAACGATGAACCTCTGCTGCTCCAAAATAGGCATCTTTAGATTCTAATCCATGATGTGAATGAATATAGGATGTTACCTGTTCAAAATCAAGAGGTGTATGAAATACATATAATGGATTTTTATCAATAGCATCTTTAACCCTTTGAATATACCAATTCGTAAAGTCCTGTGCTTGCCATTCTGTATATTCTCTTGTAAAATGATAACTTAAATCATGTAGATTGCCTGATCGGCTTACTAATCCTGAAATCGTCGCCCCCATTAATGATTCAGGCATAAAAAGTTCAGCATGAGTTCCAGAAATATTTGCAGTTTCATAAGGATCTGAAATAACAGCACATAGATGTTGAAGAGATGTCTGCTTTGATTTTTCATAATCTGCAATAGCTCTCCTTAATTCATGAGCTAACTCACCTTTTCCTACCCACCCATCTACAAATACAATAAATGGATTTTGGTGTTTTTGTATAACATAATCTAATGCATAAGCATCAATACCAACACCTTTTAACATGGAAATTGAATAATGGGAAACATCTTGCCCGAAATTTTGTTTAAGGACATACTTTATCCCAATTCCTGCATGGGTGCCACCACGTGGCAACGAAACCAATACATACTGCGTATTGATTTGATTTTGTATTTTATTTGCAGTTTCAATAATAGCAGCTGATGTAGATTCTAATGAATAATCAGTAAGTTCTTTGAAACTTTCTACCAATGCTTCATCAGGTAGTTTTTCTTTTTTCTGTAGAAATTCAGGATTTTCAGTATCACCTATAGAATTAAGTAATAGAATAATATCTTCTTCTAATAATGAAGTAGTATTTTTTGGTGAGATTAACATATTTCCTCCAAAGGCTTTAAGATTAATTCATGAACAACCAAATCATCAGGTGCTTCTACAGCCATAACTATCATTGATGCAACACTCTCAGCAGACATATAATTAGGTCTGGGACCATCATGAAATGTTGTCTCAATTCCACAAGGTATTATTGTAGTAACCTTAATTTTATGAGGAATACACTCTTTAGAAAGAATACGAGAAAATGCTATCATTCCTGATTTGGCTGATGCATACGGTGCCCAATCTTCTTTTAATTGATAGGCAATTCCACCACAAATATTGATGATATGACCACTTTGCTGTTGTTGCATAATAGGTAGTAATTGATTAGTTATGTAGAAATGACTTTTAAGGTTAAGGTCTATAATGTCACTATATTCCTGTAATCCAAAATCTTCAATTCTTGTTTTATGTGTATTAAATCCCACATTGTTAATAAGTATGTCTACCGTTTCAAAATCTTGTTTTACTCTTTCACAGAATTTTAATGTTTGATCTACTTTGGAAATGTCATATCTATACTTGTAAACAGTTGAGTTATTCTCAGGCAAGGAGTCGTTATCAAATGTTCTTGCTACTAACCCTAACCCATATCTTTTGGTGTAGAGTTGTTGGGCAAGTGCCATACCTACACCTCTGCTAGCTCCTGTAATAATACAATTTTTCATGTTTGCCCACCTATATGGGGTATTGTGGAATATTGGTCTGGGTTTGCCATCCAATCGTATAATTGAGCCATATGTGTTAGTAAAAGAGCTTGGTCTGATTCTGGTAATGTAGGAAGATTAAAAAGTGATAAGAGCCGAGAAATTGTGTATTGAGTATATTCATTTTTCCAATCCCATTGAGGAAGCATTTCTAGGCCTTGCTCAATATCAAGGAATGTCACTTGTTGATTAAAAGATTTCAAAAGTGATTCTCGTATTGAAGGATAAGGATTGGTAAAATCTACAATGATACTTTTTTCCCGCATTGTCCATTCATGCCCATATTCTTCTCTATAATCTTCTAATACTTCTGGAAAGCGAGGGACTAACAAAGGAAAGAATCTTGGCACAACATATTCATCCGTAAAAGAGGCCGAAAGATTGAACATAAACAATTCAGACATTACAGGATAAGTTCCAGCTGTGGTAATATCAAAGAACATAGGTAACATACAAATATGCATTTCAGTTGCTGAACCATGTATTGTGGCCATAACTGTTTCTTCTTTATTGGTTCCAAAATCACGTAGATTCTTTTTGTATTGTGACCAATTATAGCTCATTGAGTTTCCGTTGATTGCCACTTCGTTAATATCTAGAAGATAATCAAGTCTTTCCCAATCTGAACCATAACGGTTGTCTAATTTTCCATTTGGTAAAACATTACTTCGACGAAAAATTTCTTTAGTTATACCAAGAGTATCTGCAATCATAGTTTTTGCATGCATATTTTGAAGAAGACTACAAACTTGATTCCATGCCTTTGAGCAAATTAATTCACCTACTGATTTTTGTCTAATCCATCCCAGAAGTAAATGTTCATACTGCTCTAATTCTGGAACATGTTCATAAAGAACCATACTTTTTATATCATCAATTTTATGATAGCCTAAGAATTTTGGTTGAGGTAAATAGTTTTCAAGAACATGATATCCATGTTCTTCTTTCTGTAATCGATGATCATCTGCAATTTTATAGAATACTCTACTGCCTTGATATTCAGCAGTTCCATTTATACTGTTCTGCTGCAACCATACATTTTCTAGTTTGGCTCCAGCAATTATGGTGTCTGGAGGGAATCTGACCATTGTTTATAGGGTGTTGGTTTTGAAGGAGTTGTTGGATGTCTCTCAATAACATATTTTCCATCTTGAATATCACCAAATATATACTCTATTCCCAAAGCAAAGGGCATATCTTTGGAAATTCCCTGAATAGCACCACAAGAATGCCACATCATTGCAGGTAATATTATTCTTTCTCCTGCTCCATATTCTGTAGTAACAAGATTTTCAGAATCATTTCCAGAATAACATAAGACTTTTCCCAATTCAACAATTACTATTTCATCTACTGCGTGTCTATGTAAAGAGGTCATTCCATTTACACCAAAACGAATAACTCGAGACATAACATTTTCCCCTAACAAAATTTCTTTATAAGCTCCCCAGATGTGAGTAGTATCAACAATATGCTTTCTCATTTTATTTCCCTCCCAATTTATATTTATATATATAAAGAATGAAGTTATATTTATAAATTGATAGGATAACATTAATTAAAACAAATAGGAGGAGAACCGAGACATAGGGTACAAAAAATAGTAGATAAATTAAAACAAGAAGAAATACTAAAAAAAGAAAAGAAAGAAAAGTTTTTGTTTGTGAAGTGAACATAATATATCCAGATTCTGCGGATTTTCTAAATCTTTATTTCAATTTTTCGCAAATCTTCCGATTCAGAGATATATATATATAATTATAAGGCAATATATATTGTATAAGGGGAAAGTCTATATTCTTACTTGTTTTTGTTACTTTAGAATAGTAAATTATATAATTTATATATAATATAAGCCATAATTATATAAAAACCCTTAGAATTATATAATTTTACTACCAAAAAGGAATAAAGAATTCGGAATTCTTCCGAACTCTGGTGATAAACAAACTGGGGGGAGGAACAAGAAAATGTTAGTAACACAAACAGATGGTAAAATAATTAGATTACCCACAATACCTAACCAAAAGTGGAGTTTTATCCCTGCTTACTGGAAAAGAAAGTTCAACTACAACTTCATGTCTCAGCCAGTTCCTAATGTGCATGACATACCAGCTGTGGCAGAATATGTAGAAAGGAATATCGCAACTGTTGAAGATTCGCATCAAGGAAGTAGGCATGTCTATTTCTTACTTGGCTCAGGACCCTTTCAAGAGATTCAAGCGAGACTAATTCAAAGTACTGATCAGTTGATAAAAAAATTTGATATGAAATTAATTGGAATTCAGAGAAATGAATCAAGAGTAACAAAAAATACAATCCAAGAGGGACTTAATGAGGAAGAAGCTAATACCATTGATGAAGCTCTTGAGAATTATCCCTTTTTAAAATACGCTCTCACCCCTTCTATGACTTGTGTAGGTGTTAATAATTCTGTGATCGAAGAGGGTCTGAGTGCTTTAGGATGTTTGCGTGAATGCTATTATCAAGGAGAGGGAATGGTAGATAAATTGGATAGAGAAATGTGGAAAGATGCATGTAAACAAGGACATAACGGAGTAGAAGCTTATTTAAAAACAGATTTTAGCGATGAATATGATAACATGCTGAGACAAGCTTTACAGCCAATAGTTGAACTATTCCCTTTTCCAAAACCACCAGAGCTAGATTTTAGAGTGAATAGAAAGAGAAACATGTTCGAATGCCCCTTCCATAAACAACTTGATACTTTAGGAGTAGAGTACCTTGCACATAGAGGACGATCAACAGCAACACAAGCAATCAGCGCAGTCAACGCAGCACAACAAGACAGAATGATAGTCGTCCAAAACTTTTCAGCCATTCCAACAATAAAAAATGAATTGAAAAACAAAGGAGTATCGTATGTGGAATTAAATCATTAGAAACCAGAAGTACAAAAAGAAAACATTGAAGAGTTGGTAAGTGCTGCTATAATAATGGTGATCCTAATGCCTCAAGACCAAAACAATAACACAACCACTATCGAAATAACTAAAGAAGCAAGAGATACATTAAGCACTTACTGTAAAGTATTCAATCACTCACAAAAACAATTAGCCACAGATATCCTCCTTGAATATTTTGGTAACTGGAAAAACAACCTAAAGAATTTCAAAAGACAAACCTGCATCAGAAAAAAACAACCACCTTCATAAATCCACCTCTATATTAATTATAGTAATACCTTTTCCTATATCAATAAAGTCTCCTATAATATCATTGTCTCTTTACTCTTATAATTCTCTATAGAAATAAAGCACTTAAATAATCTCATTGATTACTACTCTAATAAAATGGAGATAATACAAGACAAATACCTACTCAAAAACTGGCATTTACTCAAACCCCAGACAAAAAAACTTCTCAGGCTAGTAGGAATCTCCCCAAAGAAAAATGGCATCAAAAAGACACGTCACAGTTAGGCTAAATAGAGAACTATTTAATCAGCTAAGATACGAGGCTCATAAAAAAGGAGCAACTCTCACTTCTATAATAGAACAAAAACTCAACACACACTTTATTCTTAGATAATAAATTTACCTACCAACCCCCATTACCAAAAACTATATATACTTCTTTATCCTAAAACTAAAAAAACAAAAAGGAGGATTGTAAAATAGTCCCAAAATACCCAAAAAAGGGGTTACACCTATCGCAGGTAAGCTGATATGCATCTTCCCACATTATTTCTTATATTTTTTGATGATTTAGGTGTTTTGTCGGGCAGCAGAACCAAAACCAAAAGTTTTGTGTTCTGCAGTCTTGTTTTTGTCGATGTTTTTTGCCGTGGCAAAAAAGTCGTTCTGGATCCTCCTTCCCACATTATTTCTTATAATTTTGTTCATTTACTACTTTTTAGCTTGAGGAGTTGATCTGTTAGTCTCAATTTCTCTCCCCCTACAAAGTAATGGGGAGAGAAATTGAAGGGAATATATGTAAATGATAAAAATAATGTTAAATATAGTACCCGAAAAAAAATCAAGTATGTTTTGGCATTTCTTCTCTTTGAACATGATCCTTCTGATTTTCTCTACTCCCCTTACCAGGTATGGGGAGTAGAGAAAATCCATGTTAAACATATGTTCAACCAAAGAAGAGAAAAATAGCGCCGAAAATAACCAGATGTAATAAAGATTATATCAAACTCTCACTTTTAATGATATCACCTAAATTAGCCAATTTACCCCTATTTTAAGGCTATTTTAGCCCAAAATTGATACATTATACCTATTTCCTACCTAAAATCATATTTTGCTATCGAAATGTTTATATGTAAATATACCTATAATATAGTAATGCAAAATCCACTTCATAATAGAAAAATTAATCTCATCCTTTTTAGTGAAAATACTCAAAAATTTGCTAAAATATGCATTTTATATAACATATCAATTTGTTCAAAATTTCTAAATTTTCTTTATAAACACAATACAATACCATCTTATAGTGATAAATGGCTAAAACGGTTAAATATGGGCTTTAGGAGGTCTCTCGTGCAATTTAAGGAATATATGTTGGCAAAGCCTTACGAAAGTTTTATAAACCAGAAGCTGGAAAAGTATGTCAACTTCAGTCATCTATGTCGAAAGATGGCAACTTCATAATAGATTCGTGAAGTGTCAAAAAAAATCTTTCAAACAAGATACTGAATTAAGATCCAAAAAATTGGTTTTGGATGCAAAAAAAACCAAAAACACGGAGGTGTTTAGATGAAATTAAGGAAAGCGATTAAAAAAATAGTTGCTTTAGGGACTGGCCTTTCCATGGTCGGTGCAACGCTTTTAGGTGCTTCAGCAGCATCTGACCTAAAGTCATATCCGAACCCATTTATTAAAGACGGAGTCTTTAATGGTGTAATCGTATTCGGAGATACCGCAGCAGCTTCAGACGTTGCAGGTTCAGTTGATATTGCTACAAATTTGCAATACTTAGCTAAAGTTGAAGTTCCAGTAAGTGGACTCAGCGGAACCAATGTAGCAGTTAGTGGAGATGCAGCACGAATCGAAGATGGTTCAGACAATCTAGAACTACAAGAAACATTATATAATGTTACAGAAGTTCTAACAAAAGATGACTTGAAAGTTTTAGCTTCAGGTGCATTAGACAACGCTCAAGGTTCATTTGAATATAATCAATATATTAAATTCAATGAGTCTTCTAGAACATATGTAGATTTTGCAATCGACGATGATGACGATGAAGATATTCCAGCAGACTATCTATACGTTAAATCAAACGATGACATCTTTATCTATGAGCTAGAATTCCAAGAACCAGCTGAATCAGATGTTACAGATGCTTCAGGAACAGCAGCTACAAATGGTAATACACTATATGATTTTGAAGATGAAGATCTTTATATCATGGGTAAAAAATATAGTATTACTAAAGCTTCAAGATCAGGTCAACACAAAGTTAAGTTAACCTTATTCGGTGGAGATGTTTCAGACACTCTAGAAGAAGGACAAACAAAAACTTATTCTTTGGATGGCAAAGACTATGAAGTTACAGCTCTGATTATAGATGATACAACTAGCACACCAGCAGTTAAGTTAAAGGTTAACGGAGAAGTTACCAGAAAACTAAAAGAGGACCAAACAGATACCTTATCAGACGGTATTGAAATTGGTGTTAGAAACCTTTTAGGAA
Source organism: Candidatus Woesearchaeota archaeon (assembly GCA_937906345.1). GTDB lineage: Archaea > Nanobdellota > Nanobdellia > Woesearchaeales > CALCXY01 > CALCXY01. Next base: position 8,654 of record CALCXY010000027.1, on the reverse strand, counting down.
ACGAAGCTGGAGATGTTACACAAGACCTTGTTGAGTTCTATCTAGGATTAGATGAAATAATCATAGAAGATACAAACATCACTAAAGCTGGTGGTGGCTCATTAGAGGTTCGAGATGAAACAATCTCAGATGCTACAGTTGAAATCTCAGGAACTGATGACAACACAAAAACAAAGATTAGTAAAATAAAGATCTCCCTTAGAGCGGATGATGATTTGTATGTTGCTGAAGGAAAAACAGTTACATCACAACTCGATGATCCAGAAGGATTCTTTACAGCTAACTTTGATATCGAGTTTCAAGGACTTACATCACCTACTACCTCAGAAGTTAGATTAACTAATTCAGGAGATAAGCAGTATAAGCTAAGCTTTGATAACAAAGATGGAGACACTATTAGTTTTCCAATACTTTCCGTTATTGCCTCAGGGAATAACAGAATTGGAGATGATTCAAGTGATAAAAGACTTATCTTCCAGGAAAACTTTTCAGGACCGGTAAACCAAGCTAAGTATCCTATTGGAGACGAAGACACCTTCATTGTAAACGAGAACAAAGCTAATGGTAAGAGACAAACTGGATTCACCCACGTTCTTCAATATAAGGACCAAGACTCAACTAATAATGTGTTGAAGTTCAAAGATAGAGGAACCGGAGAAACCATTGAAGTTTCATATACTGCAACTGGAGATACATCAGACGCACAAATTATCGTTGGCGGAAAAGAGTTCAAAGTTTTCCCAATAAGCGATTCGGATGATGCTAATATCAGTGTAGATATGGACGGTTCAGGTACTGTAAACCCAAGCGACCAACCTTTCTTAGTAACAAAAGGTGGAGCTTATATAAACCTGTCTTACAACAACACAGCTAATTTTATAGCAGCTACAACTGGAACAATCTTTAATTTGTCCATTATCGTAGACTCAGATGAGATTGATGATTCATCACAAGAGGAAGTTTTAATGGTTCCTATAACTGTTGATTCAACTCCAGAGCTAGATATTGGAACAATTGGAAGATATGCTAAAGACTTTGCTGGTGGCGGCACAGCTATTACTGAGCTTGATGGATACCAACCAGCATTCCAAAGTGGTCTACATAAAGTTGGAACGTCAGATAATAGACAAGAAAGGACTGTTTTCGGTATCTTGGTTGAACAAATCGTAGATACACAAGGTCCGGACGAGTTAATCTTGACAATTCCAGACGGTCAAGTAGAAGCATTGGTATATGTGACAGCAAATGCACCAGCATTCACTAAATCAACTAGTGAAGGCGGAGCATCAACTAGCGCACAAGTAACACCAATTGCACTTGGAACAGCTAAGTTAGCTTCAGAAGTAACAGATGTAAGAGCACAAAACGCTATCGTTGTAGGTGGCCCATGTGTTAACACAGCTGCTGCTGAGTTGTTAAGCAACCCAACACCATGTACCAAAGGATTTTCCGAAGGAAAAGCTATGGTTAAGCTATTAGAGCATACAAACGGAAACGTTGCAATGCTTGTAGCAGGTTTCAGCGCTCTTGATACAAGAAGAGCTGCTAGAGTAATAGCAGAAGGAACCAAGCTAGGTGGCTTAGATGCAGGTGTAATGGAAGTAGAAGTTGCAGGTACAACTTTAACCGAAGCTACAGTTAGTGTCCCAGCACCAAAAGTTGCTGAGGCTGCAGAATAAGAAAAAATTTAATTTTTTTCTTTCTTTTTTTTCTTTTTATTAATTAATAATTCTCATTTTTAGTAAAGTATAAATATAACTTGTTCTTATAGTATTTTGTGAAAAAGATAATAATTCTCATATTGATTATATTTCTTACAAGTTGTGTACAATTAGTTAATCTTGTTGATCAGCAAGAGTTAAAAGATGGGCTTGTTGATGATATTAATACTCCCTCAAAGGAATCAATTAAAGTTACTGAAAAGACTATATCTACTCCAGATCTATCGTTAGATAGCTCTGAAAAGCCCTTAGATAATGCTTCAGCATTAATCTCTAACTCTAGTAAGGTTACTTCTTTCGCATATTCTGATTTAAGTGATACTAAAGACAGCTTCTCAGTTAAAGGCAATAAAGTGAGAGTTAAACTAGGCAAAAAAATTAGTAAAAATAAGAAAATATATAACATTGTTTTATTAGATTTAGATGAGGGAACTGCTTATGGTTATTGTACAGATAATGGGGTTTGTGACTCTCGAGCAAGAGGAGTATATTATAAAGTAAATTATTCTGGTTACAATGAAGGGAAAAACCCTTTATTAATTCCAAATACTTGGAAAGTTAAGTATTTAACAGGTAATACTCATCTCTATGGTAAAAAAATTACTGTTTGGGAAGTCGAATTTATTGATAATAAAGGGCGAAAAGGATTAGCACAAATAGATAATTATTATGGAGTTCCTTATGAAATTGTTTATAGGAATGATGATGGATCTATTGAGAAAAGAATAGAATTTGTAGGATTAAACTTTAATACAGTTGATGATGAAGAATTAGAGATTCCTAGGAAATTAGATTTAAGTACCTTTAATTAATTTACCAAAATAGAGATTATGTGATGCTCTTACAATCTTAATTTTTGCTTTTCCTAATCGTTTAGCACCATATACCACTATATTTCTTCCTTGAAAAACAGCTATTTTCTCGTCTATAAACTTCCCATCCATCACAATATCTACCTCAATAACTTGTCCTTTTTTAGCAACTTTAGGCAATAACTTTGTTTTTTCAATTTTACCAACCTTTAACAGTTCGATATTATATTTTTTCTCCCAATCCTTCATTTGATTTAAGAATTTTTTCCAAGATTGTTGAGATACTGGGTTTCTTCCCTTTCTATTGTGTAAAAAATTTTGAATTGTGATAGTTGCGTTAATTTCTTTAGCAAATTTTATAATTGAATCGATTTCATCCTCATTGGTATTCTTCAAATAGACTGGAGTTAAAACTAATTTTAATTGAGATGCAGCATATTTTGCAACTTTTCTGATCTTTTCAATATCATATTTAGGAATATCTGCTAATTCCTTAGCTTTTTTAGATGAAAATGCGTTCATAGATAAACTAATTTGTGTTAATCCTGCTTTTTTGTAAGCATCAATCTTTTCTTTTGTGAGAAGCATACCATTTGTTATTATAATAATATTTTTTACATTCTTTAAGTTTCTACAATCTTCAATTAAAGCAACTAAATCAGGATATACAGTAGGATCTCCTTGAGGATTTATCCAAATATCCATGGGTGTAGATTTAAAATCCAGAATTTTTTTTAATTCTTCAACTAAATAAGATTCCTCGACGACAAAATCATTATTGTAGGTAGATTTTGGACCTGCAGCAACAGAACAAAAAGTGCAATTAATGTTACAAAGAGTTGTTGGTCTTATCTCTAAAATATTAGTAGATCTATCCATGATGCCAAAATACATAGTTCCTATTAATGGGATTCCTGATTTCTTTGTTATTTTGATAATGTTTTTCATTTTTTTGTTATATAGAGTGATAATAGAGTGAATATTAAGTTAGTTTTAAAAAACTAGTGGAAAGATTTATAAAAAAGCTTTAATAACTTATTTTAATGTCAGATCCTAAAGTATTTATTGGATGTCCAACTTGGATTGGAAAAAAGTATTGCATAAATAGGTATCTTAATGGTATAGCTGCATTAGACTATCCTGAGAAGTATTTTATGATTGTAGATAACACAGATTCTGATGAATATATTAATTTACTTAAGGAAAAAGGGGTTAATGCACTTAAAGGGCCACATGATAAGGATCCTAAAAAAACAGTTGTTGATAGTAGGAATATTTTACGTGAAGAGTTTTTGAAAACAGACTTTGAATATTTTTTATCTCTTGAACAAGATGTTATTCCACCACCAAATGCTATTAAAACACTTTTAGCCAATAATGCACGTGTTGTATCTGGAGTATATTTTACCCTAGTTGAGGTTAATAACAAAGCAGCGTTAGATCCTATGGCATTTGTTTCAGTAACTCAAGAATGGATTGATAAAATTAAGGCTAAACCTGATGTCTATAAAGAACAATATGCAGAATTAAAGAAAAATGATTTTGATCCTAAAAAAATTAAAAGAAGATTAACATTTGAAGAGGTTAAAGAACCTGATGTAATAGAAGTAAATAGAGTAGGGTTAGGATGTATGTTGATTCATCGAGAAGTTTTAGAAAAATTTAAGTTTCGTTATAATCCAACAGGGTATGATGATATGACCTTTTGTAGTGATGTCTTAGATAATAAATGGAAAATTCTTTTGGACACATCTGTTAAGTGCAAACATTTTATAAATAAGGATGAGATTGAGTAGATTAACTGGCTTTTTTCTTCTGAGATTTACTAGTTGATCCTGCCCAGGATCAACTGTGTTCAACCAAAATGCAACTACATTATCTAAATATTTATAAATCTGTTATAGTATCTGTTTTTTATGGAAGAGCCAGAGATGCCAGATGTGCATATTGAAGAAGAAAAGGAAACAGATAAGATTCGTGTGCAATTTAAAGAGGATGCTAAAAAAGAGATCAATATTACTTATCAAACAATACAAGATCTTTCTCGAGTAGAAAATAATAGAGCAGAACTGCAAAAACTGAGTGATAGTTTCTTCCTTGATTTGATTAATTATCTCAATGAAAAAAAGAAAATTCTAAATGCACCTGCTGACGGAGACTTATTTTCCTCTACTGAGAAAGAAAACACTAGAATCCAGATGGATAATATCATTAATCTTCTTGATAAATTATATGATAAGCGTGAGAGAAAACTTATTAACATGGCTTTAGATACAGCTCGAGTTGGAAAATCTCTTATTGATACCTCTATTATGCTCAAAGAAGAGAAAAAACTCTTTGAAGATGTTACAAAAGTATTAGAATCCTATAGAAAAGATATTCTACTTAATATTAAAGATGGAAAACATCCAGAAGTAACAACTACTCCAAAAAATGGAGTGCCTGTTGAAGGAACAACAAAAAATGTAGAAACCACTAAAAGAGATACAGTATTAGTTAGATTTTTATCTGCAGTTCCAAAATTTGTTGGAAAAGATTTAGAGATTATTGGGCCTTTCGAAGAAGAAGATGTTGCTAATTTACCTCAAGATATAGCTGATGTTTTAATTGAAAAAGAAAGAGCAGAGATAATTGATGATAATATTTAGAGTTCTTTCTTATTCACATAGAGAACAGTATTGTAATCAATCTGAGTATCTTTTTCTATTTTGCGTGGTGGTAAAGGATAGGGGTCGTGAGGATTTTCAAACTCATAAAGTAAATACCCCTTATCAATCAGGAAATTAATTACTTCCTTTGAACTGCTCCCAAATTCTGGCAAAACATTACCATGCAATTCAATAAAAAGCACTAAATCCCTTGTTACTAATAAGTTTTTCATGCCTTGAAGCACCTGCATCTCTGCCCCTTCAACATCAATCTTCACAACATCTGGTTTGTAATCTTTTTTTGAGTAGAATTCATCTAGAGATATTGTCTCAACTTCTATAGAATCACTTTCCTGCCCAGATTTTGCAATTGAAAAAAAAGGACTAGGCGTGCTCTTCAGAGGTATCTTAATTGATCCCTTCTTGTCTGTAACAGCTACATTATGGATATTGACGTTGTTTAGTTGATTTATCTCCAAATTTTTTTTAAGGAGGGCAAAGGCATTTTTCTCTACTTCGAATGCGTCGACAACCCCATCTTGCAGGATCTTTCCAGCGAGACAGGTAAAATAACCAAGGTGTGCCCCTACATCCACAAAAACCTTTGAGTTTTTGAGATTCTTAACCATCTCCTTAGTAACACTAGGCTCATGAATTACACCGTTTGCGTAACGAGGGAAAAAATAATGCTTTGAATGGTTGTCCTCTGTAGAGTATTGGACATCAATATCTTGATAGTGGAGGTTATATGTTTTTTTAGATCCATATAGGATATTAAACATACAAAGATCAATAAATTTAAGCTTTACATGTCTAAAAATCAGAGAAGGACTGTGAATTATCTTGTTTAATTTGCGTAACATCCTAAAAAAGAATTAAAAATTGTTTATAATACTTTCCCTAAAATAAGTGGTATGTAGAAAGTTTTATAAACCAACTAAAAATTCTATTACCTATGAAATTACCTAAAATTACAAATAGATATTGCCCAAAGTGTAAAAAACACACAGAGCATAAAATATCTAATTCAAAGTCTAGAACTCCTGGTTCAGCACGGCCTATGGGAAGATATTCTAAAAGTAGAACCCATTTTGGGAAAGGTCATGGTAACTTAGGAAGATATGGAAGTAAGCCACCAGTAGGAAAATGGAAAATGACTGGATCTAAATCCTCTAAGAAAACTGATTTACGATATCAATGTAAAGATTGTAAAAAAACTCAAGTTCAGAAAAAAGGAACTAGAGCAAAAAAAGTTGAGTTTAAGTAAAGGTTTAAATATTATACTTTCTTTCTATATGTATGTCACAATTATTAGGTGTTCTAGAAAGAGTCCAAGCTGAAGATAGTAATGGTAGTGCTAGAGAAAGCTTTGATTTTGATGAGGGTGCTGATGAGTTAAGAGTCCAAGCTAAGCAACACCTAGCTAATCTATCAATAGAAGATAAGCTCCATCTTCAAAGATTAGCTATTGAGATGGAAGAACCAAGATTAGCCTATGTGTTTGCATTGGAGACTATTTCACACTTATATGAGATAAGATCTAAAGGACCTATAGACTCTGCTATGCAGCTAAAGATTGATAGGTGGCAATGTCTCAATAATACATATAGTGAGTTTAGTAGAGCTTTGTTGTTATTTTCAGAACAGCCAGATAATAAAACTATGAGTTCTACATATGAGGATACTACTTCAATTCCTGATCTCATCCAATGTTCTATCACAACCCATCAAAGAGAGTTTACACCTTCAAGGATGAATCCTGAGACTTATAAATTTTATCAAAGATTAGTAACTGGAGAGGACTTTTTTTGGGTTTTATCAAAAGCTAAAGAATATATTGGGAGATATGAAGCTCATGCTAAAGCTAACATAATTCTTGCTGAAGATTATGAAAAAGCAAGAGAAACTAAAATGCCCGGAGTAGTAGGAGATATGAGAGATTCTATTTTAGGGGCTTTAGCAATTTTTACTGATCCTCCAGAGGTACAAGAAAGAAATATTGAAGGAACTTGTATTAATCTTAGGAGTGTTTGGGCTAAGGGAATGATAGATTATCTTGAATATAAACTTGAAACATCATCTCCAAAGGAAAAAAGAGCAAACCTGACTGAATTGGTTCGATTAAGTATTCTAGGCAGGTATCTTAACCTTCATTTTTCAGGACCATATAAAGTAGGGGATGAAAAATGGAATATCAAAGAGACTGATAAATATATGGATTTATTAATTGAGTTAGGATATGAAGATGATGCTTGGCAGGCTTATGGTGATGCTTTTAGTGAGCTTCATCAACAAGGAGTAGAGTATGCATCTAAAGGAAGAGATGCTGATCTTCCTCTGCAAAACAAAGTAATTCAAGGATATCATAAGGTAAGAGAAATGAACAAATCAAGAGGAAATTTCTTATTAGGTAATTTTTTTGAGAGGGTAGACCAAAAAAGAGCTATTGAATTTTATCTAGAAACTACAAAGTCAAAAGGATCGGAAAGATATAGAGTTCAAGCTAGAGAAAGATTAACTAAAATACTCTAATCCTTAGCAAGATGAACAGTATATTCTAATGTAGAAATAATAAAAAGCATAATAGCTAAGGTTGCTAATGCATTTAGTGAAATAGGGCTTAATAATGTTCGTTTAAGAGGATCTAAGGAAAAGTCCAAAAGCCAAGGTTTTACTTTTCCTCCTTGGAGATTATTAATATTAACTACTCCTCCAGTTATGGAATTTCCTGGAGTACGTCCAGTAGAGCGCCCTCCTAATACTTCATCTATACTTTCTATTTTATCAGGTTCTTTTACAGGCTTACCCACTGTTATAAATCCTCTTGCACCATAAATAGCATCAATACACAAATATTCATTCTCTTCAGTGAAAGTCATGGAAAAAGATTCTCCTGGGAAAATGTTTTCACTTTTAATTACCCTGTTAGGCCCTACATAGCAAGCAATTAAAAACTTTTTAGAATCATCAGCATGCGTCCAAGTAACTTTTGATCCTTTATTAAGTTTTAAAGATTCTGGAGTAAATTTACCCCAGGTAATATCAATATTATATTCATTAGAACTTTTAGGAGGTGCTGGTTGATCAATAAAATCTTCATCTTTAGTCTCAATTGTTTTTTCAGAAGTAATTACACCTTGATTATCCTCTTGTGGTACATCTTCAGTTTTCACTACTTCAACTAAAGGTTTAGGAAACTTTTCTTTTGCTTCTTTTTGATTATTAGCAACAGGAATAGTTAGTACAACAATTATGATAAAAAGAATTAACCCAAATGACGCAAAATGTAAGCTTTTAGCATGAGGTTTTTTCATTATTGTTGGCATATATATAATCCAGTTTAAGGGTATATAAATGTTTTGCTTACTCTGCATTGTTAAGTTAACGGGAGTTTTGATTTTAGGAACGAGTAAGTTCCTGGATTAAGGTTTAAGATTTATAACAATTCTGCTAAATTTTTTATATCTTTATTA
>CALCXY010000026.1 GCA_937906345.1 Candidatus Woesearchaeota archaeon | reverse complement strand
GTTCCATTAGCATATGGACCAAAAGAAAAATTTTTAGTTAGATTAGACCAACAACCTGATTTAGATGAAAGAAGTTTTGCTCTTCGTTTACCAAGAGTTGGATTTGAAATTTCTAGTATTGAATATGACCCTAGTAGAAAAATAAATAAAATGGGCAAATATAGAACAATAAAAACTGATACAACAAAAAGATTAGATTTTACATATAATCCTGTTCCTTACAATATTTCTTATGATTTATTTACTTTTACAGCAACTGCTGAATCAGGATTACAAATAATAGAACAAATTATACCATTTTTTCAACCAGATTATACAGTAACAATTAATGCTTTGCCAGAGTTAGGTGTTAAAAGAGATGTTCCTATAATTTTAAATAGTATTAATTATGAAGATACTTACACAGGAGATTTTAGGGCAAGACGAGCTGTAATTTATACATTAAATTTTACTGCTAAAACTTATGTATTTGGACCATTGAGAAGTCAAAAAGTTATTAAGAAAGTTCAAACTGACCAATATACAGATACAACAGAAGTAGAAAAAAGAGAATCAAGAATTACTGTTGTTCCAGATCCTACAACAGCAAATTATAATGACGATTTTGGATTTACAACTACTATTGAATTTTTTAAAGATAGTAAGGAATATAACCCTGAAACTGATACGGATGAATAATTATGAATTTTCAAAAAGATATTGAAAAGGTGTTGGGAACCAAACACACCAAAGAATTAGTTAAAAAAGAAAAAACAGAAGTAACAATACCAACAAAAGGACGAGATGTTGATAAAGATTACAAATATTCAAGAGATAATTTTTATAATCTTGTAAATAAAGGTCAAGAAGCAATTGATGGTATTTTAGAGATTGCAAAAGAAGGCGACCATCCAAGAGCATACGAAGTCGCTGGAGATTTAATTAAAAATGTTGGCGATGTTGTTGATAAACTTGCTGACTTACAAGATAAAATGAAAAAGTTAAAAGAAGTTCCTGGTAGGACTTCTATGCAAGTTAAAAATGCTTTATTCGTAGGTTCTACTACTCAATTACAAAAAATGTTAGCAAAGAAAAATAAAGTTAAAGGGAAAAATGCCCCAAGTAAATAATGAAGCATATTTAGGAAATCCTAATTTAAAAAGAGCTAATACAGCTGTTGAGTTTACAAAAGAGCAAGTATTAGAATTTGATAAATGTATGGATGACCCTACTTATTTTGTTGAAAAATATGTAAAGATTGTAAGTTTAGATGAAGGTTTAGTTCCTTTTAGTATGTATAGTTTTCAAAAGGATATGATAGATACTTTTCATAAGAATCGTTTTTCTATATGTAAATTACCTAGACAAAGTGGAAAAACTACAATTATAATAGCATATATCTTACATTATATTGTGTTTAATGAAAATGTTAATATTGCTATATTAGCAAATAAATCTCAAACAGCAAGAGATATTTTAGGAAGATTGCAGTTGGCTTATGAAAATTTGCCAAAATGGATGCAACAAGGAATTTTAAATTGGAACAAAGGTTCATTAGAATTAGAGAACAATAGTAAAATAGTAGCGGCTGCTACATCCTCTAGTGCGATAAGAGGAGGTTCTTATAATATGATATTTTTAGATGAATTTGCTTTCGTTCCACAATCAATTAGTGAACAGTTTTTTAATTCTGTTTATCCTACTATAACTTCAGGTAAAACTACAAAAGTTATTATTGTTTCTACACCACACGGTATGAATATGTTTTATAAAATGTGGGTTGATTCTGTAAATAAAAATAATGATTATATTCCAATAGAAGTTCATTGGTCAGAAGTTCCAGGTAGAGATGAAGATTGGAAAAAAGAAACAATTCGTAATACAAGTAAAGAACAATTTGCGGCCGAATTTGAATGTGAATTTGTTGGTTCTATTGACACATTAATAAATCCAACAAAACTCAAATCTATGCCACACACAGCACCGATTAAATCTATTAAAGGTTTAGCACAATATGTTGAACCTAAAAAAAATCACGAATATGTGATTACAGTTGATGTGTCAAGAGGAGTCCAAAGCGACTACTCTGCTTTTGTCGTTTTTGATGCTACAAAAATGCCATATAATGTGGTCGCAAAGTATAGAAATAATGAAATTAAACCTCTTTTATTTCCTAACATAATAGAAGGTGCAGCTAAACTTTATAATAATGCTCATGTATTAATTGAAGTAAATGACATAGGAGGTCAAGTTGCTGATGCTATGCAATTTGATTTAGAATATGATAATTTAATGATGACTATTCAAAGAGGAAGAGCAGGACAAGTATTAGGTTCTGGATATAGTGGTAGAGGAAGTTCTTTAGGAGTAAGAATGACTAAAAGTTTAAAAAAAATTGGTTGTTCTAATTTAAAAACACTTATAGAATCTGATAAATTAATAACAAAAGATTTTCATACTATACAAGAATTATCTACATTTATTAAAAAAAATAAAACTTGGGCGGCTGAAGAAGGTTGTAATGATGATTTAGTTACTTGTTTAATAATATTTGGGTGGTTATCAAATCAACCTTATTTTAAAGAATTAACTAATACTGATGTTCGTTCAAAATTATATGAGGAACAAGAGAAAATTATAGAACAAGATATGGCACCTTTTGGATTTTTAGATGATGGATTAACTAAAGAGGAAGATGAGCCTACCATTGATGAATACGGAGATGTATGGCATCCTGTTGTTCGTAAAGGGCAATAGTGTAGATTGAAAGATTAATAAATAGATTACAGATGTTAATTAAATTTAATTTACATTTTTTAATAATTTATTTGCAAATAAGTTAAGGAGACGAACACAATGGCATTTCAAGTATCACCTGGTGTTCAGATACAAGAAAAAGACCTTACCAACATTATCCCGGCAGTTTCTACTACTGTTGGTGCTTTCGCTGGCGAATTCAGGGAAGGACCACTAGATGAAATTGTAACTGTGGGTAGTGAACAAGAGTTGGTTGAAACATTTGGCAAACCTGATGGAGATAATTTCGAACATTTCTATTCAGCTGCTAATTTTTTACAATATGGAAACGCTCTTCGTGTAGTTAGAGCGACTCAAACGAGTCAGCTTAATGCTACTGCTGATGGTACTGGACTTCAAATCAAGAATACCACTCATTATCAAGATAATTATAGTGATGGCTCCGGATCCGTAGGCCTTTGGGCAGCTAGAACAGCTGGCGCTTGGGGAAACAATCTTAAAGTTTCCGTTTGTCCAGATTCAACTGCTTATGAGGAAACTGATAAAACAACTATTGCATCTTCCAACTTATCCGTTGGAGATACAAGTTTTGATTTAACTAGTGCTACTGGTTTTTCTGTTGGCGATATTGTCAACTTTGGCGAAACTGGTGGATATGAATATCGTATTACAGCTATTTCTACTAACACAATTACTTTTGTAAGACATCCTGAAGGAACTGGTGGATTACATACCGTTCCAGAAGTTGCAACAGGACAAGGTTCTGTTGGAGTAAATGTTAGAAGAAGATGGCAATATTACGATAAAGTTGCTGGTGCTCCAGGAACTTCACCTTATGTTTCTGACCGAGGTGGAACAGGAGACGAGCTTCATGTTGTAGTTGTAGATGAAGATGGTGGAATCACTGGCGTTGTTGGTGAAATTTTAGAAAGTTATGATTCAGTATCAAAAGCTTCTGATGCAAAGTCACCACAAGGAGACACAAATTACTATGTTGATGTAATATACAATAAATCAAGTTACATTTATTGGATGGACCATCATTCAAGCGGAACCAATTGGGGAACTGCTGCTTTAGGACTAACTTTTACTTCTGTAACAGCTGTTAAAAATGACAGTTTATCAGCAGGAGCAAATGGTTCTACCGTAACAGATGCTCAGTTACAAACTGCTTATAATAAATTTAATGATCCAGAAACTGTTGATATTAATTTAATAATCGCAGGTCCTTCTGGTTCAGCAACTCATGTCGATAACTTAATTACTATTGCAGAAAACAGAAAAGATTCAGTAGTGTTTGCTTCACCACAAAGAAGTGATGTAGTAAATGTTGCAAGTGCTTCAACACAATCATCTAATGTTACAGGCTTTTTTGATAACATTAGAAGTTCATCTTATGTTGTTTTCGATAGTGGTTACAAATATCAATATGATAGATACAATGATGTATTTCGTTATGTTCCTCTAAATGGAGATATTGCAGGATTAACTTGTAGAACAGATTTAATTGCTGATGCTTGGTATTCACCTGCTGGTCTTAATAGAGGAGTTATTAGGGGTGCAGTTAAACTTGCTTTTAATCCTGAAAAACTTCATAGGGACGACCTTTATAGAAAAAGAGTCAATCCTGTTGTAACTATTCCTGGTCAAGGAACAGTTCTTTTTGGAGATAAAACTGGACTATCAGCACCAAGTGCCTTTGATAGAGTTAATGTTAGACGATTATTCATAGTATTAGAAAAAGCAATATCAACAGCGGCTAAATTTCAGCTCTTCGAGTTTAATGACGAATTTACAAGAGCTAATTTCAGAAATGTAATCGAACCATTTTTGAGAGATGTGCAAGGTCGTAGAGGTATTACTGATTTCTTGGTTGTATGTGATGAAACAAACAACCCAGGAAGTGTTATAGATAGAAATGAGTTTAATGCAGATATATATGTTAAACCTGCTCGTTCTATAAACTTTATTACTTTAAAATTTGTCGCAACAAGAACAGGCGTGGCTTTCGAAGAAGTCGCTGGTTAATAATAAATAGTAGGAGAGAAGAAATATGCCAAATATTAATGATTTCAAAGCTAAATTAGCCGGTGGTGGAGCAAGAGCGAATCAGTTTAAGGTTATAATGCCTTTTCCAGGTTATGCTCAAGTAGGTGGGGAAATTGAAACAATGGCGTTTATGTGCCGTGCAACTCAAATCCCAGGGTTAGCAGTAACCGAAGTTCCTGTAAATTTTAGAGGAAGACCTATATACATCGCTGGAGACCGAACTTTTGAGCCTTGGATTGTAACAGTTTATAATGATACTGACTTTTTAACCAGAAATGCTTTCGAAAGATGGCATAATGGAATTAATAATATGTCAGATAATGAAGGATTAACAAATCCTGCCGACTATCAAGTGGATGCTTTTGTAGACCATTTAGATAGAAACGGAAATACATTAAAATCATATACTTTTAGAGGTCTTTGGCCAACTACAATTGCACCAATACCACTAACTTATGATCCAACAGAAATAATTGAAGAATATGAAGTAACTTTTAGATACAATTTTCTTGAAAGTAACACAACTACATAATTAAAAAGGAAACATAATGGAATTATTCGGCTTCAAAATCGAAAGAACCAAAAAGGTTCCTGATCCACAACAAGCTTTTACACCGCCAGTAACTGACGATGGAACAACTGTCGTTAGTGCTGGTGGTTTCTTTGGTCAATACCTCGATATGGAGGGGACGGCCAAATCCGAGGCTGATTTAATACAAAGATATAGAGAAGTTTCATTACATCCAGAATGTGATATGGCAGTAGAGGATATTGTCAATGAAGCAGTTGTTGCTGATGAAACAGTAAAATCAGTAAAGATAAATGTGGATAATATTGATTTTTCTGATGATGTTAAATTAAAAATAAATGATGAATTTAATGAAGTTTTAAACTTATTAGGTTTTAATACAAAAGGCCACGACATTTTCCGTAGATGGTATGTTGATGGTAGATTATATTATCATAAAGTTATTGATAGAAAAAGTCCTAGAAAAGGACTAACAGAAATAAGATATATTGACCCTATGAAAATTAAAAAAGTTAGGGAAATTCAAAAAAATAGACAAGCTTCTGCTAAAGGTATTGATATTATAGAAGATTATGAAGAATATTTTATATTCAATCCAAAAGGTATTGATAATACAAATGCAACAGGAGCAAGAGTTTCCGTTGATGCCATTACATATTGTCCTTCTGGAATCATAGACCAAAGTAGAAATATTGTCTTATCATATTTACACAAAGCAATTAAACCTGTGAATCAACTTCGTATGATAGAAGATGCTGTTGTTATTTACAGAATTGCAAGAGCACCAGAAAGAAGAATTTTTAAAATTGATGTTGGTAATTTACCAAAAGTTAAAGCAGAACAATATTTAAAAGATGTTATGAATCGTTATCGTAACAAACTTGTTTATGATGCCAGCACAGGTGAAATAAGAGATGACAGAAATTATATGTCTATGTTAGAAGATTTCTGGCTACCATCAAGAGAAGGTGGCAGAGGAACTGACATAACAACTTTACCAGGTGGAAATAATTTAGGAGAGATTGCAGATATAGAATATTTTCAAAGAAAATTATATCGTTCTCTTAATGTTCCTGTATCAAGATTAGAAGCAAGTTCAGGATTCGCTTTAGGCCGTGCAGCTGAAATAACAAGAGATGAATTAAAATTTACAAAATTTGTTCAAAGATTAAGAAAGAAATTTACAGAATTATTTAATGACTTATTGAAAACTCAATTAATATTAAAAGGTGTTATAACATTAGACGATTGGGATAAAATGGTAGATTTTATAAATTATGACTTTTTGAAAGATGGCCATTTTGCCGAGTTAAAAGAATCTGAAATGTTAAGTGAAAGATTGAGATTATGCCAAGAAGTTAGAGAATATGTGGGAAAATATTTTTCTGTGGATTATGTTCGTAGAAATATTTTAAAACAATCAACTATTGATATAAAAGAACAAGATGTTAAAATCAAAAAAGAAATAGAGGATGGTGTTATTTCGGGTCCTCAATCTGGTGATGATATTAGTTCTGGAGAATATTAATTTAGGAGATAAATAGTATTATGCCAAAAGTAAAAGAAAAAGTAAGTGGTATAGAGAAATTTGTTAATTCTGTTGTAGATACTAACGGTAGTAAAGCAAAATCAGTTGAATTTTTTAAAGATGCTTTAAAAGATAAGATTGGTGCAGCTTTAGATGCAAGACGACAAGGTTTAGCAAAAACAATAATGGCAACACCTGAAAAAGGTGCTGTTGATACTACAAAGGCTGAAACTAATGAAAAAAAAATTTCTAAGCAAGATTCTTAAAGAGTATAGAACAAAAGATTTTTTAGAAAGTTCTCAATATTATAAAGAATTGTCGCCAAGAATGAAAAAAGTAGTTGGCTCAATTTTAACAAATATTGATGAAAAAGATTTAATAAAAGACCTAGATAATAAAATTAAAGAGTCTGTTATTAAATATAAGATAAGTGAAAAAGATTTACAAAATTATATAGATAAAGAGATTAATTTAGAATTACAAAGGGAGAATTAATGGCTTTTGCTACAAGAACATTAAAAGACACAACTCACACAGCTACAGTAATATGTGATTTTACAAATGAAAGTTCCGGTGGAACTGCTGTTGATGCTAGTGGTTTAGCAGGACATAATAATGGTGCTAAACTATCTATTTCACATATTTGGTATGGAATATCTCATGCTGCTGATGATGGTGCTACAATATCATTTGTTGGATCCTCATCTAACACAACTGCAATAACATTAGCAGGCACAGGAGAATATGCAGGACCAGCAATATCAAATAATGCTACTAATGCTACTGCTACATCAGGAGATGTTAGTATTGCAGGAACAGGTGCTTGCACTGGATTTATTGTTATAGAATTAAAAAAAGATGCTAATTTTGATGATGTTGAGTAATGTCTATTACGACCACAAATATTGTAGATGATACTAATAAGGTCATCACTTCAGTTAGTGGTATAGGGGGAGAATCAGAACAACTTCTTCTTGATGCTTCAAAGTTAAGTAAAGCAGATAGTGCTCCTAGATTAAGTATTGAAAATATTCATTATCAAATACAAGGAACAGGAAAGATTAATTTATATTGGGATGCCGAAGTTGATGAAGAAATACTTGAATTAAATGGTTATGGAAATTACGGATTAATTTCAGCTGAAAAAAATAAAGAAATATCTTCTACTACATCATCCCCAAATGGCGATGTTTTATTAACATCAGATAGTAATGTAAAAAAATATAATTTAGTTTTAGAATTTAAAAAGGAAACAGGATTTACAGCAAGTTAAAATGGCAGATACAGTAACAAGTCAAACTTTAACAGATACAAGTGGCGTTAAAACCGTTATTAAATTCACTAATTCAAGTGATGGCACAGGAGAATCACTTGTTAATAAAGTTGATGCAAGTGAATTAACTCATTTAACTGAAGATGGAACAAAAGTAATATCAAAAATTA